>NZ_LXTT01000033.1 GCF_001683915.1 Allomuricauda sp. CP2A | reverse complement strand
AAAGAAAGTTAAGGTTCAAGAATTGATCCAAGAAAAATTGTTGGAAGATCGCAAAGTGTTTTTGTGGGGAATGGTTGATGATGATTCTGCAAAGCACGTTATAGATCGTTTGCTCTACTTAGATATGATAAATAACAAGGAAATTCAGTTGATCATCAATAGCCCAGGGGGGTATGTAACTTCTGGTTTTGCTATTTATGACACCATAAAACAGCTTAAAAGCCCCGTTTCAACGGTTTGTTCCGGTTTGGCGGCATCCATGGGGTCCATTCTTCTATCCGTTGGAAAGAAGGGGAGGCGATTTATCCAGCCCCATGCCCGGGTAATGATACACCAACCCAGTGGTGGTGCACGTGGCCAGGCCTCCAATATAGAGATTCAGGCCAAGGAAATTATCAAGACCAAGGAACTGGGCGCGCAAATTTTAGCGGATAACTGTGGCCAATCTTTTGAAAAGGTCATGAAGGATTTTGATCGGGATTATTGGATGGGTGCCGAAGAATCCGTGGAGTATGGCATAGTGGATGAAATCTTAAAATAAGAAATAGATTGTCTTAAAAAGGAAAAAAGTCCTTCGCAAGTTTTTGGGAAGGACTTTTTGCATATATATGGACGCCGAAGCGGAATATTCAATATATATACGTCAAGATGGATGCCAGAAGACCTTAAGGAAGTGTTAAAATGAAAAATAGCGGCCTACCTGCTGTTTGTCTTTTTTGTAACATATTGATTTTCTGCCTTGCTCCCTTAAAACAGTTTATGCCACCCAATTTCCGTATTTTTACAGCTTAATCGGAATTCGCCATTCGGCATTTATGACACAGACTTCTAAAAAAATAGCCATCATCGGTTCCGGATTGGTGGGTTCGCTTTTGGCCATTTATCTACGTAAAAGAGGACATTCGGTTACGGTTTTTGATCGTAGGCCCGATATTAGGACCATCAAATTTTCAGGCCGCTCCATTAACTTGGCCATGAGCAACAGGGGGTGGCGTTCCTTGCGAAAGGTGGGGTTGGAAGACCGTATCAAAGAAATTGCCCTTCCATTGGACAAGCGAGCGATGCACGTAAATGAAAAACCGGTCTATTTTCAAAAATATGGGAAGGAAGGAGAGGCCATTTGGTCCATTTCCCGGGGAATCCTCAATAAAAAAATGATTGATCTGGCCGAGGAAGCCGGAACTGTTTTCAGATTCAACGAAAAAGTGTGGGATGTAGATCTTCCCGAGGCCAAAATCTATACAGGGGAGTCAGAAAAAAGTGAGTGGAAAGAATATCAGTACGATATTATTTTTGGGTGTGATGGTGCTTTTTCCCGGGTGCGGCACAAAATGCAGCGGCGAAGCCGATTTGACTATTCCCAAGATTTCATCGATGTAGGGTATACGGAGCTGACCATTCCCGCCAATGAAGATGGCACCCATAAATTGGACAAAAACTCCTTTCATATTTGGCCAAGGGGCAAGTTCATGCTTATTGCCATGCCCAATATCGATGGAAGTTTCACCTGTACGCTGTTTTTGCCTTTTGAAGGAGAAATTTCCTTTGAAAGCATCACTACTGAAGATGAGGCCAGGAGCTTTTTTAGGACCTATTTCCCCAATGTGAAAAAGAACATTGAAAACCTATCCCAGGATTTTTTCAAAAATCCCACCAGTGCCATGGTCACCATGAAATGCTACCCATGGACCTATTGGGACAAGGTGGCTTTGGTGGGGGATTCCGCCCATGCCATAGTTCCGTTTTATGGGCAGGGCATGAACGCCGGTTTTGAAGATATTTATGTGTTGAATGAACTCATGGAGACCCATGGCGACGATTGGGAAACCATTTTTAGGCAATATCAGGAAAAGCGCAAACCCAATGCCGATGCCATCGCAGAATTGAGTTACCGCAATTTTGTGGAGATGAGCAGTAAAACCGCCGACCCTAAATTTCTGTTGCAAAAAAAGATTGAGAAATGGTTTTCCTCAAAGCACCCAGATAAATGGATTCCGGTGTACAGTAGGGTCACTTTTTCAGAGAGACCGTATGCTGAGGCATTGGCGATAGGGGACAGGCAGGAAGAAATCATGCAAGAGGTGTTGAAAATGCCGAATATTGCAGAAGAATGGGAAACCAAGGAAGTTGAAAACAAGATCCTGGAACTCTTGGAAGATAGTTAGAAATTTTTTTAGGCTCCCTTTGCCCATTTCAAAAATGACACAGAAGCGCAATAAAAAAAGCCACTTATAAAGTGGCTTTTTGTTTTATAGGGAAATGCAACTTAGAGTTTTGCAAACAAATCCTGCATTCTTTCTTGCTCTTCTTCTGCCAAAAGTGGGTCTACCAAGATTCTTCCACTGTGCTCATCCGTAATGATTTTTTTGCGGGAAGCGATTTCCACCTGAACTTGCGGTGGAATGGTGAAGAAAGAACCTCCGGAAGCACCCCGTTCCACGGGAACTACGGCCAAACCATTTTTAACATTGGTTCGGATTCTTTTGTAGGCCTGAACCAAACGGTCCTCGATTTTTTCCTCGTATTCCTCTGATTTTTTCAAAAGGGCCTTTTCCTCTTTTTCCGTTTCGGCAAGAATGGCATCCAATTCCCCTTTTTTGTGCTTCAAGTGACCTTCACGCTCCGATAGTTTTTCTTTGGTGTCAGCAATCACTTCTTTTTTCTGCTCAATCTGTGCCTTGAATTCTTTAATGTTCTTTTCAGCCAATTGAATTTCCAATTCCTGGAACTCCACTTCCTTGCTCAACGAGTTGAACTCCCGGCTGTTTCGTACATTCTTTTGTTGCTCGGCGTATTTTTTAATAAGCGTTTTGGATTCCTCAATGAGGTTTTTCTTGGCAGTGATCTCGAAATTGATGGTCTCCACATCCGTTTTTAGTTTGTCCAGACGGGTTTTTAGACCCAATACCTCATCTTCCAAGTCCTGTACTTCCAATGGGAGTTCTCCTCTTACATTGCGTATTTCATCGACCCTGGAATCAATGAGCTGAAGATCGTACAACGCTCTCAGTTTTTCTTCCACGGTGCTTTCTTTTTTGTTCGCCATATTATTTATAAATACTTGATGGGATTTGTTATACTCTCCGATAAAGAGACTGCAAAATTAGGAATTTTTTTTGTAAGATAATCAACCAATAAATCTTTTGTAAACTGCTCAGTTTCAAAGTGCCCAATATCGGCTAGCACAAGCTGGTTTTCGGCCTCAAAAAACTGGTGGTATTTAAGGTCCGAAGTAACGAAAATATCAGCCTGGGATTTTTTGGCTGCTGAAATGGCAAAGGCACCACTTCCGCCCAAAACAGCTACTTTTCTCACCTTTTTGCCAAGCAATTTGGAATGGCGGACCACCGATGCGTTCATTTTCTTCTTGACGAATTGCAAAAAATCAACCTCATCCATTTCAGTCTCCAGTGAGCCTACCATGCCCATACCTAAATCTTGGTTGCTATTTTCCAAGGAAGAGATTTCATAGGCCACCTCCTCATAGGAATGAGCATTGAAAAGGGCATTCAAAATTTGTTGTTCTTTTTCAAAAGAATAAATCACATTGATCTGCGTTTCTTTCTCCACATGGATCTCACCAATTTTTCCAACGCTGGGATTGGCTTCTTCACCAGCAATAAAACTCCCTTTGCCCTCCAAACTAAAGCTACAATTGCTGTATTTTCCAATCTCACCCGCTCCCGCACCAAAAAGGGCCGACTTTATGGTTTCTGATTCACCGTTAGGGGCGTAGGTGGTCAGTTTTCTAATGGTGCCTGCCCTGGGAATTAGAATTTGTGGATTTTTGATGCCCAAAACCTCACAAATCTTGGCATTGACCCCATTTTTGCTGTTGTCCAAGGCCGTGTGCATGCTGTAAATGGCAATGTTGTTGGCAATGGCTTTTAGCACCACTCGTTCCACATAATTGCTTCCTGTGAGCTTTTTGAGCCCTGAAAAGATGATGGGATGAAAACTGACGATGAGATTACATTTCTTTGCAATGGCTTCGTCCACAACGTTTTCCAGCGTGTCCAAAGTGACCAAAACGCCACTTACGGTCATGTTTTGGTCCCCTACCAATAATCCAACGTTGTCAAAATCCTCTGCATGTGCCAAAGGAGCCAACTCTTCCAGTACTTTTGTAATATCCTTTACGGTCATTTGGTGTTTCTTAAGTAGGCTAAAGATAAAATATTATATTTTCGTCCCCATGCTGCAATTGCTTCGCAAAATAGCGTTTCCGTTTTCTTTGGTCTATGCCTTGGTGGTGCATATACGGAACTTTTTCTATAACACCGGTGTAATGAAATCCAAATCGTACCAAACGCCAACAGTATGCGTGGGCAATTTAAGTGTTGGCGGTACAGGAAAAACCCCGATGATTGAATATCTGGTCCGGTTGCTCAAGGGACATAAAATTGCAGTGCTGAGCCGTGGGTATAAACGGAAATCCAAAGGATTTTTAGTGGCCGATACGAACAGTGATGTCTTGGATTTGGGCGATGAGCCCTACCAATTGCACCAAAAATTTCCTGAAATCACCGTGGCGGTGGATGCAGACCGAAGAAATGGGATTACCCAGTTGGAGAATACTGTAAAACCTGAAATAATCTTGTTGGATGATGCATTTCAGCATAGAAGGGTAAAGCCCGATTTTTCCATACTGCTGACGGCATACGGACAACTATATGCTGATGATTGGTACCTCCCCACCGGAAACCTGAGGGATGCTAAAAGGGAAGCTAAGCGCGCCAATATCATTATTGTCACCAAATGCCCGGTGTTATTATCGGAGGAAGAACAGAGAGCAATTATTGACAGGCTAAAGCCCTTACCGCACCAAAAGGTATTGTTTTCCAAATTGGAATATGATCAACTGCTTAAAGGTGGGAAAGTTGAAAATTTGGATTTTTCTGCAATTAAGGCGAAGAAAATGGCATTGGTTACGGGCATTGCATCACCAGAACCCTTGGTAAACTATTTAAAGTCTTTGGGGTTGGTGTTTACCCATTTTGCGTTTGGGGACCACCACAATTTCTCGGAAAAAGATGTGCAGCAATTCAAGGATCATGAGCTGATCTTGACCACTGAAAAGGATTATGTGCGCTTAAAGGGTATGGTGAAAAACCTGTTTTATGTGGAAATTGCCCATAGCTTTAGTGCTGAGGACAAAGTTTTTTTGGAAAAAACCATTAAAAGTCTGGTTTAGACCAAACCTTGCATTTTTCGCTTGAAGATATTTTCACCAATTTTTTGGTAGAACACCTCTGGTTTAAAGGGTTTGGTGACCACATCATTGCAGCCCGCTTTGTAAAAACTCTCCAAACTGTCATCCAAGGAAATTGCGGTCAACGCAATAATGGGGATATCTGGATCAAATTTTCGGATTTGGCGCGTGGCTTCCTCACCACTGATCCCTGGCATGTGGATGTCCATGAGGATGCAATCATACGTGTTTGCTTTGGCCATGTCAATGGCCTCGTTACCGTTGTTTGCAATGTCGCAGGTAATCTCTTTTTTGGTGAGCATTTTTTTGGTGATGACCTGGTTGATCTTGTTGTCTTCCACGATCAATATATGTAGTCCTTTAAAGTCAAATTCTTCAGGATTGAGTTCAAAGGCGATTTCATCAAGTGCTTTATCATCACATTTTAGATCCATTTCAAAGAAGAAGGAACTTCCATGGCCCAGTTCACTTTCCAAGTGAATGGTACTTCCAAAGAGCCCGAGCAAACTTTTTACTATGGTAAGGCCAAGGCCGGTACCACCATATTCGCGATTGATTTGGATGGAACCTTGCTCAAAACTGTCAAAGATGTTTTTCTGTTGGTCTTCGGAAATTCCAATACCGTTATCTCTGACCTCAAAATAGAGTTTTACTTGATCTTCTTCTTTTTTCAACAATTTGGCAATGACCTCCACTTTGCCATTTTTAGTGAATTTAAGCGCATTCCCCACAAGATTCATAAAGATTTGGGACAATTTGATAGGGTCACCAAGAAGCTGTTGGGGGATATTGGGGTCATAATCCAAAACGAGCTTGGATTTGTTCTCATTTGCATTTTGCTGCAAGGAATCCACAACATCGGCAAGCACTTTTTCCAGCTTGAACTCAATGCTCAGCGGTTCCAGTTTATCAGCATCTATTTTATTGATCTGAAGAATGTCATTGATGAAATTCAACAAATATTCCCCCGAAAACTTCAATGATTTCAGGTGTTCTTTTTGGTGCTCGGCCGGGTTTTCCTCCAACAACAGGTGTGTGAGCCCCGTTACCGCATATAAGGGGGTGCGAAGTTCATGGGTAACCGTAGAGAGGAAATTGGTCTTGGCCTCCATGGCGGAGACCGCAGAATCCCTGGCCAACTCCAGTTCCTTGTTCTTGGTGTACAACAGATCGTTGGTCTTAAGCTTGATTTGGTTGTTCCTGAAAAGGGATACGGCCAGCAAGGAGATTATGGTCAAAAATGCAGAGGTCAATATCGCAGTGATCTCTGAGCGGTTTTTGGATTCGCTCAGCTCCTCATTCTTGGCCGTGAGCTTGTTTATTTCGTTCATTTGGTGCTCAAACCGTATTTTGTCTGCGGTATTGGCGTCCAGTTTGGCCTTTTCTATGTTAAAGATGGAATCTTTTATCTTTTCCAGTGCCCTATTGTACTTTAGGGCTTCATTGTATTGGCCCTTGACCTCATAAATAGAGGACAACTCTTCGTTGGCTGCCCGTATTTCCTTGGCAAATCCATGCTTTTCTGCCAATTCCAGCGCTGCCTTTGAATGGACAATACCTTCTTCAGCATCGTTCATTTTGGTACTTATCCTGGCCAATTGGAGGTTTGCTTGAGTTGCCAGATAGGCCCTTTCCTTATCATCTGAATTTACAATAAGGGCATGGAGGTTTTTTATGGCATCGTCATATTTTTCGATGTTCGTGAAAATATAGGCTTCCAAAAGGAGGATGTTATTGCTGAGATTCCTGTTGTTGCTCAACATTCTTGATTCTTCCAATGATTTTAAGGATTGAAAGTTATTGCCCTCCTCAAAACGAAGTGCGGCATCCAAATACAGGTGAAAGGCTTGGCCGTATGAATAGGAAATGTCCTTTAGCAGAATACTGGCCCTGTCCCAATAAAAAATGGCGGTTTCCCTGTCACCTTCCTCCAGAAATAATCGGGCATATTGGTGATAGGTGTCCAGCAATAGCTTTACATCCTCATTGTTTTCTGCAATATTGGCGGCTTCATCCAAGGTTTCAAGGGCCTTGTCTATTTTGTTTTGATGCCTATACTCTGTGAATTTATCAAAGATGGCCTGTACTTTGGCCGTGGAACTGATATCGTTTTGGTTTTGACCAAAGAGAACTTGGGTGCATAGTAGCATGCACAGCAGAAACAGCGTCTTAGCACCAATCCATTTGTATAGTAAGTTCGAGGTCAAACGTAATTTTTCTTAATAAGCAAAGCTATTAAATCAACAATTCTGGAGCAATATCCAGTTTCATTGTCATACCATCCAATGATCTTCACCATTCTACCAATAACGGATGTCATCAAAGAATCAAACGTACAAGAATGATAACTATTGTTTATATCGATGGAAACAATGGGGTCTTCAGTATAAAAGAGTATGTTTTTCAATCCATTTTCAGCATACCTCTTAAAGGTAGCATTTATTTCTTCAATTGAGGTCTCCTTTTTAACATTAAAAGTGATGTCCGTAAGGGAACCATTGGGCACAGGAACCCGAATGCCACATCCTCCAATAACATCAGACAGTTCTGGGAAAATCTTTGTCAAAGCTTTTGCTGCTCCGGTTGTGGTGGGAATAATGGACTGTGCTGCCGCCCTGGACCTTCTTAGGTCGCGATGGGGGCCATCGTGCAGTCTTTGGTCCGAAGTATAGGAATGAATCGTGGTGATATAGGCCTGTTCAATCCCGCATAGTTCGTGTACCACTTTAATCATGGGAGCGGCATTGTTGGTGGTACAGGAAGCGTTGGAGATAATATCATCTTCTGCGTCGATAAGCCCTTCATTTACGCCTAAAACCACCATTTTTATGGATTCATCCTCCGGAGGTACGGAAAGAATCACTTTTTTGGCCCCATTTTTCAGGTGAAACTCCAAATCTTGCCTTGTTTTGAATTTTCCAGTGGCTTCCACTACAAGGTCAACGCCATGTGCTTTCCAGTCGATTTCTTTGGGATGCTGATGGTTGAGAACCCTGATTTTATTTCCATTTACCGTAATATGATTGCCATCGGAACCCACATCAGCAGTGAGTTGGCCATGGATACTGTCATATTTGAGGAGATGGGCCAAGGTCTTTGCATCGGCCAAATCGTTGATGGCCGCAACGGTGATATGGGGATGATTTTGTAGAAGTCTGAAAAGTGTCCTTCCAATTCGGCCAAAGCCATTTATGCCGATTACAATGTTTTTCATAATAGGGTGGGTAGGTCACGACCTAGTGTATATGTTTATGGGCCTTGTAGGATGATCGCACCAGCGCGCCACTTTCTACATGCCTGAAGCCCATTTCCAATCCAATTTCCTCATATTTTTTGAACTGTTCGGGCAATATGAACTCTTTTACGGGGAGGTGTTTTTTTGAAGGCTGCAAATACTGCCCAATGGTCACCACATCAACATCTACCTTTCTCAAGTCTTCCATGGTGGCAATGACCTCATCTTCCTCTTCACCCAAGCCCAACATAATCCCGGATTTGGTCCGATTGGCCCCATTTTTCTTCAAATAGTTCAATACTTCCAAGCTTCGGTCATATTTGGCCTGAATCCGGACTTCTCTCGTGAGCCTTCTAACGGTTTCCATATTATGGGAAATAACCTCGGGGGCCACTTCCAATATTCTATCCAAATGGGATTCAATTCCTTGAAAATCGGGAATTAGGGTTTCCATGGTGGTTTCTGGGTTCATTCTTCTGACGGCCTTAACGGTCTCGGCCCAGATGATGGAACCCATATCTTTTAAATCGTCCCTATCTACGGAAGTAAGCACGGCATGTTTAATGTTCATGATCTTAATGGAGCGCGCCACTTTTTCGGGCTCTGCCCAGTCCACGCTTTCCGGTCTTCCGGTTTTTACACCGCAGAATCCACAGGAACGGGTGCAAATGTTCCCCAAGATCATAAAGGTAGCAGTGCCCTCTCCCCAGCATTCGCCCATATTGGGGCAACTTCCCGAAGTGCAGATGGTATGTAGGTCATACTTGTCCACAAGGCCTCTCAATTGGGTATATTTCTTTCCTGTGGGGAGCTTTACCCTAAGCCATTTTGGTTTTCCTTTTGGTGGATGTACGTTTTCCGCTACGCTTGTGCTCATACAACAAAATTTGATTTACAAAGATACGAAACTGGGAAGGAAACTTGCACCGTGGGAACGGCTCACTTTTTTTTGATGATTTCGGCCAAAAGCTTTTTGGCACGCAAGAGCTTTACCTTGATATTGTTTACGGGTTCATTGAGTTCTTTGGCGATATCGGCATAGCTCAATTCGTTGAAATATCGGAGATTGATGACTTTTTGATAGTGGGGCTTTAATTTTTTGATGTCCTGCAATAAGTTGGCCAGGTTCTGCTCCGTGATCAGTCGGTCTTCCACGGACGGGGTTTCGTCTAATACTCGTTTTACCTCGTCTCCTTTGGACTCCATTTCATCCAAAAGACTACGCTTTCTTTTTCGGATGAGGTCTACATGCAGGTTTTTGGATATGGTAATGAGCCATGTCTTGAACTCATAGGTGTCATCATAGGTGTCTATCTTGTCAAAGGCTCTTGAAAAGGTGCGGATGGTGATGTCCTCAGCATCGTTTTCATTTTTGGTCCTCATCAACTGAAATCCATAAACATCGTTCCAAAAAGTGTCCAGTAGTGTGCTAAAGGCAATTTGATTGCCTTCTTTGGCCTTTTGAATGTTTTCCTTGATGGATTGCTCAGTTTTCTCCAAAAATGTGATTTTGCGGTATGGGTTGCAAAAGGAGGCTTACTGAAGTTCTGGCATGGTGTCTCTTTTGCATTCTTGCTCATCCGGCTGCTTTCCGCAGAAACCACAAGCTTCCCCTTCCTTGTTCAAGTAGGGATTTTGGCTTGCGCATGTCCCTGCAAACTTTCCGTCTTTTTTACCCCAGATTTTAATGGCTATTCCTGCAAATGCCAATGCCAATAGAGCAATGGTCAACAATACTAACTTCATATCCAACTTTTGTACAAAGGTACAAAATACCCAACTAAAGCGTTAGGATTTAGGGATACTTTAGGTGCTGGATGTCTTAAAAGTTGATGTTGGCCACAATATTTTCCACCGATGGAGAGGTGTTTCCACCTTCAGGTTCAATGGTGATGTAACCTACGGCCTTGTCCGCATAGGGTAGGGCAAGAAGTTTGTCCTTGTCATCAAATTCTTTGATGACACCCAAGTTTACCAGCTCTCCATTGACTTCTGCCCACATTTGAAAACATTTGTTCTCCGGTAGTTGGGGAACATTGCTCACATTGATGTACGACAGTTTTTTGACGGGGTTGATATAGGCGATGGCCTTGAGTTCCTTTCCTTCCCTTTCGCCTTTTACTTGATACTTTCGGGTGTCGGGGTTGTTAAGGACGATGAACTGGTTGCGCATGTCTTCCAGTTGGTCCTTCATATTGTCCTCCAAATACTTGATTTTGTTGGTGACCAGGGTATTTTCTTCTTGAAGGCTTTGGTTTTGGCTCCAGAAGAAATAGGAAGATCCGGCGAAGAGCATAATGGCCACACTGGCAGCAATGGCATATTTATAGAACCTTTTAAAGACGGCCTTTTCCTGTTTTGCGCTGGCAATAATGATTTCCTTGAGCCCTTCCGGGGTTTTCTTGGCATACAACTTGGCAAAATTCTCCAAATTATCTTGAAGTTCATTGTACGTATCCCTTACCTCAGGATACATGGCAATGTAACGTTCCGCCTGGAGCGTTTCCTCTTTTGAAGCATCTCCAACCAAATATTTTTCGAGTATGTCCGAATCCAAAAATGTTTTTACTTTTTCCTTCATGGCAATATGTTTAGCAATAGAAGTAAGGTCATGGTTGTACCGTAAATCTTTCCAAGTTCCCGTAGACCGATCTTCAACCTTGATTTGATGGTCCCCAGGGGAATGTCCAGTTCGTCACTTGCCTCTTGCTGCGTCATTCCTTCAAAAAATAGGGCTTCAAGAACAATTCTGTACTTTTCCTCTATTTTGTGCAGGTTTTCTTGGACATCCAGATGTTCGGGACTAATCCCACTCACTCCTAGGTTATATACGTCTGAAACGTCGATTTGGACTTCCTTGTCCGATTTATTATTTATACTTCTCAATTTATCGATGGCGGTATTCCGGGTAATCCGGAACAACCACGTAAAAAGTTTGGCCTTGGAAGCATCATAGGTATCGGCTTTTTTCCAGATTTTGATGAAACTTTCCTGAAGTACATCCTGGGCCAAATCTCCATCTTTTACTACTTTGTAGGCCACACCAAAGAGTGTATCCCCGTAGTTTTCATACAATAAGGATATGGCTTTATCGTCCTTCTCTGCCAGTAGTGAAACAATATGTCTCTCAATCAGTGTGCTCATTTAGGGTGCAATAGGGTAAAATTTTAAGGGGCTGAAATCTAAAATAGGGTTTATATCGTATATACAACAAAGCTAAGGTAGAAAAAGCTTTATTTACCGGCTTTGAAATTGAAAAGAAAGGGCGTTTAAGCTCATACGATATATATAATTTTGGTTAGTTTGGTTTGGTATAACCCCCGTTATTGTTTCAATGCGGGGGTTATTTTATGATGTTCACCTCAGGTTGAATTTTAATCTTAAACTTTTCAGCTACTTCTTTTTGTATCTGTTGGGCCAATTTCCATATTTCCATTCCCGTTGCGTTTCCATAATTTACGAGGACCAAGGCCTGTTTTTCATGCACGCCCGCATCCCCAAAGCGTTTTCCCTTGAAACCACATTGCTCAATAAGCCAACCTGCCGGAATTTTATACTGATCCCCATCCACCTCGTAGAAAGGAGCCCCAGGATGTTTTTTTATGAATTTGGCATAGGCCTTCTGTGAAATAACGGGGTTTTTAAAAAAACTTCCACTGTTGCCCAATTTTTTTGGGTCGGGCAATTTGCTCTGTCGGATGGCAATCACCGCATTGGAAATATCGCGTATGGTTGGGTGTACAATGCCCTTTTCCTTGAGCTCTGCTTCAATGGATCCATATCCGGTATGAAGGGTATGGTTCTTTTTCGTCAATTTTAGGTTTACCGATGTGATGATATATTTCCCCTTCGCCTCATTTTTAAAAATGGAATCGCGGTAGCCAAATTCACAAGCATCATGACCGAAGGCTACCAGCTCCCCAGTTTCCATTTCCATGGCGGAGCAACTCACAAAAACATCTTTGAGTTCCACCCCATAAGCTCCAATATTCTGAATCGGCGCGGTTCCCGTATTTCCGGGAATGAGCGAAAGGTTTTCCAAACCGCCATACCCCTTGTCCAAACTCCACAAAACCAGTTCATGCCAATTTTCACCGGCCATGACCTTAATTTCCACATCATCTTCATTTTCATCAACAATGCTGATGCCTTTCAGGTTGATGTGCATCACAAGAGCATCAATATCCTTGGTGAGCAGCATGTTACTTCCCCCACTGATGATAAATTTTTCGGGATAAGCCTCCAACTCAAGAATTTTCTGCAATTGGGCCAATCCGGTAATTTCCACAAAATACCGGGCCTTGACATCTATACCAAAGGTATTGTAGTGTTTTAAGGATATGTTTTCCTGTAGGTTCACTTGGTGGAATTGTACTGTATTAAGGCTTTGCCAAGAATCTGTACGGCCTTTACAAGTTGGTTTTTTTCCAGCACATAGGCAATCCTGATCTGGTTTTTTCCCAAACCGGGTGTGGCATAAAACCCTGCTGCCGGGGCAACCATTACGGTACTGCCATCAATTTCAAAATCTTCCAGGAGCCATTGGGCAAAATCATCGGCATCGTCAATGGGCAATTCCACCACACAATAAAATGCTCCCCGAGGAACGGCCACTTTTACCCCATCCAGTTTTTGGAGTTCTGAAACTAGGGTATCTCTTCTGGTTACGTATTCCTCAATAACATCATCAAAATAAGACTGAGGGGTTTCCAGAGCAGCTTCACTGGCAATCTGTGCGAATGTGGGAGGTGATAATCGTGCTTGGGCAAATTTCATCGCGGTCTGAATCACATCCCTATTTTTTGATACCAGGCATCCAATTCGTGCCCCGCACATGCTGTATCTTTTAGAAACCGAATCCACCACAATGGCATTGGCTTCAAGGCCTTTTTCCTGTAAAATGGAATAATGTTGTTGGCCATCATAGGTGAACTCCCTGTACACTTCATCCGAAATAAGGAACAAATCGTGTTTTTTGACCAATGCGGCCAGTTGCCGTATCTCCTCTTTTCGGTACAGGTACCCCGTGGGATTTCCGGGATTGCAGATGAGGATGGCCTTTGTTTTTGGACCGATCAATTTTTCAAAATCCGCAATGGGAGGAAGGGCAAAATTAGTATCAATGGATGAGGCAATCGGGACCACATTTACACCCGATGCGGTGGCAAACCCATTGTAATTGGCATAAAACGGCTCTGGGATGATGATCTCGTCATCAGCATCCATAATGGTGCCCATGGCAAAGGAAAGCGCCTCGGATCCGCCCGTGGTCACAATGATGTCATTTGCCGTAACATGAATGTCCTTTTTGGCGTAATACTGGGCAATTTTCTCCCGATATTCCTCGGAGCCCTCCGTCATACTGTACGCCAGCACCTCAATGTTGTGGTTTCTTACGGCATCCAATGCAACTTTTGGAGTCTTGATGTCGGGTTGCCCTATATTGAGGTGAATGACATTGACCCCCCTCTTTTTAGCATTTTCTGCATAGGGAACCAATTTGCGGATAGGAGAGGCTGGCATTTGTCTCCCCTTGTTGGAAATACGTGGCATGTACTAATTTTTAGGCAAAAATGGGAAAACCAACAGTTGAAAACAACACATTGCACTATTATTTGCATCCTTTCAGGAATGTTAAATTAAGAACAGGGTCTTTGTTTATTTTGTATATTTAGTAGACATAACCACTTAGAAGTAAGTAAATTGAAAAAAAATAGGCTTTTTTTTGTGCTTCTTTTAATGTTGGCGCCCCTTTTGGCATCGGCGCAAGGATTCAAATTGCCTGAAGACCAGAAATTCCAGAGAATCAAGTTTGAGCTGATCAACAATATTATCATCATTCCCATCGATATCAATGGTACGGAACTTAAGTTTGTACTGGACTCAGGAGTGAGCAAGCCTATTCTTTTTAACCTTTCCGATCAAGATTCAATCCCCATCAATAATGTATCTGAAGTCACCATTAGAGGATTGGGGGGTGGAGAGCCCATGAAGGCTTTAATTTCCCAAGGAAACGCATTTAAGTTGGGAAAAGCCAAGAATTATTCACAGGACCTGTATGTGGTCTTGGACAAAGGCATCAATTTTTCCACTTCATTGGGTGTTGCTGTGCATGGAATTTTGGGGTATGAGATTTTTAGGGATTTTGTGGTGGAAATCAACTATAATTCTCAAAACATCAAACTTCACAATCCAAGACTGTATAAACACAAACCGCACAGAAAATCGCAAACACTTCCCATATTCATTGAAAAAAGGAAGGCCTATGTTGAGGGAACGGTTTTGATGAAAGATTCTGAAAACATACCGGTTAAATTATTGGTGGATACAGGCAGTAGCGATGCGCTTTGGCTTTTCCACCAACCTGAGAAAGGGCTGGAAATCCCGGAAAAGAATTATGAGGATTACTTGGGACGTGGGCTCAGTGGTGATATTTTCGGAAAGCGAACCAAAATTAACGGTGTACGAATCGGAGATTTTGAACTTAAGGACGCCAAGGCCGCTTTTCCATACCGTGAATCCTTCGGATTTATAGAAAATTTAGGTGATAGAAACGGAAGTGTGGGGGGTGAAATCCTGAAACGGTTCAATATTACCTTCGATTACCAGAGTGGTCTGGTCACCTTAAAAAAGAATGGGAATTTCAAGACCCCATTTCAATATAATCTGGCTGGAATCGACCTTCAACATAACGGGCTACGGTATATCGCCGAAAGCATTGCAGGTTTAGATGGGGTGGTAAGGGAAGATGACAACTCATCTTTTGGTAATGTGCAGATTCTCTTGGAAAACAAAACCCGGTTGAGCTTGGTGCCGGAGATCATTGTATCCGGTATTAGGGCGGGAAGTCCCGCAGCAGAGGCTGGATTGCGGGAAGGAGATGTAATATTGGCCGTGAACGGCAAACGGGTACACCGCTATAAACTACAGGAAATCCTTAAAATGCTCAATGAAAAAGAAGGAAAACGAATCAAGGTGCTCATAGAACGGTATAACAAGGACCTATTGTTCACTTTTGTGCTGAAAAAGGTCTTCGACGACGATTAGATCAAAAAAGAAAAAGCCCTGAAATTTTCAGGGCTTCTCATTGCAATATAATTTTCTTTCCACTTATTTGGCTCCTTCCGCCTTTACCGTTCCTTTTATTTTAAGAACCTTGGTAGGTGTATCGGCATTGGAGGTTACAGTAATGGCCTTTCTGATTGGGCCAACCCTATTGGTGTCATATTTTACCTCAATTTGACCTGTCTTTCCAGGTAAAATGGGCTCTTCAGGCTTTTTGGGGATGGTACATCCGCAGCTAGACTTAACATTGCTAATGACCAAAGGGGCCGTTCCAGTATTGGTAAATTCAAATACACGGACTCCATCACTGCCTTTGGCAATTTCGCCATAGTCGATGGTCTCACTCTTAAACTCAATTTTAGCAGCTGTATCTTGGGCATGGATTCCTAGGGAAAGCATCCCAACAAACAGCATAAGTACAGTTTTTTTCATTTTTTTGGTTTTTGGGTGAACTTCAAATGTAGATGATTTATCACCTGCATCCAAAATTCTTTTGTTATGTAATAACGTTACTTATTTTTGTTTCGTATTTCAGGATTGGTCCTTAGCCGAAGAATAGCATAAAATTAACATTACGCTTTCCTTTCAAAAAACCAATCCATATCCTAAAACAAAAACTATACCGAAATAATGGAAATCCCATCAAAATATGACCCCAATAGGGTGGAAGAGCATTGGTATGCCTACTGGACAGCGCATAATTTTTTCAGCTCAAAACCCGATGACAGGGAACCCTACACCATAGTAATTCCCCCACCAAACGTAACAGGGGTCCTGCATATGGGACATATGCTCAACAACACCCTGCAAGATGTTCTTATACGCAGGGCAAGGCTCTTGGGCAAAAATGCATGTTGGGTGCCCGGCATGGACCACGCTTCCATTGCCACTGAGGCCAAAGTGGTGGCTAAATTGAAGGAGGAGGGCATAAACAAGGACAATCTTTCGCGGGAGGACTTTTTAAAACATGCCTGGGATTGGACCAACGAATATGGTGGTGTTATTCTCCAGCAGTTGAAGAAATTGGGTTGTTCCTGCGATTGGGACCGAACAAAATTCACCATGGATGACGATATGTCGGCCTCTGTGATCAAAGTTTTTGTGGATTTATATAATAAAGGTTTGATTTACAGGGGTTACCGAATGGTGAATTGGGATCCAGAAGCCAAAACAACCTTATCTGATGAGGAGGTAATTTATGAGGAACGCCAAGGAAACCTGTATTATCTGGCGTATGCCATAGAAGATTCGGATGAGAAAGTGATCATTGCCACCACCCGTCCCGAGACCATTTTGGGCGATACGGCCATCTGCATCAACCCTAATGATGAGCGATACCATTATTTGAAGGGTAAAAAGGCCATTGTGCCCATTTGCAACCGTGTTATTCCCATTATTGAAGACGAATATGTGGACATTGAGTTTGGTACGGGGTGCCTAAAAGTGACCCCGGCACATGATGAAAATGACAAAAACTTGGGCGATAAGCACAATTTGGATGTGGTGGACATTTTCAATGAGGATGCAACCCTAAATTCCTTCGGGCTTCACTACGAAGGAAAAGACCGTTTTGTGGTACGGAAGGAAATCTCCAAAGAATTGGAGGAAAAAGGCTTTTTGGTCAAGACCGAACAACATCTCAATAAAGTAGGTACTTCAGAACGCACCAAGGCCGTGATAGAGCCCAGATTGTCCGATCAATGGTTCCTGAAAATGGAAGAAATGGCCAAACCGGCCCTTGATGGGGTGTTAAAGACAAGGGATATCAAGTTTTATCCCAAGAAATTCGATAACACCTATCGACATTGGATGGAAGGTATCCGGGATTGGAACATTTCCCGCCAATTGTGGTGGGGCCACCAGATTCCAGCTTATTATTATGGGGATGGTCAAGATGATTTTGTAGTGGCCGAAACACCGGAGGAAGCGTTGGAACTTGCCCAATCCAAAAATCCAAAAATCCAGGAATCAGATTTACGCCAAGACCCCGATGTTCTGGATACCTGGTTCTCTTCCTGGCTATGGCCCATAAGCGTGTTCGGGGGTATTCTGGAACCCGACAATAAAGAAGTGAACTACTATTACCCCACCAATGATTTGGTCACGGCCCCGGACATTATTTTCTTTTGGGTGGCACGGATGATCATGGCCGGATACCATTACAGGGACAAAAGACCTTTTGAAAACGTGTATTTCACAGGGCTTGTGCGGGACAAACAGCGCCGGAAAATGTCCAAACAGTTGGGCAATTCCCCCGATGCCTTGAAGCTCATCGAAGATTTTGGGGCAGATGGTGTCCGTGTTGGACTATTATTGAGTTCATCCGCAGGGAATGACATTATGTTTGATGAAGCCCTTTGCCAGCAGGGAGCCAATTTTGCCAACAAGATTTGGAACGCGTTCCGTTTGGTAAAAGGCTGGGAAGTTGCTGATATTGCCCAACCCGAAGCTTCAAAGATTGGATTGGAGTGGTACACTGCCAAATTAAATCAGACCTTGGTTGAAATTGAGGACCATTTTTCCAAATACCGAATTTCAGATGCGTTGATGGCCATCTACAAACTGGTATGGGACGATTTCTGTTCGTGGTTGCTGGAAATTGTTAAGCCGGCCTATCAACAGCCCATTGACCAAACCACTTTTGATGCCGTTATCCATCTGTTTGAGGAAAACTTGAAACTGTTGCATCCCTTTATGCCGTTCTTGACCGAGGAGGTTTGGCAGCATATCGCAGAACGAACCCCTGAAAATGCCTTGATCGTTGCCAATTGGCCCGAAGCTGGAGACACCAATAAAGCATTGATTTCGAATTTCGAATTTGCCAGTGAAGTAATTTCGGGAGTACGGACCATCCGAAAGGAAAAGAACATCCCACAGAAAGAAGCTTTGGAGCTATTCATGCTGAATGCAGAAAAAGTGGGTGGTCAGATGGATGCTATCATCATAAAACTGGCCAATCTCTCCAAGTTGGAAACTGTGGGTTCAAGTATAGATGGTGCCTTGAGCTTTAGGGTGAAGAGCAATGAATACTTTATTCCAATAGGTGGAGCCATTGATGTGGAGGCAGAGATTCAAAAGATCACCGAAGAGCTCAATTACACCAAGGGCTTTTTGAAATCGGTACAGAAAAAGTTGGGCAATGAACGTTTTGTCAACAATGCACCAGAGCAAGTGGTGGCCATAGAGCGTAAAAAAGCCGCGGATGCCGAAGCCAAAATAGAGACCTTGGAAAAGAGCCTGGAAAGCTTGCGATAAATTGTAAGGGTGTTTTCGTTGATTTAACCTTGGGTTCTGTCAAAAGGTGTAGGTAGCATATTCTTCTTTTTCATATATTTAGGAATATGGAAACCTACGCCACAGCTTTGTTGTATGCCACCCCTTTTTTTCTGGGGCTGGTTCTTTTTGAAATTTTGTATGGCCATTTTGCCAAGAACCAGAAGCATACCATTATGGATACGGTAAGCAGCCTTAGCTCTGGTCTTACCAATGTGGTCAAAGACTCTTTGGGACTTGTGGTTATTTTGGTTTCCTACCCATTTTTATTGGAGCATTTGGCCCTTACCGAAATCAAGGCCACATGGTTGGTCTGGGTGGTTGCTTTTATTACTTTGGATTTTGCTGGGTATTGGAACCATCGGTTGAGTCACCACATCAACTTTTTTTGGAACCAACATGTTATTCACCACAGTAGTGAGGAATTTAATCTGGCGTGTGCCTTACGACAGCCCATTTCCAATCTCTTGGGCTATTTTGCACTCTTGTTGATCCCGGCCGCACTTTTGGGTGTTCCCCACAAAGTAATCGCTGTTTTGGCTCCCATCCATTTGTTTGCCCAGTTTTGGTACCATACCCAACATATTGGAAAGATGGGTTGGTTGGAGTATGTCATTGTGACCCCATCACAACATCGTGTGCACCATGCCATCAACCCTGAATATATAGACAAGAACCTGGGGCAGATTTTCTGTATTTGGGACCGGATGTTCGGTACGTTTCAAGAAGAATTGGATGAGGTGCCGCCCCAGTACGGTGTATTGAAACCCGCACAAACCTGGAATCCGATCATCATCAATTTTCAACATGTATGGCGATTGATACAAGACGCATGGCGGACCAAAAGTTATTGGGACAAACTCAGAATTTGGTTTATGCCCACAGGTTGGCGTCCATCAGATGTAAAGGAAAAATATCCAGTACAGATTATTGAAGACGTCTACAATTTCAAAAAATATAAGCCCGAAACTTCCAAAGCGTTGAAAGGCTATTCCATTTTTCAATTGGTGGTCACCACGGCCATGTTGTTGTTCATGTTCTATAATTATGCTGAAATAGGGTTTGAAGGACTTCTTCTTTTCGGGGCATTTGTCTTTTGGAGTGTCTATGGATATACCACATTGATGGATAGGGCCAAATATGCGGTTTGGATAGAGGTGTTAAGAGGAATGGCCGGGTTGGTATTTATTTTTATGACGAAAGATTGGTTTGGGCTAAATGCCTATTGGTCCATAGGCAGCTACCTTGTGGCACTTTATTTTTTCATCACTGCCTTTGGAGGCATCTATTTCACCTACTTTGAAAAGTCTTATGCTGCTCCTAAATTGGCGTCTTAAAGATTTCTCACCTCCGTATTGACCAAATCAATATATTTTTTCATGGCCTCGTTGGCATTAATGTTCTTTGCTTGGAACAAAGCATTGGCCTTAAAAGCATTGATCAATGGCGTTCTGCTCCCAGGGTTGTCATAGTTTCCATTGGCAATCTTGAAATAGGCGTACAGCTTCAGCAAAAGATCGGCAGGAAGCGGTTCCGTATACCCATTTACAAAGGCCACCGCATCATTAAATTCCTTATGTAGTTCTTCATTAGTCATCATCCTTCCTAAATGAAGCTATACATGTTTTGGCACCCACTACTTTTTGGCCCAATTTTACGGTCACATTGCAATTAAGGGGCAATAGCAAATCCACCCGGGAACCAAATTTGATGAATCCCGCATCTTGCCCTTGGGTCACTTGCTCGCCCTCCTCAGCATAATTTACGATTCGTCTGGCCATGGCGCCGGCAATTTGACGATAGCCAATTTCACCAAATTTTGGGGTATGGAGTACCACTGTGGTGCGTTCATTTTCGGTGCTCGATTTTGGGTGCCAAGCCACCAAATATTTTCCGGGATGATACTTGGAATAGGTTACCGTGCCACTGGCAGGGTAGCGGGTAACATGGACATTCACGGGTGACATGAAGATGGATACTTGTCGGCGCCTGTCCTTGAAATATTCGGGTTCGTCCACTTCCTCAATAACGACCACTTTGCCATCAACAGGTGCCAAAATCTCATTAAAATTGGGTGTGACCGGCCTTCTGGGATTTCTAAAAAACTGCAATATGGCAATGAGAAGGACAAAGGCAGCAATTTGTACCGCAAACCGAATCCATTCCACTTCAATATAGAATTGTGCAGAAATTATGGCCGCCACCACAATAAAAAAAGTGAAGATGACTATTTTTTGTCCCTCTTTATGAAACATACGAAAATATATTAAGTACTAAATAGGCAAATGGAGCTGCAAATACCAAACTGTCCAATCGGTCCCAAATTCCACCATGTCCCGGTAAAATTGCCCCACTGTCCTTTACACCTGCCATTCGTTTGAATTTTGATTCCAACAAATCCCCCAAACTGCCCGCTACTACAATTACTGTGGCCAATATCATCCATTCCATCAATGATAGTTTGGATTCATACCATGACATAATGTAAGCGGTTGCCAGTGCAAAAATAAGACCTCCCAAAGAACCTTCAATGGTTTTTTTTGGAGAAACTGCAGGATACAGTTTTGTTCGGCCCAAAGTTCGCCCTACCAAATAGGCAAAGGTATCGTTGACCCAGATAAGGATAAATATGCCCATGATGAGAAATTGGGCAAAATTATCTTCTTTATAGGGAATCATGGTCAGAAAAATAAACCCACCCCCAATATAAAAGACGGCTATGATAAACTTTTGAACGTCAGAAAACTTTTTGGGCCTTTTGGAAAACAGGAACATGAGCAGGGCCACATCCACAGCAATGGTCAGTAGCATTAAAATAGTAATGGCAGTGGTGTCTTGCACAACATATATGAAGGTCCACCAAAGAGCTAAATAGGCGACAAAAATGTAATACCCCTTTAAACGCACAATCCGCTTGAACTCGTAAAGGCATGCCAGACCAAATGCCATAAACAAAAAATCGAAGGCGTCCGAGCTTAAAAAAACAGACCCCAAAAGAAGCACCACGTAGATGACCCCCGTAATGGAGCGCCTAAGAATTTCTTTCATGTAATCAATAATCTTCTAAGAGTAAAAGATATACATTTTTTGAAGCACTTCCGTAGGAAAGGAAATCATCTTTGTTTTCTTGTGTTCGTTGAAAGTGTTTTAAGGTGGTAATATTGTTGGGAATGTTTTTCTGATAGCGCTCCTTAATGATCTTTAATGCCTCGCTGATCGAGTCCACCAATTGGCTGGTTGTGGCAAAGACAATCAAGTTTGAAGGGAGTTCGTCCAATTTTTTTTCCTTGATCTGGTTGGAGCATACCAAAATGGAACCATTATGGGCAACCAAGTGCTCACAAGTAGTGAAGAAAATATCACTTTCCTGCCGGTTGTCCGTAAATTCTAACTTTTCTGATGCAAAACGGGTTTCCAACTGGGGATTCATGGAGTAGAAGAGGTGATTTTGCCAATCATTCTCTGAAATAATATTTTTTAAGGCTTCGGATACTTCCGAGAAATCCTCACAGTAAATGAACTTGCCCCCGTTTTTTTTGAAGTATATGGTAAACTTTTCATCCACGGGAATTTTTAAATCTGGCATATGCTCTCCACGGGTTTCCAAAGTTTCCTTGGAAACCTTTTTTCCTCCTCCAAAAAGCTTTTTAAAAACTCCCATTTATGGTATCACGTACTTTTTATCAATGTCAAATTAAAACTCTTTTAAATTGAACCTGAATATTATTTTGCTGCCTCCAATTCTTCTTTTTCGAACGGTCTCTTGCCAAAAATCTTTTCCAGATCGTCCTTAAAGATAACTTCTTTTTCCAAGAGTCTATCAGCCAATTCTTTGAGTTTGTCCTTATTGTCATCCAATAACTTTATGGCTCGCTGATATTGGGCCTCTATCATTTTGGATATTTCAAAGTCGATTTTTTGGGCAGTTTCCTCACTATAGGGCTTGGTGAACCCATACTCGTTTTGCCCCGAGGAATCATAATAGGTGATATTCCCCAATTTATCGTTGAGGCCATAAATAGTGACCATGGCCCTAGCCTGTTTGGTCACTTTCTCAAGGTCGCTCAAGGCTCCAGTGGAAATTTTATTGAAGATGACCTTTTCAGCGGCCCTTCCGCCCATGGTGGCGCACATTTCATCCAACATTTGCTCCGGTCGAACGATCAAACGTTCCTCGGGCAGGTACCATGCAGCTCCCAAGGATTGCCCCCGGGGTACAATGGTGACTTTCACCAAAGGTGCAGCGTGTTCCAACATCCAACTCACAGTAGCGTGACCTGCCTCATGATAGGCAATGGTCTTTTTCTCCTCGGGTGTAATGATCTTGTTTTTCTTTTCGAGTCCACCCACAATCCTGTCCACGGCATCGAGGAAATCTTGTTTGGTCACAGCCTTTTTCTCTTTTCGTGCAGCGATTAAAGCGGCTTCGTTACAAACGTTTGCAATATCCGCACCAGAGAATCCAGGTGTTTGTCTGGCCAAAAAGTCCAGATCAAGGGTTTCTGCGGTTTTGATGGGACGGAGGTGAACCTCAAAAATTTCTTTACGCTCGTTAAGATCGGGCAAGTCCACATAGATTTGACGGTCAAAACGCCCGGCACGCATCAAGGCTTTGTCCAATACATCGGCTCGGTTGGTGGCTGCCAATACAATAACATTGGTATTGGTTCCAAAACCGTCCATTTCAGTCAATAATTGGTTCAATGTATTTTCACGCTCATCATTGGAACCTGTAAAATTATTTTTCCCCCTGGCACGTCCAATGGCATCGATCTCATCAATAAAAATGATGGCGGGCGATTTATCCTTGGCTTGCTTGAACAAATCCCGTACCCGTGATGCACCCACACCCACAAACATTTCCACAAAGTCAGAACCTGACAGTGAGAAAAAAGGCACTTTGGCTTCGCCGGCCACCGCTTTGGCCAACAAGGTCTTTCCAGTTCCGGGAGGGCCCACCAATAAGGCTCCTTTGGGAATTTTACCTCCGAGTGAAGTGTATTTATCAGGATTTTTAAGGAACTCCACAATTTCTTGGACTTCCTCCTTGGCACCTTCCAGTCCGGCAACATCCTTAAAGGAAGTTCGGGTATCTGTTTTTTCATCGAAAAGCTTGGCTTTTGACTTTCCAATGTTGAAAATCTGGCCCCCGGCGCCACCACCGGCACCACCGGACATTCTCCGCATCAAGTAAATCCAAATACCTATAATCAGGGCAAATGGGAGCAAAGAGAGCAATAGTTCGCCCAAAACATTGGATTCCGTATCGAATTCAATGATGGTGTCCAGATTGTTCTCCTTTTTTATTTCGGTGATTTCGTTTTGGAATATCTGCAAATCGCCATAGTCCAAAACATATTGGGGCACCAAACTTGTGGATGGGAGCAATGGTTTTTCGGCCACGCCTTTGTGTACATCTTTGCTTAGGGCCTCATCGGTTAAAAAGACCTTGGCCTGACGAGTATTGGTAATGATGATTATCTTATTGATATCGCCATTGCGCAAAAACTCCTGAAGTTCAGAAGTGGTCGTCTTTTCGGTATTCGTAAAAGTACTGCCTCCAAAAAATTGGAAACCAATGATCAATGCAATAACGACACCATAAATCCACCACGAACTAAAACGAGGTTTTTTAGGGGCATTATTTGGATTGTTTTCTTTTGCCATTTTTTTAAGAATTGTAGCTGCTCTCCACCATGGTTACTTTGGCGTCTCCCCAAAGTCCCTCTATGTCGTAGAATTCCCTGATGTGTTTTTGAAATACATGTACCACAACATTAACATAATCCATTAAGACCCATTCTGCGTTCTCAGAACCCTCAATGTGCCAAGGCTTATCATGTATGGCCTTGCTCACGGTCTTTTGAATGGAGGAGACAATTGCGTTTACATGCGTGTTGGAAGTACCGTTACAGATTATGAAGTAGTCGCAAACAGTATTTTCGATTTCCCTAAGATCAAGTAGATTTATGTCAACTCCTTTAACTTCTTCAATCCCATGTAAAATTAAGGCAATCAGTTCATCTGCGCTAGCTTTCGTTTTCTGCATTCAAAAATTTTAGTTTTTACAAAGTTATATTTTTTTTGCTTTCTTAGCCCTAGATTTTAACATATCATAAAGGCATACGTCGTTGGGAAAGCTACCACAAATAATCAAACTTGATGCCACGGACTCCACAAATCTGTATTTAAAGGATCTTTTACGGTCAAAGAATGTCGCGGACAACACCGTGGTAGTGGCCAAAAATCAATTGAAGGGAAGGGGGCAGATGGGCTCTTCGTGGCAATCGGAAGAAGGTAAAAACCTAACATTCAGCATATTAAAAAAGTTTGATGCATTGCATGCCACCCATCAATTCAATTTGAACATTTGTGTTTCCTTGGCCGTTTCTGACGTACTTGCTGAACTTTTCATACCAAATGTCAGTGTAAAATGGCCCAACGACATTATGTCAGGCACACAGAAAATATGTGGCATTTTGATAGAAAATATCATGAAAGGGCAGTGGGTGCAACATTCCATTATTGGAATTGGGCTGAATGTGAACCAAATGTCCTTTGAAAATCTGGACAAAGCGGGCTCACTTGGGTCTATATCAGGACAAATTTTTGACCTGGATGAAGTGTTGCAGAAAATTCTGAAGAGAATGGAGCACCATTTTCAGGGGATTGAGGAAAAAACGGTCACCCAGCTCTTGCCCTCCTATGAACATCTTTTGTTCAGAAAGGACAAACCGTCCACCTTTACGGATGCCCATGGCGAAATGTTTATGGGATTCATCCGAAAAATATCCAGTTCTGGCAAACTGGTTTTGGAATTGGAGGACCAAATTTTCAAAGAATTCGACCTAAAAGAGGTTTCCCTGCTTTATTGACCCAACTTGCCCATATTGGAAGAGAGGGTCTCCATGAAATTGGTGATCGGGGATTTGATCATCATCGCCATCATGGCATTGAACTCACCTTCAAAACTCAAAGCTACCTCACTTTCATTATCGCCCAAGGAGGTGATGTCGCCCGTCAAGGTAAATGGGAGTTTGTCGCTGGCCGCGCCCAGAACCACTTTTTCATGGGGAATCTGCTCTTTCAACCTTAGGGTGATTTCCGGCATGCCCTTTAGGGCAAACTTGAAGGTCTTTTCATCCAAAACCTCAAATTTGTCAATATTGCTGGGCATAAGGGTCTCAAAATTTTTGATATCGGTCAGAAACTCAAAAACCTCCTTATCGCTTTTGGCTACTTTCTTTTTAGGGACTTCAATGTGCATATTTGAAGGATTATTTCCATTGCTGTGGATTGGATCTCCACTGCAAAAGGGTAGTTAACTGTGATTCTTTGACGTAATGGGTTTCAGAGGCTTGCTCAATCAAGTGCTCATAGTCCGAAAGGGTGTGCAATTCCACTCCTTCCTTTTCAAAATTGGTGGTCGCCACTGGAAAACCGTAGGTAAAAATGGCCAACATGCCTTTAACGTTGGCACCATGGTCCTTCAAGGCTTTTACGGCATTAAGGCTACTTTTTCCCGTGCTGATAAGGTCTTCAATGACCACAACATTTTGACCTGATTCCAAATTGCCTTCAACCTGGTTCTGTCTTCCATGGGATTTGGGTTCGGGTCGCACATAAATAAAGGGCAACCCCAAGGCCTCTGCCACCAAAATACCAATTCCAATGGCTCCTGTGGCCACACCGGCGATGACATCGGGTTTACCATACAGATTTTCCACCTGTTTGGCCATCTCTTCCCTGACAAAATTTCGGATTTCCGGGTAGGAAAGCATTATCCTGTTATCGCAATAAATTGGGGATTTCCATCCCGATGCCCATGTAAAAGGATTTTCGGGTTCCAACTTAATTGCATTAATTTGTAATAGCAGTTCCGCTGTTTTTTTAGCAATTCCCTTATCTAAAACCATTGCGCAAATGTATGAAGTTTTTGTTAATGAATCCCCACTGATTTTAACAAACAAGCGCCCAAAAGAGTCCAATGGGAACCTCTTTTCCTTGGAGGGCGATTCTGTTATAGATGCAATAGAATTATTGGCAAATGGAAAACTGGACAAGGCCTATTTCTATCATCCTGATCTATTGAAATTGCTGAAGATGTTTAGGCATAAATTGCCTGTTGTTGTTGCGGGTGGCGGTTTTGTGACCAACAAAAAAGGGAAAGTACTCTTCATCTACAGAAATAAAAAATGGGATCTTCCCAAAGGGAAGGTAGACAAAGGAGAGTCCATAGAGGATGCCGCCATCCGGGAGGTTATGGAGGAAACCGGGGTAACGGATTTGGTCATAGAGAAATTTCTGCGGACAACCTACCATATCTTTAAGCGAAGTGGGGAGTACCAATTAAAGGAGGTGCACTGGTTTGCCATGTCCACATCCTATGATGGCAAATTGGTTGGGGACAAGTCCGAAGGCATTAAAAAGGTTAAATGGAAAGGCCCCAAGAAAACGGCAAAGGCCTTGAAAAACTCCTACCATAACATTAAGGTGCTATTTGAGGATAACCCAAAACCTATTGCTTAGGTAAGATACCAGCAACTTCACTATCCTTGGCAATTCGGTAAACTGGGTAATTGAGATATGCTTTTTCCAAATAGTTGGATTGATGAAAGATCCAATCCAATTGGGCGTACCAATTTTCAGCAAACTGTTGGTCCAATTCTTTTTTGAGCATAAAATTTTGGCGCAGCACCGAATCTTTCTGAAGCATTTCCAAGGCGATGTCCTCAAAAACGTAGGGTGAAAAACCTTCTTTTTGTTGCAGCACGGTATCGAAAAAATTCCAATTGAAAAAGGAATCCACACCTTGGGGTTCCAAAGTTTCCAAAATATACCGGATTCCCGTTTGTTGGGTTGGGACCACAATGTCCCCAGCCCTAAAATGCACTTTCTCGGCATGCTTTTCCACTTGGGTATTGTAATGGAGATAATGCCCTTCATACGGCGCATTTCTGGTCTCATAATCCGAAATCTTGTACGCTTCAATGGTAAGGGCAGTGTCCTTTTCCAATTTAAAATAATTGATCTTGTTGGCGTCCAATCGATCTATGACCGTTTGCCACCCTTGCTTTAAAATGTATGCCGCAGGGACCATAACGGTATCTGTTGGATAAAAATAATTCCTATATACGGTCTCTTTGGTAAAGGGCCTGCTACGGTCATACTTTAATCGAGGCAGTTGCGTGACCTCACTTTGTAAACGATCAGCTTCAAACCCCTTAAAATTGAGAATGGTACTTTGCGTGGTGTCCACCTGCCAATTAAAATAATATTCGGACCGGGTTGGGTTGGTTTCCAATGCTTCTTTGCGAAGGGACTTGATGGTGTCATGCTCTTTTTCCACGACGTCTATCAAGCTTTCCATAAGTGCATAGGTTCCTTCAACCCGTTGTTTGTATGGTTTTAGCATGTGGGTTTCCACCATAAGGCCCAACGTGTTCCATAAGGTGGTGTATCCGGTGGAATATCTGGGGTGGTCCATAAATTGACTGAACCCAAGTTCCGGTGGTACATTGAACACATTTACATACGGAGTGATGTCCCAATCCTTGTTCGCCAGGGAATTTTCCAGATCGGGCATAAATTCTTCGTGAAGAAAAGTGCCTAATTTGCCACCCAATTTATTGTGCTGTGTGAACAAGTGGGTCAAGGTATATTGGTAATCTGCCCCATTGCTCACATGGTTGTCAATAAAGACATCGGGTTTTACCAAATGGAAAATTTCTGCGAAACTCTTGGCATTTTTGGTGTCCATTTTTATGAAATCCCTATTGAGGTCATAGTTTTGGGCATTGCCCCTAAACCCATATTCCAATGGTCCGTTCTGGTTGGCCCGGGTAGTTGAATTTCTATTGAGCGCCCCCCCAATGTTGTAAATGGGAATGGTAACCAAGACGGTATTTTCTGGGGGTTGTAGTTTTTCCGTAGCCAAGTCACGATACAAAAGCATGGTGGCATCAATGCCATCACTTTCCCCTGGGTGGATGCCGTTGTTGATCAGGATGATGGACTTTTCCTTTCTTACATTTTCAAAATTAAAATCCCCATCTGGATTAAAAGTGACCAGGTGCAGGGGGTAGCCACTATCCGTTCTGCCAATGGTGCGGATGTTGATCTCGGGAAAATCCCGTGCCAAAGTAATGTAAAAGGCAATGGTTTCCTCATAGGTTGGGGTTTCCAGGCCGTTGGAGGTCTCGTAAAAGGTTTGGTATGAAGCCACTTTGTCCTCTGTTTTTGTCTCACAGGATATAAGCAGCGCTAAAACAGTTAAAAGGATTACGTATTTCAAATTTAAAGAGGCTTTTTTGAATTATAAAAATTCGTTTAAAAGCTTAAAAATACGGAATATTATGATCAGGAAGCAAGATGGATGCAATCCAGGTCCGTCGGCTCAATTTTAAAGATCGGCTTGTTCTTAAAATTAAGAATATGCAGGCATTTGGCCTTTGCTTCGTTCCATTTTTGATGATCTAAAGGGTCAATGGATGACGTGATCATGTTGATGATGATCTTTTCCTTGAGTTCCAAGTCCATAATCTCTTCCAAAAAGTCCCACCCATCCATAATGGGCATGTTAATGTCCAAAAAAATGACCTCTGGGATATCGCCCCCACTATCCATTCTTTTGAGTAGGGCATCCAGGGCCTCTTTTCCATTTTGAAAAATTTGAACATCGTCACAAAGGGCAACGGGCTTCAACATTTTCCGTATTCCGAAAACGGTTATGGGATCATCATCCACTATAAATATGCTACTTATCTTCTTCATTAAAATACACATTGAACGTAGTACCTTTATCTACTTCACTACTTACTGTTATACTTCCGCCCATGGCCTCTATTTGGTTCTTTATGATGTAAAGACCAAGCCCCCGAGCCTCCTTATTGTTGTGGAACGTTTTGTACATCCCAAATAATTTGTTTCCATATTTTTCCAAATCTATTCCCAATCCATTATCGGAAAAGCTAAAAATAGTGCCCCTGCCATGTTTTTTGGCACTCAAGACAATGGTAAGTTTTCTGTCCAGACTCCTGTATTTTACCGCATTGGTCATAAGATTAAGGATAATACTGTCCAAATAGGCAGGAATGCTTTGTATTTCCAGATTTTCTGGGACATTATTTTCTACCTCTAACTTATGTTTTTCCAAAAAGGCAGAAAGGTTTTTTTGGATCTTTGTAATATTTTGGTGCAGGTTTATAGGCTTTTTTTCCAGATTTACATTGGTGTTGATATCGACAATCTGGTTGAGATCCTCCAAAGTTTCCATTAAGTTGTTCGAAGCATTGGACAACATGCCTACAATCCGTTCTTTTTCGGTTTCATCCTCTTCATTGGCCAAAAACTTCAAAAGCATGGAGAAGTTGGCCGAGTGTGATCGGAGATTGTGTGAAACGATATGGGCAAAGTTGATCAATTTTTTGTTTTGGAGCGAGGTAACGTTAATGAGGTTCCTCATTTGATCTTCTTTCTTTTTTAGACCCGTAATGTCCATGCTAATGCCGATGAGCCCATTTACCTTGCCATCTAGGTCAAAAAGTGGAATCTTTGATGTCAGAAAATGGGTGGTTTCCCCATTCTTTTTAACGCAAAGTGTTTCTTTTCCTATCATTGGCTTTTGGGTGCGCATCACCTCTAAGTCCTCATGTACCGAAATTTTGGCACTTTCCTTGTCAAACGTATCAAAATCAGTTGTTCCGATGAGCTCCTCATGGCTTTTTCCCAAATAGTCACATTCGGCCTTATTGACCAGAATTTTTCTGGAATCGGTGTCCTTTATGAACACGTTCATGGGAATATTATCGATCAGGGTGGTCAAAAGTTGTTGGCTTTGCTTGGTTTGCAACTCGCTCAAAACCTGTTCATGAATATCTTGGAAAGTGCCGAAAAGCTTTACGACCTCTCCGTTCTGTTCTATGGGTTTCCCTGAGACTCTAACCCATCTTTCCTCTCCATTATCCGTGATAATAACAAGTTTCTCATTAAATGGAATGCCTTTTTCCATGGCTTTGTGAAACAACATGGATATCTTGTTTCTACTGTATCCCTGCTTATAAAATGAAATGGCCTCGTTTACATTGGGAGTATATGAAGCGGGTACTTTATGGATTTTTTTGGTTTCATCGCACCAGAAGAGCTGTTCTGTGTTTATGTTATATTCCCAACAGCCCACTTTTGCAACTTCAGATTTTGTACTTAGAAGGTTGATCATACGATTCAACTCCTTTTCCTTTTTTATTTCTTCGGTGATGTTTTGGGCTTGAATAATGGAACCGATCAGATTTTCCCTCTCATCGTACCAAGGGGTAAAGGTGTTTTCATACCATACTTCGGAAGAACCATCCCCTTTTTTGAACCTACAGGTTTGGGCTGTGCTTTTTCCCAGACATTCCCGAAGGCTTTTACCGCAATCTGTATTGTAGCCCATGAACAGATCATAAACAAGAATACCAATGGCATCTTTTGAACAAAGGCCAAAAGTATGCAGCCAAGAGTCCGAAGCATCAACAAGAATACCATCGACACCTACAAGTGCAGTTGCCGTTGGAAGCTGTTTTAATAAGTAATGTTGGGCAATCCTCTCAACTGCTTTCAAAATACGGGGTTATTAGGGAAACTTTTTACAATCAAGAAATTTAAGACCAATGTATAAGTATTGACATTTCTTACTCACTAATTGTTGTGAAAAGGGTCAAAATTGTTGTTTTATTGACAAATGTCAAGGTTTGTCAATTATAAAGATAACAGATTTAACTTACAAAGTTAGAAGAAAAGCCACAAAACTATTGCAAAAAAACTAGTGTTTTACAACAACTGTGTCAGGCACCAAACCAGTGTAATCGCCGCCATTTCGGATAACGTCCCTAACAATTGAGGAGCTTATGTACGATTTGCCCGATGAAGTCAATAAAAAGACAGTCTCAATTTCAGAAAGTTTTCTATTGGTATGGGCAATGGCTTTTTCAAATTCAAAATCCGCTGGGTTGCGGAGCCCCCTCAGGATAAAATCGGCATTGATTTTTTTGCAGAAATCAACCGTCATCCCCTGATAGGTCTTTACTTTTATTTTTGGTTCATCTTTAAACGCCTCTTCTATGAATTTGACCCGCTCTTCCAAGGAAAACATATATTTTTTATCGGCATTGATCCCAATGGCTATTACGAGCTCATCAAAAAGCGTGATGCCTCTTTTTATAATGTCGTAATGGCCTAGGGTTAGGGGATCAAAGGAACCTGGGAAAATGGCGCGTCTCATGGATGGCAAAGTTTGTTTTAAAAATACGGAAATTCTATCGTAAAGCCTCTTCAATGGCACTGGCAAATAATTCTTCAAGGGATATCCCCGCTTCTTTGGCCTGCTTGGGCAATATGCTTTCCTCGGTAAGCCCCGGGGTTGTATTGACTTCCAATAGAAAAGGCGTATCGCCAATAAAGATGAACTCACTGCGTGAGTATCCCTTCAATCCCAACGTTTTATAGATAAATTCTGCCCATTGCCTAACACTGTCTTCCTGAACTTTGGAAATGCGGGCCGGGGTAATTTCCTGGGATTTTCCCTCATATTTGGCCTCAAAATCAAAGAAATCATTGTCAGAAACGATTTCTGTAATGGGGAGAACAGTGACCCTATTTTTATAGGTGATAACGCCCACCGACACTTCGGTGCCATCCAAAAAGGATTCAATGATGACCTGATCATCTTCCGAAAAAGCATTGTCCAAGGCGGCCATAAGGTCCTCTTTTTTATAGACTTTGGCCACCCCATAACTACTGCCGGCCCTGTTGGCCTTCACAAAACAGGGAAGCCCTACTTTGTCAACAATGGCGTCCTCATTTACGGTGTCCCCTTTATTCAAATAATAGGAAATGGCACAGTGTACCCCATACGGTTTAAGCGTGCTCAGCAAATCCCTTTTGTTAAAGGTAAGGGCAGCTTCATAATGGTTGCATGAGGTTTGGGGAATGTCCAGAAGCTTAAAATAGGCCTGTAGCAGGCCATCTTCCCCCGGAGTGCCGTGTATGGCGTTGAAAACACAATCAAAATGGATTTTGGCGCCGTCAATTTCTATGCTGAAATCAGACTTCTCCACTGGAAATTCCTCACCCATATCATTCAGGTATACCCATTTTTCCTTGGTGATGACAATGCGGTACGGATTATATTTTTCCCGGTCCAGATACCGATACACTACGTTACCGCTCTTTATGGAAATTCCGAACTCGCTGGAATAGCCACCCATTACAATGGCAATATTTTTTTTCATTGGCTGTTGAATATCGCTCAGCCAAAATAAAGAAAAAAGGACTGGCTTTCCTATATTTGTCCACATAAGGCATTTCGCATGAAACAATTTTTCAACTTTTTAAAAAGCAAGACATTTTTCATCCAGCTTGGGTTGGCGGTGGTGGCCGTTGTGGTATTGGTCCTTCTGGCCTTGCAATGGTTAAAAGGTACTACCAACCACGGTGAGTTTGTTGAGGTCCCGGATTTTTCCAGAATGTCCGTATCCGAAATGCGAGAAGCAGTGGAAGATGCCGGTCTTCGGTATCAGGTTTTGGATTCATCCAATTACAATCCAGATTATCCCCGGTTTTCCATTCTTGAACAGAATCCAGATGCGGGAAGTAAGGTGAAGAGCAACCGTAAAATTTATTTTACCGTGAACCCATCAGGGTATAAAAAGGTGACCGTACCTGATATTATCCAAGTCACCCAGCGCAATGCATCATCCATGCTGCGGGCCGTTGGGCTGGAAGTGGAACGGGTAACCTATATCGATGAGCTCGGTAAGGACATGGTCTACAATATGAAACACAAGGGAAAATACGTGAAGCCCGGTGACAAATTACCCAAAACCTCCAAGGTTGAGCTGATCTGTGGCAATGGAACCATTCCCGGAAGTGCTAAGGTTCAGGCTGATTCCCAGGAATAATGGATGATTCGGAAAATCAAGAACTTTCACAAGACGAACTTTTTGAGCATTATCGATTTCTGGCCTCAAAAGGGCAGGAACCTTTGCGCGTGGACAAATTCTTGATGAATTTTATAGAAAATGCCACCCGAAATAAGATTCAGCAAGCCGCAAAGGAAGGGCATATTTGGGTGAACGATTCCATCGTTAAACAAAATTACAAAGTAAAGGCCGGGGATGAGGTAAAAGTATTGTTTGAGCATCCGCCCTACGAGTTTTTGCTGACCCCAGAGAACATTCCCTTGGATATTGTGTATGAAGATGACTCCCTATTGGTGGTGAACAAACCAGCCGGAATGGTGGTGCATCCCGGTCATGGGAATTATTCCGGCACCTTGATCAATGCCTTGGTCTACCATTTTGACAATCTGCCCAACAACAGTTCCGAGCGCCCTGGGTTGGTGCATCGGATAGATAAAGATACCTCCGGACTTTTGGTGATTGCCAAAACCGAAACTGCCATGACCCATTTGGCCCAACAGTTTTTTGACAAGAGCAGTGAACGGGAATATGTGGCCTTGGTCTGGGGCAATGTGGAGGAGGATGAAGGTACGGTGGAAGGCCATATTGGGCGTAATCCCAAAAACCGACTCCAGATGATGGTCTTTCCCGAAGGGAACGAGGGCAAGGAGGCGGTGACCCACTATAAGGTTTTGGAACGATTTGGCTATGTTACCTTGGTCTCATGCCGATTGGAAACCGGACGCACGCATCAGATTCGGGTGCACATGAAACATATTGGGCACACCCTGTTCAATGATGAACGGTATGGCGGCGATAAGATTTTGAAGGGTACCACCTTTACCAAATACAAACAGTTTGTGGAAAATGCCTTCAAGGTTTTGCCCAGACAGGCACTGCATGCCAAGACCTTGGGGTTTGAGCATCCCAAAACGGGTGAGTTCATGCGATTTGATTCCGAATTGCCCGAAGACATGGTCAATTGTATTGAAAAGTGGCGCGGGTATGCCAGGCATCACGAATCATAGTTTCCTTCAATCTTAAGATTGAAAACACCTTTGGTGTATCCTACCAAAAAACCAAAAACCTCGCTATTTTTACGGAAAATTAATTTCTGATGAAAATTGTTGTCTCACCGGCCAAGTCACTCGATTTTGAAACTGCTTTGCCCACATCTAAATATACCCAGCCCCAATTTTTGGAGCAATCCGAAAAATTGAATAGTATTTTGAAAAAGAAAAAGCCCAAGGCATTGTCCAAGCTCATGTCCATTTCAGATAATTTGGCCGAATTGAACTGGGAACGCAACCAACAATTTTCATTGCCCTTTACCGTGGAGAATGCCAGACCCGCGGTCTATGCCTTCAATGGAGATGTGTACCAAGGATTGGATGCCTATACCATTCCAGAAAAGAAACTGGACAAACTCCAAGACACCCTTCGGATTCTATCCGGGCTTTATGGAATTTTAAAACCCTTGGATTTGATCCAACCGTATCGATTGGAAATGGGAACCCAATTGAAAGTGGGGCGAAAAAAGAATCTGTATGAATTTTGGCAAAAACAGATTACTGAATATTTGAATGGTGAAATGGAGGATGACGAATTGTTCATCAACCTGGCAAGTAACGAATACTTTGGTGCCATTGATGAAAAGAAACTCAAAGTGCCCGTCATTACCCCAATTTTTAAGGATTGGAAGAACGATAAGCTCAAAATCATCAGCTTTTTTGCCAAAAAAGCAAGGGGTTCCATGGTTCGGTACATCTTTGATACCAATGCCAAGACCTTGGACGACATCAAAGGGTTTGATTATGACGGGTATATGTTCAGTGCCGAGCATACCCTCAAGGAAAACCAACCTGTTTTCATTCGGTAGAGTTAAAATTTCTTCCTGAGATTTAGGGGCCAACTTCTTTCAAAAAACAAGACAAGGTGTTAGGTTTGTGGAGCACATGTCTTAAATTGTGATACGACTAAAATTAATCCCAAGGTTTGGCATTAATCCCGACCTTTGGATGCTCTATTATTAAAAAGAACACTAACACCGAAACCCATGCAGCAGTCCAGACGATTAGAAGAGTTTAAAAAATCGGTAACCAATAAATTCAACATATACAATAGCCTGTTTTTGAGTTTGCCCTACAAAAATGTGGAGAATGTGGGGATGCTCATTCCCCTTTTATTGGATCAATGTGAAAAAGGACTCAAGGATGGGAAGGACCCGCAAGAAATTTTGGAGGTTTTCTTCTCCAATTTTGTGGATATCCAGGATGAACGGGAACGATTGGATTTTATGTTTCGGATCATTCAATATGTGGAGCGTCAGGTGGTGCTTTACGATAGTGTTGAGGATTCCGCTTTCCCAAAATTGCAGGAATACAGCAATTCATTGACCATCAAGGACTATTTTGGATTGGTGAACCGCACCAAGAACTGGGACAAGGTCTCCAAAAAACTCTCAACCTTTAGTGCCCGGATAGTTTTAACGGCGCACCCTACGCAATTTTACACACCGGCCGTATTGGATATTATTGCTGAACTGCGTTCGCTTATTGATGAAGATAGAATCCACGATATTGATGTGACCCTTCAACAATTGGGGTTGACCTCATTGATCAATGCCAAAAAACCAACGCCCTTGGATGAGGCCAAGAACATCATCTACATTCTTCGGAATACGTATTATGATGCCGTTGGGGAATTGTATCAATATGTAAAGGGTAATATCCGGGATGATAAGTTTGGGAACTACAACCTCATGAAACTTGGATTCTGGCCCGGTGGCGATCGTGACGGAAACCCATTTGTGACATCGGAAATCACCAAACAAGTAGCCGATGAATTGAGGTTGACTTTGATGAAATGCTATTACAATGAATTGAAGGACCTTCGGAAAAAGTTGACGTTTAAGGGCATGCAAGAAGACCTTAATGAGCTGAGCGGCAAACTGTACAAGGCCATGTTCGACCCTAATGCACCCATTTCTTACGAGGGAATAATTGAGCATCTAGGCATTGTGAGAGAAAAATTGGTGGCAAATTACCACGGGCTGTATTTGGACAATCTTGATCAATTTATTGATAAGGTCCATATCTTCAAGACCCATTTTGCCACTTTGGATATCCGCCAAGATCACAGCAAACACTTGTTGGTGGTGGAAACCATTTTAAAACAAAAAGGAGCCATCAAGGAAAGTATCTCCGAGCTCAAGGAAAAGGAACTCATAAAGTGGCTGTTGAAAGAAAACATGACGTTGAAACCAAAGGATTTTGACGAAGACATTGTAAAAGATACCATAGCCAACATCCAACAATTGGCAGAGATTCAGGCCACGAATGGGGAGGAAGGTTGCAATCGGTATATCATCAGTAATTCCGAGGATATTTTTGCCGTTCTGTTCGTGTTTGGCTTGTTCAGATGGTGTGGTTGGGATGAAAAGGACATCACTTTTGATATTATTCCGCTGTTCGAGACCATGAAAGGCATGGAAGCCGCGGAAGAGGTCATGCAGACTTTGTTTGACATCCCTTCCTATAGAAAACATTTGGAACGAAGAAATGAAATCCACACTATAATGTTGGGCTTTTCGGATGGTACCAAAGATGGGGGCTACCTAAAGGCCAATTGGTCCATTCTCAAGACCAAGGAAACGCTCAGCAAGGTGTGCAAGAAAAACGGCATCAAGGCCATTTTCTTTGACGGCAGGGGAGGGCCACCGGCAAGGGGTGGCGGCAAGACCCACAGGTTCTACGCGGCCCAGACCAAGGATGTGGCCAATCACGAGATTCAGCTTACCATTCAAGGTCAGACCATTACCAGTACGTATGGTACCAAGGAACAATTTATCCACAACTCGGAGCAATTGCTCACCGCAGGACTCAGTAATAACCTTTTTGGAAAGGAACTGGTTATTTCAGCGGCACAGCGTAAGTTGATCGAGGAACTTTCAGACCTCAGTTTTGAAAAGTACGATGCCTTGAAACAGCATGACAAGTTTATCCCATATTTGGAGAACCGAAGCACCTTAAAATATTATACCAAGGCCAATATAGGAAGTAGGCCCGGTAAACGCGGGAACAAAGAAAAATTGACCTTATCCGATTTACGCGCCATCTCATTTGTGGGCTCTTGGAGTCAGTTGAAACAGAACGTGCCAGGATATTTTGGATTGGGTACGGCAATTGCCAAGCTCAAGGAGGAAGGACGATTGAATGAGGTGAAAAAACTCTATAAAGAAGTTCCCTTTTTTAGGGCCCTGATGCACAACAGTATGATGTCCCTCGCCAAAACCAATTTCAATCTCACCAGCTATATGAAGGAAGACTTAGAATTTGGGGAGTTTTGGAATATTCTGCACGACGAATTTGAATTGTCACAGAAGATGTTACTGCAGATTTCAGGCCTAAAAATTTTGATGGAGGACGAGGAAGTATCCCGAGAATCCGTAAAGATCCGGGAGAAAATTGTGTTGCCATTGTTGGTCATCCAGCAGAATGCGCTGTACCATGTCACACAAAATTCAGAATACAAGGAATTGTACGAGAAAATCGTGACGCGCTCATTGTATGGAAATATCAATGCCAGTAGAAACTCGGCTTAAAATTGGGTTTTAATTCCGTATAGTGGGCAAAAAGGCATTTCTGCATACACACCCCTACGAGCCCTTCCTATTTCCCGAGGCCTCCAAACTGATTGTGGGCACCTTGCCACCACCCCGATTTACCACAGGTGAGTTGCGAAAGGAAGACGTGGATTTCTGTTACGGAAGCTGCAATGGAATGTTGTGGCCTATTTTGGACCGCATCTTTGACCTAAACCTGAAATTTGAGAATACCGCAGAAGCCATTGCACAACGAGAGCATTTCCTGAAAAAGCAGAAAATAGGCGTTTGTGATATTGTGCACAGTGCGGAACGCGAAAAAATTGACGCTTCGGATTTGGGAATGCAAAATGTGGTATTGCGTGATTTGGTGAGATACCTCCAAAAATATCCCAATATTGATACCCTTTTGTTTACAGGAGGTAATAGCAAAAATGGCCCCGAGTATTTTTTCAGGAGGCAACTTAAGGAACACGGACTAGAGTTGGAAATTGTTTCTGATGAGGTACCCCGAATACATCAATTTGAATTACCGCTCAAATCAAATGATATGTCAGTTCGAGCGCAGTCGAGAACCATCAAAACCGTATCCTTAACCGCCCCCTCGGGAGCGGCCAACCGTGCCGTGGGCAGTCTTCAATTGTACAAGGACCTGAAAAGGAAAAACCCTAAATTCAATACGTTTGACTTTAGGGTGATGCAGTATCGGGAGTTTTTTTAAAATTGAGGATAGACTACCTGAAAATCAAGTATCCGTCAAACGGTTTGGGGCATTGGTCAATTTTTAAACAATTTGTTTGTTGGTGTGAATATCTTGAAGAAATCCCAAAAAAGGAAAATTATGAAAAACGTACTTAAAATTACAATTGCCCTGTGTTCAATTATAATGATTACTTCTTGTAAAGTAAACCATGGTACTGCCAAAAGAAGTACGGCACCGGGTCAAGTCAAAAAAGCAACAGGGGCCAAAAGTGCCAAGTCCTATGCTCCGGGCCAACGGAAGAAAAAAGATAATTGGAAATAACTTTTATTGCCTTTCCAAAATGGAAAACCGCCTCTACAACGGAGGCGGTTTTTATTTTGTCTATTGTATTGAA
>NZ_LXTT01000168.1 GCF_001683915.1 Allomuricauda sp. CP2A | reverse complement strand
GTCCAGAGGTCTGATGAAATCCGGTTTCGGATTTGAAAATGATATAAATTCATGCTCGGTGGGCAGTCAATAGTCTAGCCTTCTTATTATTTGGATTGAGTCTTTCCTATCCGTTATCTTGACGTTCGGCGGTATTTATTTAATGTGGAAGGGCATTTTATGGCCCAAGTATGTCGTCATCTTTTCCGGAATTTTAATGACGCTCACCCTTACCGGTCCTGCCGCATTGGTTTTATGGCAATGTCTGAAGCTAGTTAGAAAGTAGAATAGGCTCAGTTTTCTATAAACCTATAGTCGATATCCTGATATTCCAAAAATTTTATATGAGGTTTTTTGAAGGATAACAGGTGCAGTATTTCGTGGACCTCCTCCTTGCTCACCAAAATAATGAAGTGTTTTTTTCCAACTGAAATGGGAATTTTTCGGTTTTGTGTCCAATGTTTCAACTGATTTTCCCAGTAGGGGATATCCAATTCATCAACATACTCCTTGAAAGCTTCCAGCTCCCATTCATACAATTCAAAGCATAAATTATTGAAAATCAACTGAAAGAGTTTTGTCTTGTCACAAAAGGTCAATAGGCCGTTCTTGGATTGGCTCAAAATATGTAGAGATTTGCACATAATGATTGGGTTTGGCACAAAGATATTAATTATTTATAATGAGTCTAAATAAAAATAATACGATTCTGTTTCAAACGAAAGAAAGGAAGGAATAGAAATCAATTAAAATAGTGGTATATTTGCACGCAATTAATCCGTAATTGCAATGGAAGCCCACCTAAATAAAATTGTTGGCGAAGGACTTACTTATGACGATGTCCTGCTTGTGCCTGCATATTCCGAAGTACTCCCGAGAGAAGTCAATATTCAATCCAAATTTACAAGGAACATTACCATAAATGTGCCCATCGTTTCTGCAGCCATGGACACCGTTACCGAATCCCGTATGGCCATCGCCATGGCCCGTGAAGGAGGGATTGGGGTGCTGCACAAAAACATGACTGTGGAACAACAGGCCATGAAGGTGCGAAAGGTAAAACGGGCCGAAAGTGGTATGATCATGGATCCCGTGACCCTTCCCTTGAATTCGGTGGTGCGCGATGCCAAGGCCAATATGAGAGAGCACAGCATTGGTGGAATCCCCATTGTGGATGCGGACAATAAACTGTTGGGAATCGTTACCAACCGTGACCTTCGTTTCGAGAAAAATGATAATCGGCCCATCGCTGAGGTTATGACCTCTAAAAATTTGGTCACAGTGGCAGAAGGTACTTCCTTGCAACAAGCTGAGGTAATTCTTCAGGAAAACAAGATTGAAAAGCTTCCCGTTATAAACGAAAATGATGAACTCATTGGACTGATTACGTTTAGGGACATTACAAAATTGACCCAGAAGCCCATTGCCAACAAAGATCAGTATGGTCGTTTGCGGGTAGCTGCGGCTGTTGGTGTAACTGCTGATGCCGTGGAAAGGGCAGGTGCCTTGGTCAATGCCGGGGTAGATGCCATTATCATCGATACGGCCCACGGACACACCAAAGGTGTGATCAGCATTTTAAAGGAAGTCAAAAAGAACTACCCAGAGCTCGATGTGGTCGTGGGGAACATTGCCACAGCCGAAGCCGCCAAATATTTAGTGGAAGCCGGTGCTGATGCCGTTAAAGTGGGCATTGGTCCAGGTTCCATCTGTACCACCCGTGTGGTGGCCGGGGTTGGTTTTCCTCAGTTCTCAGCCGTTTTGGAAGTGGCAGCAGCCATTAAAGGAAGTGGTGTGCCTGTAATTGCTGATGGTGGAATCCGCTATACTGGGGACATTCCCAAGGCCATTGCGGCAGGTGCCGATACGGTAATGCTGGGTTCGTTGTTGGCCGGAACCAAGGAATCGCCCGGAGAGACCATCATTTATGAAGGCCGAAAATTCAAATCCTATCGAGGGATGGGGTCTGTGGAGGCCATGAAGCAAGGCAGTAAGGACCGTTATTTCCAAGATGTTGAGGATGATATCAAAAAATTGGTGCCCGAAGGCATTGTGGGCCGTGTACCGTATAAGGGCGACCTTTACGAAAGTATGCACCAATTTATTGGAGGGCTCCGGGCCGGAATGGGCTATTGTGGTGCCAAGGATATTGCAGCCTTAAAGGAAAATGGCCGTTTTGTAAAGATTACCTCCAGCGGAATCCATGAAAGCCACCCGCATGATGTGACCATCACCAAGGAAAGCCCCAATTATAGTAGGTAGCCATCAATTTCATTTGAAAGAATAAACTTACCTTTTATCTAAAACCACTTTTGTATTTGGAGGGTTAGGGGTATCCTTGTGCTTCCAAATTATGGCTTATTATGAGATACTTTTCAATTTTGATGGTTGCATTTTATTTGTTGATTTCCTGTAGTTCCAGTGAAGATTCGGATCCAGTATCGTCGGATAAAGTAAAGATTGAATTTGAGGGCATACCCTATACTATTGAGGTTTCAACTAAAGTGGATATATTAATTCAGAGTGAAACAAATGTATCATCTACGCTATATGTTAATGATATTGAAGTATCGAAATCCAATAACAAAAGCATCTCCTTCATCATAGATCCGTTTGACTATCCCTTGGGAGCAAACACTCTAAAGGTTGTTTCTATTGACCAAGAGGGTAACAAGTCTGAACTCGCACAATCTTTTACTTTAAAGCGATTGCTGTGTAAACTAAACAGGGTTTTTGGGCATAGCGATTTTGTAGCCATACATACATTGGACGGTAATCTAGTGGATTACCAAACTAATGAAGGAACGCCAATTTCATTTTATGCAGACGATGATTTCCACCGTCAAAATTTGGTGGTTACATCATATCAGTTAAACTCTTTTGATAATAGAACCTATATCACTTCGTATTTTGATGTTGTACCTGGAACTGAAAATTTGGGTGGTGATGATTATATTGAAGAGTTTTGGTTGGGTAGGTCCACTTATGGAAATACCCAAACAGAAATCCAGCTAACCACCCCAACTGGAACAGGTTTGATTTCTAGCCCTAGTGGTGTATTAATAGCACCAAATGGGAACTTAATATTTACTTCCGTATCCGATGGGCTACATAATTTTTTATATGAACAAAATAGCACGGAGGATTTTTACTTGTTCTCCGTCCTTTTAGCAAATCCAACATTTGAAAACAAATACATGAAACTTGGATTGGAAGACTTTTTGAATGCTAATTATAGCACCGAGGACTTCTTGCCTATTGAAAGTTTTAAAGAAGTTTCCGTAGAAAACATAGATGAGCTAACATATTATAGCGTAAGAGCCTATGAAAATTATGAGGCAGTTGAAAATATAAGGTTTCATGTGGTCAATTATGATGATTTCCGACTTTCACCACTTACGCAAAGTTCTACTATCAGGACACCTCTATTCGATGATTTTGAAATTTACTGGGCGGAATTCAATGCCCCAATGATAAATAACGCTAGGGTACGGGCCAATAAGCGTATATATGCAGATGATGTGTCAATAGAATTACCCTTAATGAATCTAACAGAGAATACTGGCTTTTTGACTTTTACAGGAGATGCTGAGTACACGTTTTCTGAATTGACATATACAGGTTATGTGGATAATGGTTCAGGGAACTATACTAATTTTCGTTGGAATGTATATCAAAAGTTCAACAATGAAATTAGCCTGGCGGGATTGGAAATTGAGCATCCTCAAGAGATTTTGAAGTATATGAATTTGACCGAAACGGCCAATCTTTCAAATTCGGACTCGAGCATAAACACCTTATATTGTTCTCTGCACCTTTACGAGGAGGAAGTGGTTTTTGAAAATATGATGTTCGGTCCAGGATATTATTCTAATCAGAAAGGCGATCAATACATTTTTTCTTTCCCTAATTTTTTGCAATAAAGTCAAGAATTACTTCCCAGCATACGTCTGCCAGTCCTTGTCTTTGTAAATGTTGTCGCCAAAATAACGGGCAATCTGTAGAAATGGTTCCACTTTTTGGTAGCCGGGGACAGGGGAGAGCATGTTGAGTTGCTCATCCAAGAAAACTACGGTAGGATAACTCATTTTACCTTGCAAAAGGGCAGCGGCCAATTCATGGTAGCCCCTTCTTCCGGAAGGCACAAACTTGAAGGTCTTTCCTTGATATTCAATAGGGTCTTTGCCTTCTGCATCCAACTTTACCATGTAGAAATTATCCTGCATGTATTTGGAAACCTCAGGATGTTGAAACGTATCCTTATCCATTTTCTTGCACCACCCGCACCAGTCGGTGTAAACATCAATGAACATTTTCTTGGGCTGTGCATCGGTTTGTGCCAGTTCCACCGCTTCTTCCCAAGAAATCCAATTAATGTCTTGGGCTTGGGATTGAAATCCTACGAGCAGTAGAAAAAATAAACTGATTTGGGTAAAAATTGCGCGCATAGTTCCTATTTTTAGGACATTGGTCGTCCCATCAATACAAAAATAACGAAAATTGTGCCAGAAAAGTATCTATCCCAAAAACTCCAAAATAAAGATAAGTGTCCCTAATAGAAGACAGAGCGGTGAGTAATAACGCGTGTCCAAAGCCGAAAATTTGCTGTTCTTCGCAGTTTTGAAAAAACCGATGTATTTAAAATCCCCAAAAGCCCGTAAAATAAAAATGATTCCAATGACCAGTGGGACATAGCTTAGCCAAGGCCTGTCCACATAAATAAGAACCTTGTTGATGAAGACAAAGCCAAAAAATAGGAGTATGATGCCCACCAAAACCGCCATTAGTTTTCCTGGGGATTTTACTTTGGAACTGTCCGTTTTGGTGGGCAATACCGCTTCTGGTTCCTTGATCCCAAAAATAGCCCAATAGAAATGAAGTCCGGCCAGGAAAATAAAAACTACGGACAGTAAAAGGGAAATGACTTCCATGTTATTTAACGGCCTCTTTTTTAGGCACTTCAAACAGCTCCTTCACATCTACCTGATTTCTTAGGATGTCATCAAAAGTTTCCCGTTCCCGAATCAAATGGGCCTTGCCATTGTACCAAAGTACCTCTGCAGGTCTGTACCTGGAGTTGTAATTGCTGGCCATGGTAAAGCAATAGGCCCCTGCATTTCGGAAACAAAGAATATCTCCTTCAGAAATTTCATTGATCCTACGGTTGCTGCCAAACGTATCCGTTTCACAGATATACCCCACCACAGAATAATAACGTTCCCTTCCTTTGGGGTTGGAAATGTTAATGATTTCATGACTGGAACCATAGAGCATGGGACGAATCAAATGGTTGAAACCGGAATCTATACTGGCAAAAACAGTGGAAGTGGTCTGTTTTACCACATTTACTTTGGCCAAGAAGTACCCTGCTTCACTGACCAAAAATTTACCAGGTTCAAACGCCAAGGTAAGATCCTTGCCATACTCCTTGCAGAATTGATTGAAACGGGTGGTCAACTTCTTGCCCAATTCCTCTATGTTGGTCTGAATATCTCCTGCTTTGTAGGGAACCTTAAATCCACTTCCAAAGTCGATGAATTCCAAATCCTTGAAATTTTTGGCCGTTTCAAACAAAATTTCAGAAGCGTACAGGAACACATCAATATCCAGAATGTCACTTCCGGTATGCATGTGTATCCCGTTGATGTTCATGTTGGTCAGTTCCACAATGCGCAACAAGTGCGGAATTTGATGGATGCTGATTCCAAATTTAGAATCGATATGACCCACAGATATTTTGGAGTTGCCTCCTGCCATCACATGGGGGTTGATACGGATACAAACAGGAATATCAGGATGTTTGCTACCAAATTGCTCCAAAATGGACAGGTTGTCGATATTCACCTGAACCCCAAGCGCAGCAGCTTCCTCAATTTCCTCCAAAGAAACCCCATTGGGCGTATAAATTATGGATTCGGGCTTAAAACCTGCCATAAGACCCAGTTTCACTTCTTGAATGGAAACCGTGTCCAGACCACTGCCCAAATGATTCATCAACCTAAGAATGCTTATGTTTGACAGTGCTTTGGCGGCATAATTCAAACGTAGCTCAGGAACCCCTTCAAAAGCTTTAGTCAATCTTTGGTATTGCGAAGCTATTTTGTCGGCGTCATATACGTAGAGTGGAGCTCCAAACTGCTCCGTTAATTTTAATAGGTCTTTGGAGTTCATTGTGCTTAGTTTTCGGGCAAATCTACTGGATGTATGCGGGTTCTACAAGAATAAAAAACAAATTCATTTATTTGTAACAAATTGTTTCAAAACCAACAAATGAAGATAGAATTACTTGCTCCTTTGAATTTCGGATTGTATTTTTAGACAAACTTCAACAATGAAATTACCTCTATTCCCCTTGCAATCGGTCTTTTTTCCGGGTGAAACGGTGCCCCTCCATATTTTTGAGGAACGTTACAAACAGTTGATCAATGACTGTAGGAAGGAGGCCATTACCTTTGGGGTTCCGGTATTCATCAACAACGCCATGACCTATGGCACCGAAGTGCAGTTGGTTGAGGTGGTGAATACCTATAAGAATGGAGAGATGGATGTGGTCTGTGTGGGAAGACAGGTTTTCAAAGTACTTTCTTTTGAACACCAAATGGATGGCAAGTTGTACTCAGGTGGGGAAGTCGAATTCTTGGATGTTGAGAATGATGCGGAAGAAGACCTCAGGCAAGAAGTATTGCAAAAAGTTGAGGTGCTGTACGACTTAATGGATGTTCCCTTTACCAAAACCTCGCCCAAGCAGTTCAACAGTTATTCATTGGCCCACAAAATGGGACTTTCCTTTGAACAGGAATACGAATTGCTCCAGATTCCAAAAGAAAAAGATCGCTTGTTGTACATCAAAGAACATTTAGATTCCACAACTTCCTTGTTGAGCCAGGTAAACCGCACCAAGGCCGTCATTGAAATGAACGGTCATTTTAGGAATTTTGATCCTTTGGACTTTAAGGATTTTAAAATCTAGCATAAGATTTGTTACGAAATGTGCTCCCTTTCTGTACGCTAGGTACGCTGGCGTTAATTATTCCTTTTTCACCTTCTATTTGTCGATGGGGTTTTCTATTTTTGTCGGCAAACAAAAGTTAATTCACAGATGAATCTTCACGAATATCAAGGAAAAGAAATTTTGGCCAGCTTTGGGGTTAAGATCCAACGAGGAATCGTGGCCCGAAATGCAAAGGAAGCGGTGGATGCCGCCAAACAATTGACACAGGAAACTGGAACCGGGTGGCATGTTATAAAAGCACAGGTACATGCCGGAGGCCGTGGAAAAGGTGGAGGTGTTAAATTGGCCAAAAACTTGAAGGAAGTTGAAGAGTTGGCAGGAAACATCATTGGGATGAACCTGATTACCCCGCAAACATCTGCTGAAGGTAAAAAAGTACACCAAGTGTTGGTGGCCGAGGACGTATATTATCCCGGTGACAGTGAAACCAATGAATTCTACATGTCGGTGTTGCTGAACAGGGCTACCGGAAGGAATATGGTGATGTACTCCACCGAAGGTGGAATGGACATTGAGGAGGTTGCCGAAAAGACCCCACATTTGATCTTTACTGAAGAAATTGATCCTGGAATGGGTTTGTTGCCATTCCAAGCTAGACGTATAGCTTTTAACTTGGGATTGTCCGGTACGGCATTTAAGGAGATGGTAAAATTTGTATCTGCACTTTACAAAGCGTATGAACAGAGTGATGCCAGTCTTTTTGAGATCAATCCGGTGTTGAAGACCTCAGATGATAAGATTATGGCTGTGGATGCCAAAGTATCCATTGATGATAATGCCTTGTACCGTAGAAAGACCTATGCCGAAATGCGAGACCTTCGTGAGGAAAATCCTATTGAGGTTGAAGCTCGTGAGGTAGGATTGAACTACGTGGATTTGGATGGAAACGTAGGTTGCATGGTAAACGGAGCCGGATTGGCCATGGCCACCATGGATTTGATCAAAATGGCCGGTGGTGAACCTGCAAACTTCTTGGATGTTGGCGGTACTGCCGATGCCAAAAGGGTAGAAGAGGCCTTCCGAATCATTTTAAAGGATCCCAACGTAAAAGCGATATTGATCAATATTTTTGGAGGTATTGTGCGTTGTGACCGTGTGGCACAAGGTATTGTGGATGCCTACAAAAACATGGGTGATGCCATTCAAGTGCCTATTATTGTACGACTTCAGGGTACCAATGCCGAGTTGGCCAAAGAGATTATTGACAATTCTGGTTTGGCCGTACATTCTGCGGTTCAGTTCCAGGAAGCTGCTGATAAAGTAAAAGAAGTATTGGGATAATTACCCTTACATACTTTGCCAAGATAGGGGCGACGTTACATAAACGTTGCCCTTTTTTATTTCAGTGCCCAATCACCTTATTTGGATAGAGCTCAAAAATTCCGGGTTTCGTTGTGTACTAAAATGGGGTGTTTTGGAGTTATCTATAAAGAAGTTGCACCAAAACCAAACCCATGGGTACCTACGAGGAGAAATTGAGCATTCTTTCTGAAATGATCGCCTTTGCCCGGGTTGACCATTCCTTAAAGGAATCGGAATATGGTTTTTTGCTTAAAGTAGCTTCAAATTTAGGTGTTGACAAAGAGACCTTTGAAGGCCTCTTAAAAGAGAAATCCCCAAAAGTAGTCTTGAAATCCCAAGCGGAACGTATTGTACAGTTTCACAGATTGTTACTGTTGATGAACGTAGACCAGCATCAACATAAAAAAGAAGTGGATACGCTCTATAATATTGGACTTAGAATGGGACTTCCCCCGGGTGCAATAAGTCAGGTTTTACAGGTGATGCACAACTACCCCAATAATGTGGTTCCGCCAAATGTGTTGATCAATATCTTCAAGGCACATTACAATTAGTGTCATTTTGACATAATTTATTGTTAAAAACATGTCATATCGACATGGTTTCTGTGTTGGTACATCATTTGCCTATAATAAGGTGATTTAGAAGTTTAACCTTTAAAAAATAAATCGCCATGAGTTTAGTAAAAAGAAACAACCTGTTTTTTCCATCCTTGATGAACGATGTTATGGGACCGGATTGGTTTGGTGGGACAGATAAGTGGAATACTTCTGTGCCCGCTGTCAATATTAAGGACAATCAAGAAAATTTTGAACTGGAACTTGCTGTTCCTGGGGTAAAGAAAGATGATTTCACGGTAGAAGTGGACAATGATGTGTTGACCATTTCCAGCGAAATGAAATCGGAAAACGAAGAAACCAAGGACAATTATACCAGAAAGGAATTTTCCTATTCATCCTTCAGAAGGGCCTTTACATTGCCCGAAACCGTTGATGGTTCCAAAATCGATGCCAAGTACGAAGATGGAATATTGAGATTGACCTTGCCCAAAAAGCAAGAGGCACTCCCTAAACCAAAACGATTGATTTCAATCGGATAAGAAAAAACAAAAGACACCAACTTTAGGTGTTTCATGATGAGTGATTAGTTGGTTAGTTAGTTTGCGCGCTCCCGCAGTAATGTAGGGGCGCGCTTTCTTTTACTCTTGTTCCTGAAGTAGTTTTATTTCGTCACGTAGCTTGGCCGCTTCCATAAAGTTGAGTTCTTTGGCCGCTTTTTCCATCGCTTTGCGTTTCTCCCGAATCAATTTTTCCCGTTGGTCACCGGTAAGATATTCCAAATCGGGTTCGGCGGCACGCAATTCCTCTTTTTGAAAGTGATAGGTAGAAACTGAATTTTTCGCCAAGGCACTATCCAAGCTTTTGTTCAGGGCTGTGGGGGTGATATTGTTTTCTTGGTTGTAGGCCAACTGCTTTTCCCTTCTATAATTGGTCTCATCAATGGTTTTTTGCATGCTCTCGGTAATCTTATCGGCATACATAATGGCCTTTCCATTCAAGTTTCGTGCTGCACGGCCCACGGTCTGGGTCAACGAACGGTTACTACGTAAAAAGCCTTCCTTGTCAGCATCCAAAATGGCCACCAACGAAACTTCGGGCAAATCCAATCCTTCCCGTAGCAGGTTTACACCGATCAAAACATCAAACAAGCCTTTTCTTAAATCCTGCATGATTTCCACCCGTTCCAAGGTATCCACATCACTGTGAATGTAACGACAACGCACATCGATTCGGGCCAAATACTTGGCAAGTTCCTCGGCCATGCGTTTGGTCAAAGTGGTCACCAGCGTTCGTTCATCCAATTCTACCCGTTGCTGGATTTCCTCCACCAAATCATCAATTTGGTTGGCACTTGGTCGTACCTCAATAATCGGGTCCAACAGACCTGTTGGGCGAATGACCTGTTCCACATAAACGCCTTGGCTCAGTTCCAGTTCATAATCCGCTGGTGTTGCACTGACGAAAATAACCTGATTTTGGAGTGCTTCAAACTCTTCAAATTTGAGAGGTCGATTATCCATCGCCGCCGGAAGGCGAAACCCATATTCCACCAAATTTTCCTTTCTGGAACGGTCTCCTCCGTACATGGCATGCACTTGCGGAATGGTCACGTGACTTTCATCAATGATCATCAAATAATCATCGGGAAAATAATCCAATAGGCAGAAGGGCCGTGTTCCAGGCTCTCGCCCATCCAAATACCTGGAATAGTTCTCAATTCCAGAGCAATAGCCCAATTCGCGAATCATCTCCAAGTCAAAATTAGTTCGTTCCTCCAAGCGTTTGGCTTCCAGAGGTCGACCTATTTCCTTAAAATAGTCCACTTGTTTCACCAAGTCATCCTGAATTTGCCGTATGGCATTCTGCAATACATCCGGTGAAGTGACAAACATGTTGGCCGGATAAATGTTCAACGAGTCATAAATTTCGATGACTTTGTTGTTGAAGGGATCCAACGCTTCGATCTCCTCAATTTCATCCCCAAAAAAATGAATTCGGAAGGCATGATCGGCATAGCCAGGGAAGACATCCACAACATCCCCCTTCACCCTGAAATTCCCATTTCTAAAATCAGCAGTAGTTCTGGAATACAGACTTTGTACCAGTTGTTTCAGAAATTTTGTCCGGGAAATGACTTGATTTTTATGGATGGAAATCACGTTCTTTTGAAATTCAACAGGGTTTCCGATACCATACAGGCAGGAAACGGAGGCCACTACCAGTACATCCCTTCGCCCGGAAAGGAGGGAAGAAGTGGCACTCAACCGAAGCTTTTCAATATCCTCATTGATGGAGAGGTCTTTTTCAATATACAACCCACTTGTGGGAATGTAGGCTTCGGGTTGGTAGTAATCGTAATAGGATACAAAGTATTCAACGGCATTATGGGGAAAAAACTGTTTGAATTCAGAATACAATTGAGCGGCCAAGGTCTTGTTGTGGGCCAACACCAAGGTCGGACGCTGTACGGATTCCACCACATTGGCCACGGTAAATGTTTTCCCCGACCCCGTTACCCCGAGCAAGGTCTGGTGGGGATCACCACCCTCAATACCCTCCACCAATTGCTTAATGGCCTCTGGTTGGTCACCAGTGGGTTTAAAACCTGATACTACCTGAAATTTCATTTGATAAAAATAGTAAAGGGAAGCACCAAATTAAAGCAAAGCGGAAAGATTATCGTTTTAGGGAAAAATGACCTTTGATTTCCCTGTTTGAATCATCAATGGCCCTGAACCAATATTCCCCTTCGGGTAGGGGCTGCCCTTGGAAATTGCCATCCCATCCTTGGGAGTTTTGCACTATTTCCTTTAGGAAAAATCCATAGCGATTAAAAATTTGGATGCTTTGTAAAACAACTTCCTCGCCATTTGGTGGTTGAATAAACTGCCAATAGTCATTGATGTTATCCCCATTGGGCGTGAAAAATTTGGGAAATCCCTCCACGGTCAAGTCCTGCTTGAACTTTTTCTCTGCAATGCCACAACCATTTTTATCCCGAACATAAAAGGTGTGTGTTCCCGGTTCAAGGTTGGTGAATGTGCTGTTGTCCGAATAGGGTCCGTTCCGGTTGTCCACGGCATATTCGTAATCCCCATTGCCAGACGCTTCAACGGTAATTTGCAATCTATCCACTCCATTGCCAGAGACATTCAATCGGTTGATGACGGGCGTTTCGGAGGAAACCACATTAAACTCCTGTGTGGATGGGCATTCTATCATATTTCCTGATTGGGAAACCAAGTTATAGGCCTCATAGCGATACCTGCCGTTTTCTTCAATGGAAACCTGATTGGTATCTGAAATTACCGTTTCATTATCGAATTGATCAATTTGATACCAGCGGTAACCATCGGCACTATCTTCGGAAGTGACAACCAAGGGAGCTTCATTTTCACAGAATGATAGCGTTTCAGGAAAATCTATCTCAGGATTTAAGGTCACAAATTCACCTGAAGCGAGATCCAAGTATGGGCCACAACCCAAAAGCGTGGAAAAACTTTCCTGCGTACAATTCTGGGCAGGGCCTGCATCATTAAAAGGAGTTATGGTGATAAAGAAGGTTTGATTGGGTACAAAATTAAGTACCGGTGTGGAATTTGTGTAAAATGTGGCATTGTTGAGAATATCCAATCCATTTGGGGTAGAACCAATGGTGACTTGGTAACCCGTTGCCCCTGAAACGGCATTCCATTCCAATACCGGGGACAAGGGTACATTGATTTCTCCGTTCTGGGGATAGATCATGTTGGTGCAACTCGGTAAAGGGGAAACCTCACTCGTTGTAAAACTTTCTGAGGAACACCCTGTGGCATCACCAATGCTATTGTATGGTCTTATGGTGACATAGATTGTCTCTTCCGAAGGAAGGTCGCTGGGCGGATTGTAACTTAGATTGTTCCCCGCATCAGCAGTATTTACAATGTCCACACCACCCGGTGTTGTTCCCAAACTCACATAATATCCGGTTGCGCCATACACATATTCCCAAGAAATAGTTGAAGCGGGGTTCACATCCGTGGCCATATCCTGCGGATAGTTCAATTGGGTGCAGAGGGGAGGTTGGGTGAGCGTTTCGGTGGTAAAACTTTGACTATTACAGATTATATCGGGTTGGTCAAAGAAGAACAAAGTTATGGTCACAAAAATTTCTGTGTTTTCAGGCAGGCCTTTTGGAGGCGTGTAGTTGGGAGAATTGCCCACGTTTTGTGAGGCTAAAATATCCGTCCCACCAGGTGTTGTTCCCAAGGAAACCAAATAGGCAGGAACCCCATCCACAGCTTCCCAGGAAAGGGTTGCATCTACGGCCACATTTGTTTCACCATTGGTTGGGCCCAATAAATCCGGGCATTGCTGTGCCCTTCCCATAAAGGAGGCAATAAGGACACCTAGAAAGAGCAATTTTTTTACCACAGGGAACAAATACATCCCCTCAATATACTATAAATCGCGCTTTTTCAACAATGCGTAGGACAAGTAGATAAATAGAGCCGTCCAAAAGAGGACAATTAAAAATTCATACCAATAGGTGTGGTAGTCAAACCGTAAATTTTCCCCTATCTGATCTCCGATGTTCTGTACTGCAGAAAGACGTGAGCCGGGCTCTTTGATCAAATTCATCATGGATTCCAATGGGAAGAAATCCTTTACCTTTTTTGCGGCGGGCCAACTCATTACTTTCCAGCCCAATAATCCAAAGACGACCTGCTCCAAAATGGTCCAGAGAATTAAGAAACCTAAGGCAAAGGCAGATCGCTTGACCAGAATGCCCAAAAAGAGACAGAAAGAGAAGAAACCGACCAGTTTCACAAAAAAGGCCAGTAAAAACTCCAAGTCAGAAAAGATGATGGACAACTCATTGTAGTCTGAATAAACAAGTCCCAATACGAGGGAAACCACAAACACAAAAACGGTTGAAATCAACGCAAAGGAAATGACCGTCAACACCTTGGAAAGAATGAATTCCTTTTTGGAGAGACCGTCTATCAAATTTTGTTTAATGGTCTTGTTGCTGTATTCATTGGACATCATGGAGACAATGACAATGGCCAAAAACAATTTAAAAATCGCGGCTACAAAAGTGTTAAAGTGCCAGATATAGGGAAAGTTGAATATGCCTTGATCGGCCAAATGAAACTGTACCGGACCAATGTCGAACTTTATGGCTGCGATCAATGCAATTGAGGTCAACAGGGCAAAATAGGAGATGATCAACACCTTGCTGGCCCTGTTGTTCCAAAGTTTTATAAATTCTATTTGTAGTAGACGTACCATTCGTTTTTTTGATTAGTTGTTTTTGGTCAAGGTTAAAAATTGTTCTTCCAGGCTTTCCTTGCGTTTCACCAGATGGGAAAGGACAATCCCTTTTTCAAACAGCATTTTGTTGAGTTCCTCGGCATCCATTTCTTCCTTCAGATAGACGGTAAGGGTTCCATTGAAACTCTCGATTTTTCCAAAACTGGCGCTCTTTTCCAAGAGGGACTTAAGTTTTTCCATATCCGCGGAGCGAAGTTCAAAAAAGCCATGGGTGGCCATCATGCCATCCACTGCACCGGAGTACAGTTTTTCGCCTTTTCGTAGAATGACCACATGGGAACACACTTTTTCAACCTCGTCCAATAAATGGGATGCTAAAAGAATCGTAGTACCTTGATTTGCAATTTTTTTGATGATCTCCCTGATTTGATGGATACCCTGAGGGTCCAATCCGTTTGTGGGCTCATCCAGAATCAGGATTTCTGGGTCGTTGAGCAGGGCAGAGGCAATGGCCAAACGCTGTTTCATCCCCAAAGAGTAGGTCTTGAACTTACTGTTTCTTCGGTCCCAAAGCCCTACGAGTTCCAATTTTTCCTGAATCCGAGTGTAAGGAACCTCTTTGATCTTACAAACGAGCCTCAGGTTTTGGATAGCGGTCATGTAAGGGTAAAAATTGGGTCGTTCAATAATGGCACCCACTTTTTTCAAGGCCTCATGGGTCGAGGTGTTGCCATCAAACCAACTAAAATCACCGGATGTGCGGTTCACCACGTTCAAAATAATGCCTAAAGTGGTCGATTTTCCACTGCCATTTGGGCCCAAAATACCATACACGTTGCCCTTTTCTATGGTAAAGGACAAATCTTTTACAGCGGTGAGGTACCCAAATTTTTTGGTCAGATGGTTTACAGTAAGTATAGTTTCCAAGACGGAATCGTTTTTTGATTTGTTTATAGTAACTTGACGAGGTATTGTTGAATTTGTTACAATAAAGCCAAAAAAATGACTGAAGAGGTTAAATGTGGAAATTTTAAAGTCGGAAGTCGGAAGTCGGAAGTCGGAAGTCGGAAGTCGGAAGTCGGAAGTCGGAAGTCGGAAGTCGGAAGTCATACAGGTGTCCAGTTTCCATTTTCTAGCGTCTTATGTCCAATATCTTGAATCGTAAAGAAAAATGACTGAGGAAAAATTGATGTCCAAGAAAAAACCGGCCTATCCGGTCCAAAAAAAACTGGATGCGTACCTGGACCGATATAATAGAAAAATAGAGATTCCTATTTTTTATGATGACCTGCTCCGTTTTGCCGGATCTGTTGTAGTTTATGATAACGATGGAGAGGATACGCTGTGGGTTCGGGTGTATTATTCGGATTCTGATCGCAAGGAAATCGATATGAGCCTAAAACAGGTCTATTCCATTTTGCATTCCGATGGGAGCAACCGTATTTTGGAATATCTGAATGTTGATGCGGTTGATTTCTGCACTTTTGGGAATTCAAAACCATTTCGCATCAAGGTAAGGAACATCCTCAACGATAATTACACCTATTTCTATGTAAAAAAGACCGATGCATCCCGTATTTACGGCTTGGAACTGGAGCACATGCTTTCTCCCTACAATCTTAACTTTTTGGTGTACAGGGACACGCTCATTGAAGAGCACATTGCCGGAATTCCGGGGGATATGTTCATCAAGGATATATTGCCCAAATGTTCAGAATCCGAGAAAGCCCAACTGGCCAAGGAGTTTGTGAAGTTCAATGAACGATGTATGATCCGTCTGTTGGGCGATATGCGTTCGTATAACTACGTTATTGTGCCCGTTCACGATTTTGACCACGTGGTGTACCGTATCCGGGCCATAGATTTTGATCAGCAATGTTATGAAGGTAAGTTCAAGGTGTACTTGCCCCAATTCTTTAAAGAAAATCTTCAAATGGTGGGGTTGGTCACCAATAAATTACAGGAATATTCGGTGGATCAATATAAGATCGAGGAGCGTTCCATTGTGGCCAAACGGATCATTAGTTCAGGGAACCGGATAAAACGGTTGATCAACAGTGTCAAAACGGATGAAATCTCACTCCCCGAAAACGTGGAGCGGTTAAAAACGGAATTGCAGGAATTTACCCATGACATGGAGTTTAAAAAATGCGAGAACATGGGGCAGGTACTTGCCACGGCCCTCGATTTTGTGAAACGAAATTATGAGGATGTCAGTATGAAACAGATTATTGAGAAGAAGTTCTAGCTCTTCTGTTCCTTGTTGAAATACACCAAATAATAATACATCTGTCGTTCCTCGTCCCAACCTTTTTCCACAAATTTTTCAGCGGATTCTGGGTTGATGAAATCCAACTTTATCTGAATATTGGTATCCAGACTGATGACATTCTTGATTTTTTTCCGCGCATCGGAAACGGCCTTGTTGGCAATATCAAAATTGGATACGTCCTCAATGCTGTATTTTGGCCCTTTTTCGACCTTGTAATGCTTAAATTCAGGGATCAATTCGGGGTTTTCCATCACCTCATTCAAAAATGAGGTTTCCTCAAAATTGTCGTTTTTGGCAAAGTGGTTCACCGCCCGGTTCATAAAAAGCACCTCTTGTTGCTTGTCCTCGGCAGGCAAAACCACATCCTTGGCAAAATTTTGACAGAATTTGAGGTAGTTTTTGGTGTAAAAGTTCTCATCGGTCAATGGAATGAGCCCTAAAAAGTTCTCCAACCAATATTTGGCATCATACCGATTGCTGTCCACGGACAACACTTTGTATCCTTCCTCTTTTTGGGTGTTGAAAACGATACAGCCCTTGTCCAGCTTATTGATGTTGATCCCTTGGCGAATTAGAATCTCCAAGTTTTGTTCTTTCTCTTTGAACTGAAGAAAATCATGCTTCAACTCACTCTTAAAAATCCCAACAGCATCAGTTTTTTGGTTATCGATGACCATATCCGAAAAATGGACCACATATACCTCCCCATTTTTAATATGGGGATGGTTGGATTGTTCAAAAAGGTGGGTGGTTATTTTTTTTGAAACCTCGTGGGTTTTTGAGTTGTCGCTAAAAATATCAGAAACGGCATTATAGACCTCATTGAACTCCACATCCACATCATTGTAAAACTTATAATAGTTCTCTTCCTTCTCCCTGAATGGTTTAAAGAAATATTCCTTGAGCAAGCCGGCCATTTCATCGTTGAGGGTAAAGGGCTCTGCGGATAAAAATGCAGCCTCGTTCTTGCTCTTGTTGCCTACGCGATGGAGGGAAATACTTTCAATTTGGGCGTTATATAGATTCAGCATAAGGGTGAAGGTTTAAAGGTGAAAGGTTTAAAGGTGAAAGGTTTAAAGGTGAAAGGTTCAGGGTAAAAGGTGATGGGTTTTAATTCCAGTTTTCATCAAAATCCATGTCGTCATAACTGTCCAGGAAATCATCGTCAAAATCGGTGGTGGGTTTGGACTCGAAGTTTTTTTCTGGGGGAGCATCGGGCAGTTCGCCGAAACTGAACAGCACGTTGGGATACGTTCTTCCGCTTTCTTTTTCCACAATATCGGCCAGTTCCACAAAAAAGGTCCACATGCTGAAAAAATCGTACACATAGATCATTTTAGGGGTTTGTTCTGTCAATACATCATCCAGAACGGTTTCGTTCATTAATCGAATATCAGAACCATTTTCGCTCATATCGAACATCGCAATTTCCTCGTCTTGGTTCCATTCCTCATCACAGGTGTAGAAGGAGGCCATTTCATCACCTTCAAACCCAAAGGCCTGGGTTATGGCATTGTGAAATTCTTCCAACGTATTGCTATCCTCAATCTCAACATCCCTAAAGATATCTTCCTCAGCATCTAGAATAATCCTGATTTTATAAATCATCCAACAAATTTTAGATTGGGCACAAATTTACGACAATTCAATCTTATTTGGAGAACCGATGCAGGGTAAACGTCATGGCGGCCAACAGGAAAAACGCCCCAATCTGGTGGGCAATACCCAACCAAAGCGGAACGGCATAAATAAGCGTCATTACCCCCAACACAAATTGGGCAAGGACCAAAACCACCATGGATTGCAGCCCTTTTTCCTGTAATGGTGTCCGTTCTATTTTTCTAGATCGTACCCATATCAATGCAATCAAACCGACCACAATATAGGCCATGTACCGGTGCACAAATTGTACGCCGCTTTTTCCTTCAAAAAAGTTTTTGATCACGGGCTGTTGTTCAATGTACACGGTTTCGTGAATCAATTTTCCCTCACTCATCAAGGGCCAGTGGTTGTGGATAAAGCCAGCATCCAATCCAGCTACAAAAGCGCCCCAAATAATTTGAACCAGTAAAACGCCGTATGTAATTCGGATAAGGTTCCGTATTGGCTTTTTTATTTCTTTTTTGGATGGATACATAAGGTCCAACGCCACCCAAAGACTGTAGGCAAAGGTGATGAAGGCAGTGGTCAAATGGGCGGCCAATCTAAAATGGGATACATCCGGACGGTCCACCAGACCGCTTTTTACCATATACCACCCCAAAAAGCCTTGAAATCCACCCAGAAAAAGCAAGACCAAACATTTTTTTACCGTGGGCCTGTCCAATTTTTTGGTGAACAGGAAATATAAAAAGGGAAGGATAAAGACAACTCCAATAAACCGACCAATGAACCGGTGCAGCCATTCCCAAAAATAAATGTCCTTAAAATCCTCCAGATCAAAATGGGAGTTGAGTTTTTGGTACTCCGGGTATTGCTTGTAGAGTTCAAAGGCTTCCTCCCAAGCCTGCTCGTTCATGGGGGGCAATGTGCCGTGAATCAATTTGTAATCCGAAATGGAAAGCCCGGAATGGGTAAGCCGGGTAATTCCGCCCACAAGCACCATGATAAAAATGAGCGCACAACCAGTCAACAGCCAGTACACCACATATTTGTTTTTTTTCATTCTGAATGGACTTTTAGGTTCATTTGTTTGCCTTTTTCCAGCATAAACTGATAGGCAGCTTCATGTTCATTGGGAATCTCACCCTCCAAAATGGCCTCTTTGATGGCTTCCTTGATGATCCCTATTTCCCGCGATGGTTTTAGGTTAAAGGTCTGCATGATCTCCTCACCTGAAACCGGAGGTTGAAAGTTGCGGACATGATCTCGTTCTTCAACTTCCACTATTTTTTGACGTACTAGTTGAAAATTGTTCTTGTACTTCCGTTGTTTTCTGGGGTTTTTGGTGGTGATATCGGCCTCGCACAAGGTCATGAGGTCATCCACATAATCCCCGGCATCAAAAACCAAACGCCGCACTGCCGAATCGGTAACATGCTCTTCTGCCAAGATGATGGGCCGTGAACTCATCAACACCATTTTTTGCACAAACTTCATTTTGTCGTTCAAGGGCATCCGCATCCGTTTAAAAAGCTTGTACACCATTTTGGAGCCCACAAACTCGTGCCCGTGAAAGGTCCAGCCAATTCTTTTGTGGAATTTTTTTGTGGGGGCCTTGCCAATATCGTGCAATAAGGCCGCCCAACGCAACCAAAGGTTGTCGGTAGTTTCCGAAATGTTGTCCACCACTTCCAGCGTATGCCAAAAATTGTCCTTGTGGCGTTGTCCTTCTATCTCTTCGATTCCTTGTAGGGCGGTCAATTCTGGAAGAATTAAGGGTAAAAGTCCGGTTTGGTGCATCAGTTTGAAACCTCGGGAGGGTTTTTGGCTCATCAATATTTTGTGGAGTTCATCCACAATACGCTCTTTGGAAATAATCTTGATGCGGTCCTTGTTTTCGGTAATGGCCTGGAGCGACTTCAGTTCAATGGTAAAGTGCAATTGCGTAGCAAAACGGATGGCACGCATCATTCGCAAAGGATCATCGGAATAGGTGATGCCCGGCTCCAAAGGGGTGCGGATAATTTTCTTGTCTAGGTCGTTCAACCCATCAAAAGGGTCCAAAAGCTGCCCGAAATTGGCTTTATTGAGAGCCAATGCCATGGCATTTATGGTGAAATCGCGTCGGTTTTGGTCATCTTCCAATGAACCATCCTCCACCACGGGTTTCCGACTATCACGATGATAACTTTCCTTGCGGGCACCCACAAATTCCAACTCCAGACCTTTGTGTTTGATCATGGCCGTGCCAAAATTCTTGAATATGGAAACTTCTGGTTTTCCCTTGATTTTTGAGGCCACTTTTTTGGCCAATTGAATGCCACTGCCAACGGCCACGACATCAATATCCTTGGGTGTGTCCCGTTTCAAAAAATAATCCCGCACAAATCCCCCGATCACATAGGCATCCACGCCCAATTCATCGGCAGTTTCCCCGATAAGTTGAAAAATTGGATGTTGAATGGCTTCTTTGTGGAATTCCTCCGTCATTATTCCCGAATTACCTTCACCTGTCCGTCATTGGCCAATTTAATGATGGATGATGGGGAAGGATCATTGTTTACATCCGGCAAATTTACCACATAGTCCACTCCTTTTAAAATTTCAGGCTGTATATCCGCAAAGTGTTTTGGAGTGGGCTGTCCGGAGATGTTGGCAGAGGTGGACACAATGGGTTTTCCAAATTTGTTGATGAGGTACTGACAGAATTTATCGGATGCCACCCGAATGGCCAACGTATTGTCCTCAGCGATAAGGTTTTTGGCCACACCCACGGGTTCATCAAACACAATGGTGGTGGGTTTGGTGGCCAGATCTATGATGTCATAGGCCACTTCGGGCACTTCTTTTACATGGCGTTCCAACATAGCCTGATTCGCCACGAGACAAATGAGTGCTTTGGTATCTTCCCTTTTTTTGAGGGCATATACTTTTTTTACGGCATCTGGGTTGGTGGCGTCACAGCCAATGCCCCAAACGGTATCAGTGGGATACAGAATAAGGTTTCCGGCCTTTAATTCTTTGATGCAGTTGTTTATTTCTTCGGTCAAGGGCTAAAATTTTAGTTTAAAATAATCGGTAAGCGCCAGCCATTGGGTTCTATTTTTGTCCCCTTCGATGTTGGATTTTTTCAGGGAAACCTTCTGTGAGCCCCAAATGGGAACGGGTTCTTTTACGGTGTATTTGGATTTTACGGACAACGTTCCCTTTAACAAACTCATCGCTTTGAACCATAGATCATCTGCTTTTGGGGCCAATTTTAAAAAAACTTCTTGATCTAAGGCCCTATCGTCCAATGAATGTGGTGGGTAAAGGGTGCCCCCAGCGCCAATGGGAAGCACGGCTTTGGGGTTTGGGCATGAATATGTCCCCGAGCTCCAATTTTTGTAGGGAAGCAATTCATTGTTGTCAGTATAGCTGATACATCTGGTTTGGTTGCCGATGATACGATCAGGGTTTTCCAAATGGGCTTTGTACAAATTGGATAGCCAGTTTTTTCGGTACATCATATCATCATCGCAGGTAATGATCACCTTGTTGGGATAGATTTTCAGCGGCTCCACCAATTTTCTATGGGAACTGGAATAGGTGGTGAATTGAATGGAAAACCGTTCTCCCATTAATTTTGAAAGTTTTTTTGGAATCCTGTCCTTTAAGTCCTGGTGGAGCCAGAGAATTATTTTTTCTGGAAGCATACTTTGGTCCAAAATGCTTCGTATGGTAATATGTACAATTCCCAATCTTGATGGGATTGAAGCCAGTGAGACCACAGCAGGAACAGTTTCTTTGCCTTCCTCCAGTCTTTTTTGCGATTGCCATGTAAGTCGAGCCTGATTGAATAGGGAAACCGGAATTTCTTTGACTTTCATTATAGAATTTTGGATAAGCTAAAGTAAGGATATGCGATAACATTTAATATTTCTATTTTTGCCAAGATGAACCAGAATGAGCGGGAAGCCCCCAAGATATCCGTAATTGTAAGCACCTATAATGCCGAGGAATGGCTAAAAAAAGTGCTTTGGGGATTTAATTGCCAGATTTTCAAGGACTTTGAGGTTGTTGTGGCGGATGATGGTTCTGGTCCCAAGACCAAGGAGCTTTTGGACGAACTTTCCAAAAAAGTATTCTATCCCATTACCCATGTATGGCAGGAGGATGACGGTTTTCAAAAATCACGTATTCTGAACAAGTCCGTGGAGGCCTGCCATGCGGAGTATATCATCATGACCGATGGCGATTGCATACCCCGGGAAGATTTTGTGGAGGTGCATTATATCAACAAGGAAAAAGGCTATTTTATTTCGGGCGGTTATTATATGCTTCCCATGAACATTTCCAAAATGATAACCTTGGAGGATATTGAAAATCAGAATTGCTTCAATATTCACTGGCTCAAGGAAAAGGGGATTCCAAAAACGTTCAAGAACAACAAGCTTACCGCAAGTGGTGCCATATCCAAACTTTTAAATACGTTTACCCCCACCAATGCCAGTTGGAACGGGCATAATTCGTCTGGTTGGAAAAAGGATATTTTAAATGTCAACGGGTTTGATGAACGGATGCAATATGGGGGGCAGGACCGTGAGTTGGGGGAGCGATTGTTCAACTTTGGGATTAAATCCAAACAATTGCGGTACAGCGCGGTGTGTGTGCATTTGGATCATAAAAGAGGGTACAAAACCCCAGAATCCATCGCAAAAAACCAATCCATACGCAAAGAGACACGATCAAAGAAAGTGGTTTGGACCCACTATGGCATTACCAAATAATAGGCAAGCTCATTTTTCTTTTCCAATCGTTTAAGCTCTTTGTATCTTTCCAAGACGCCCAAAGCGTTCAGGTAGCAAATGGTAATTCCTTTTTTGCCATCCAAAAAGCCCAGTCGCAGAACAAAATGGTTGAAGAACTTCCATGCGGGCTTCACTGCCATTAAAAGATAATTGAAATGCTTTTCCTTATAAAAATCCTCTTTGGCCTTTAGCTGGCCATAACGCAGCATTTTTCCTTTGTAATCCTCGTAGTTTTTGTAACAGTAGTGGGTTAGCTTTTCCTTTAAAATACATGATGTACCATCAACCTCCAAGGTTTCGTGTACAATCTTTTTATCGGTAAAATACGCCTTACTTTTTCTGAACAACCTATGGTTTTTATCCGTTTGCCAACCACTAAAATTCAATGTACTGTTTTGAAACATGAACTTACGGTAAAACCAGTAGGCCTCGCAGGCATTGGGATTGTTCACGGTATCCAGAATTTCCTTTTGAAGTTCGCGGCTTACTACTTCATCGGCATCCAAAAAGAGAATCCAGTCATTGGAAGCTTGTTTCAACGTGAAGGATTTTTGTGCGGTAAAATTCTCAAAGGGGTTTTGGAGTACCTTTACTTTGGGATGGTTCACCAGATACTCATAGGTGCCATCCGTACTATAGGAATCAACAACAACGATCTCATCGGCAAATGAAACGGAATCGATACATCTTTCAATGTAACCCATTTCGTTGTAGGTGATGATGAGTGCTGATATTTTTTGCTTTGGGGTGCTCAATCCAGCCATAATATTTATTGGTACTAGGTTTGGTTCTACAAAACTATAACAAAAAAAGAAGGCAAAAATTGTTTGGACGCCTATTTTTCTTACAACAACTAAAAATCCAAACACCCTACTTTTTTACATTCCAAAACTGATGTGTTAGGGCGATTTCCAAGAAATAGATTAAGAAAAAAGGGGATGGTTGCTTTATATTTGATAAATTTTTGATACAAGATCAATGAAGATTGTAATAAGCATACTTCTACTGGGAATAGCCAGTTTTTTAATAGGGAAATGGATCAAACACAAATCCCTTTACCCCTTTATGCCCTTTAGGTACGATTTTAGAAAAAGAAGGAACACCTTTCTAAAAACCATGGAACTTATGAAAAGGACCAAGGCCAAGACCATTGTGGAAACGGGGACCTCACGGGAAGGTCTGCGTGGTGCTAAGAGCAACGGGGCGGCAACCATTGTCTTTGGAAAATGGGCCAAGGAGAACAATGCTTTTGTACATTCTGTGGATATCAACGAGGAATCTGTGAAAAATGCGCAGGCAGAGGTGGATAGACAGCATCTTCAGGAATTTGTTCAGATACATCACTCTGATTCACTCGCTTTTTTAGAGGATTTTAATGAAACGGTTGATGTGCTGTATTTGGATAGTTACGATTACAGCAATGACCCCGAGGTACAGAAAAAAAGCCAGCAACACCACTTGGAAGAGTTTCAGAGGATTGAAGACCAACTCCATGACAACTCCATTGTACTGATTGATGACTGTGATTTGCCGAACGGGGGTAAAGGAAAGCTTGTTATCGACTATATGTTGGACCGTGGATGGAAAATTTTGGTGGAATCCTACCAAGTGCTATTGGTTCGGGACAACTTCATTTTCGATGAAGCGCTCTAATTGTTCCTGAAAAAATTCAGGTTTAAAGGTTTGATACAATTTTTCAGCATTCTTTTTTCGTTCTTTCTTGGGTAGGTCAAGAATTTCTGGTTTAAAATCTGCCAGATGCACCGCTTGGTTTTTGCTATTTTCATTATAAGTAAGCCACGCGGTTTTGGAAATCCAAGGGGAGAAAATAGAGAAATTGGGAATGGCAAGTGCCTTAGATATATTGCTGCAGCCCCCTTCGTTTCCAATATACGCATTACATTGTCCAAACAGACCTATAACCGAGCGCAGTGAAGGACAAAACACATCCTCCCGAATGTAATTTCTCGTTTTTTGAGTGCAGTGTGAAAGAAATTCAGCCACCCTATCTTTTTGGTCGGGCATATAGTTGAGCAAAAACGTAACTCGGTGCTTTTCCGATATAAAATCGAGGGTCTTGGCCAAATAATCCAGCGGATAACTTTTGCTGGGCTGGCTGCCCAACAATCCCACCATAACAACCGGATGCGAAGTATCAATATTATTTTCTTTCAAAAACTCTCTCACTTCCTTTTTTTCAGATTCCAATAAATGGATTTTTGGTGCCAAATCCGGTTTTTCCAATTTTGGGATCAGGGGAGAGAGTAACAAAAGCCGATTTTCAATGGCATGGCCCAAAGTGGTTTTCACATTGTGGGAATACGAGAACAAATGCGTATAAATAAATTTGGAATACCATTTTTTATAGGAAATTTTTAAATCAGCCCTAGAAAAATAGCTGATGAGATTGCTCTCCAACTTGCAGTACACATCTAGAGTGGCGTAATACTCTTCCTTTTTTATCGATTTTAGAAACCTATAAAAAGCAAGTTTGCTATCTCGATAGTCGTTCTTAAAAAGAATGATCTTGTCAACAAAAGGGTTTCCTTCCACAACAGCCAAAGTGGACTCATTGATGAGATAGTGGACTTCTGAATCAGGAAAATGGATTTTCAGATGCTCACAAAGAATGGTGCTGGCGAGCACATCGCCGACCATCTTTTGCTGTATGACCAAAAATTTCTTCAAAATATGTGCTTACACGGCCACATCATGCTCCCGCAGGGCGTTGTTCAACGAGGTCTTTTTATCCGTGCTTTCCTTTCGTTTCCCAATGATCAAGGCACAGGGCACCTGATATTCCCCTGCGGGGAACTTTTTGGTATAGCTTCCTGGGATAACCACCGATCTTGCCGGAACCCTACCTTTAAGCTCAACGGGTTTATCACCGGTCACATCAATAATTTTGGTAGAGCCGGTCAGCACAACATTGGCGCCCAGGACAGCTTCCTTTTCCACGCGTACCCCTTCAACAACAATACAACGCGAACCAATAAAAGCATTGTCTTCAATGATTACCGGAGCGGCTTGCAAAGGTTCCAGAACCCCCCCAATGCCAACACCGCCACTTAAATGGACATTTTTACCGATTTGAGCACAACTGCCCACCGTAGCCCAAGTGTCCACCATGGTACCTTCATCAACATAAGCACCGATATTCACATAACTGGGCATAAGAATGGTTCCTTTGGAAATATACGCCCCATGTCTGGCAACCGCATGGGGAACCACCCGCACCCCTTTTTCTTTATATCCCTTTTTTAAAGGGATTTTATCGTGATATTCAAAAATACCAGCTTCGAGCACCTCCATTTTTTGAATAGGGAAATACAAAACCACCGCCTTTTTGACCCACTCATTGATTTGCCAACCATCATCAGTGGGTTCAGCGCAACGCAATTCGCCCATATCAATCAACTCAATCACCTCCCTGATGGCTATTTGGGTTTTTTCTTCTGTCAACAATTCCCGGTTGTCCCAGGCTTTTTCAATAAGTCCCCTTAAATCTGTCATTTTTTCTTAAAATTTAAGCAAAGATAGTCCCCTCATCAGAATAATGGGGCTTATTTTAAGGGCATAACATTTTTAAGGTTATTTTTGCCAAAAATTTTGGTTTGGCAAGAATCTTGGCGTTGGATTATGGAAAGGTGAGAACAGGCATTGCGGTGACCGATGAACTTCAGTTGATCGCTTCTGGATTGACCACCGTTGAAACCAAGGAGTTGATTCCCTTTCTTGCGGAGTATGTTCAGAACGAATCCGTGGAAAAGATCATAGTGGGGCTTCCCAAACAAATGGACAATACCCCATCTGAATCCGAAGAACTGATTCAGTCTTTTTTAAAGAAGTTGACCGGTAGATTTCCATCAATGCCAATAGAGCGCCAAGATGAGCGGTTCACCTCCAAAATGGCATTCCAGTCCATGTTGGACAGCGGAATGAAAAAGAAAAAGCGCCAAGACAAAGGCTTGGTCGATGAAATAAGTGCCACATTGATTTTGCAGGCATACCTTAATAGAGTTTGATTTTATGATTTTACCCATTGTTGCATACGGCGACCCCGTTTTACGTAAAATGGCCAAGGATATTACTTCAGAGTATCCAAAACTTGACGAATTGATCACCAATATGTGGGAGACCATGTATAATGCCCATGGGGTTGGATTGGCGGCCCCGCAGGTTGGATTGCCCATTCGTCTGTTTTTGGTGGATACCACTCCTTTTTCGGATGATGAGGAACTGAGCAAGGAAGATCAAGAAGCCTTAAAAGGTTTTAAAAAGGTCTTTATCAATGCAAAAATTGAAGAAGAAGAAGGGACAGCATGGGATTTTAATGAAGGCTGTCTCAGTATTCCCGATATCCGTGAAGATGTCAAAAGAAAGCCCGAAATCACCATCAGCTATCTGGATGAAGATTTTAAACCCCACACCGAAACCTATGATGGGTTGTTGGCAAGGGTCATCCAACACGAATATGATCACATTCAGGGAATTCTGTTCACGGACAAGTTGTCCTCTTTAAAAAAACGGCTATTAAAAAGTAGGTTGGATAAAATTTCAAAGGGGAAAATCGCTGTGGATTACAAAATGCGGTTCCCCAATATCAAAAAAGGACGTTAAAAAAATTGGCGTTTCCGAGAATACTATATTTTTGCGCGCATAAAACGATTGTACGTTATTGTACCAGTGGCTAAATCAGATGTCACATCGAGCGCAGTCGAGATGTTTTGTCAATCTTTCGACTGCGCTCAAGAAGACAAAACAAGCTTACTGATACAATTTGAATATAACAAGCATAAATCTATTTTGAATGGCATTGGACAAAATTTTATCGATCGGCGGTAAGCCCGGACTTTACAAACTATTGACCCAAACACGAACCGGTTTTGTTGGGGAATCCCTTTTGGATGGAAAACGGGTTACCGTTGGAATACGAAGTAATGTCAGTGTCCTTTCTGAAATAGCCATTTATACTTTGGAAGAGGAGGTGCCCCTTCGGGAGGTGTTCCAAAAGATTAAGGAAAAAGAAGACGGCCAAAAAACCGGAATCAGCCATAAGGCGGAAAAAATTGAATTGGAAGAATATTTCTTCGATATTTTGCCCAATTACGATGAAGACCGGGTGTACGCCAGTGACATCAAAAAAATCATTCAGTGGTACAACATCCTCATCGATAACAACATTTCAGATTTTGTCAAAGAAGAGGATGCTGAGGAAGAACCCACTTCCGTTGTCTCTGGCGAAGAGGAATAATCACTCTTTCTTCCAATCCACCAAAGGACTCGGGTAGTAATTGATTTCCATACGATTTAGATAAGGGACTTGCTGGGCCAAACGCATTTTGTAGTCTTTCCAATTACAATGTTCCGCTGGGGACCAACCCAGTTCGGAAATCCCGATCACACGCGGAAAGGCCAGATATTCCAATTCGGCACTGTTGCTAATGGTCTCGGACCATAAAGGCGCTTCAATGCCTAAAATACTTTCCCGTGGGAGGCCTTCCACATAAGTCTCAGGATCCCATTGGTAGGCCACATCAACAGGAATGTACCCGGCCCAAGTGAGACCATATTCAGAAATGGAATCATATTTCATGTCCACATAAGTTTTCTCCGAAGGGGAAAGAATCACTCTTGAACCATTCTCAGCGGCTTTTATGGCACTATGCGACTCATTCCAAAGTTGTGCGATGGAAGAGGGGTCAAGTTTCGCTTGGGCAATTTCATTCCATCCTACCATGGTTTTGCCATGTTTTTGGACAATTTTCTCCACTTTTTCCACAAAATGGATGTAATCGCTCTTTTTGGTGGCATGACTTTCATCCCCACCAGCATGAAAATAGGGACCAGGAGTAATGGCGGCAATTTCACCGATGACATCATCCAAAAAGCTATAAACTGTATCTTTTCTTGCATCAAACGTGCTAAAGCCCACTCTCGTTCCCGTATAAGGCTTTAACGGTTTTCCATTGCCGTTCAAGAAAGGATAGCTCAATGAAGCAGCATTGCTGTGCCCCGGCATATCTATTTCGGGAATTAAGGTCATGTGTCTTTCGGCGGCATATTGCACCAAATCTTTATAGTCCTCCTGGGTGTAGAAACCACCTTCACCGCCACCGACTTCAGTTTGGGCACCGACTTGGGTGAGTTTGGGCCACGACTTGATTTCGAGTCGCCAACCTTGATCATCAGATAAGTGCAAATGGATGGCATTGAATTTGTAATAGGCCAAAATATCGATGTACTTTTTTACCTCTTCAACAGTGAAAAAATGCCGTGCCACATCCAACATGGCACCTCGGTATTCAAACTTGGGGGCATCCACTATTTTCCCGGTGGGAACCAACCAAAGGGGATGGTCGGTAAGTGTATCATTGCTTTTCTCGGGAATCAATTGCCGTAAGGTTTGGATTCCCCTGAAGGCACCCGCCGCAGTTTTGGCATTGACCAAAATAGAGTCTTTCTTGATGTACAGCTGGTAGGATTCTGGAGTTTCCAAATCCGTACTGTCAGATTGGTTGATGTAGATCAATCGCTCTACATTTTCAGTTTTGGCACTATTGACTGCTAGATCCAGCCCAATTTTCCCTTTTATTTTTTCCGAAAGAAACTGTCCTACTTTTTCAAAAGCTGGATCCTGTGTTGAGGTATAGATGACCGTATTGGAGTCCAGTCCAAAAGCACTGTGGGTTGCAATGGTTTTTATGGGTTTTGGAATCAACGGAGCTACGCTCAGGTCTGTTTTGGGAAATAGAATTTCTTTTTTTTGGGGTTGGCAAGCCGCTAAGCAAATAATGGCGGAGAAGAGCAGTAGGGTCCTTGTAATCACAGTAGTTTTTGATTAGTTAATTAACATGGTTCTTCAATACCTCATACCAGATATCGTAACCTTTTGTATTCATATGAAGTCCATCTTCAATGAAAATGTCCTGTTTTACTTTTCGTTTGTCCAGCATGGGGTACCATACATCCACAAAATCAACCCCATTGGTTTTTTCGGCCAGTCTGCTGAGTTTTCGATTTAAACGCCTATACTTTCTTCGTAACTTCCATCTGGAAATGCTGGGTTTGGCCGAAATGAAAACAATCTCCAATGCTTGCTTTTTTTGCTGGAGCATGTTCAATATCCGTTCTGAAGTAGCTACGATATTCCTGAGTCTTTTTTTGGCGCTAACATCATTGTCCCCTTCATAAATAAAAACTTTTTTGGGGTTGTACTTGAGAATCAACTCGTCCAAATAATGCTCCAAATCCGAAAATTGGGAACCGCCAAACCCGGTATTCAGTACCTGTTGGTCAGGGAATCTCTCCTGAAGGTCTTTCCACATTCTAATACTGGAACTTCCGGTAAAAACAAGTGTAGGTTTTGCAGGATCCCAGAGGGAATCGTTCTTTTTTTGGATTTCCATGACCTCGTTATCAAAACGATTGGGAGCTTGTGCATTCAAAAAAAGACAGCAACAGAAAATTGCCAAGGATACTAGTGCTTTCATGTTATGGGTGTTTCTTCAAATGTACAATTTTCAATAGAGCACTATTGTTGAACGGTCTTCCCAAAATTCCCTCTCTTCTTGAATGATACCTAGTCTTCATAACTATGGAAAAAAATCAGTACCTGCTATTTACGGTCTTTGTACTTTTAAATAAAATTTTATAGATGAACGCAAGATCTGAGCAGCTGAAGGCATTGGAACGACTCCTAAACATCATGGACGAATTAAGGGATCAATGCCCATGGGACAAAAAGCAGACCCTACAAACGCTTCGCCATTTGACTATCGAAGAAACCTATGAGTTGGGTGACGCCATTTTGGATAATGATTTGGAAGAAGTGAAGAAGGAACTGGGCGATTTACTCTTGCACATTGTCTTTTATGCGAAAATAGGTTCAGAAACACAAGACTTTGATATTGCCGATGTTGCCAACGGAATCTGTGAGAAACTGATCAACCGCCATCCACATATTTATGGTGATGTAAAAGTACAGAATGAGGATGAAGTCAAACAAAATTGGGAGAATATAAAGCTCAAGGAAGGCAAGAAAAGTGTTTTGGAGGGCGTTCCCAACAGTTTGCCCGCCTTGGTAAAGGCCAACCGAATCCAGGAAAAAGTGGCAGGAGTAGGATTTGATTGGGAACATCCCGAACAGGTGTTTGAAAAACTAAAGGAAGAGCTGGCGGAGCTGCAAGTAGAGATTGATTCTAACAATGTGGATAAGATTGAGTCTGAATTTGGTGATGTGCTTTTTTCCATGGTCAACTATGCCCGGTTTTTAAATGTAAATCCGGAAAATGCTTTGGAGCGCACCAACAAAAAGTTCATCAAACGGTTTCAATATTTGGAGGGCAAAGCCAAAGAATCCGGTAAAACCCTAAAGGAAATGACTTTGGCGGAGATGGATGTGTTTTGGGAAGAGGCCAAAATGCAATAAACAAGTTCCAATTAATGATATACTGTGCAATACGATTTTAGAGGTGTTCATATATACAATTAGCACCTTTGTGTACAGCTTTTAATTTTTTTCTACTTCTTTTTCTTTTGACTGATATGTCAACGAACTCCAATGCTTCTGTATCTGGGATTCTTATAACTTCAATTTTTGATTCCGCTAGCTTTTTTAGCTCCTCTCCTGTCAAAATGAAAGCAAAAGAATAGACCGTATATTTTTTTGCATTTGATATTACTATTCCGCTTCCAAAACCACCATATAGATTAGTGGAAGAATTTTGTTCCTCAATTTTAGGAAGTGATTTCCGTATGGTTTTTAAAGTGAGCTTGGTTCCGTTTTCAAGCTTAATTTGAATTTCGGTTTTCTCGTCAAACTCCTTGCTTCTTTCCCCCCAATAATTAAACAAAATTTCAAAGAAAATGCTGTTTCCTTTCTTTTGAAAGAAGACGGTTTGATAATCATAATTATAGGAAACCGTTTCCTGATTGGTAAAAGGATCTTCTTCCACTGTACATTTTTGTGCTTTTACCTTAAAAAGTGTTAGGAAAATCAATAGAAACAATAATGTTGGTTTGTTCATTCAAATTTGGTTTTAGTTTATGGTAGATTAAGGGCCTATTGGGAATCTTCAAATTGCCTTAATAATCCAACTTTTTAAGATTGATAATGTTTCATTTTGAAAGAGAGACTTTCTATGTTAGCCTTTATCAAGTAAATTTTTAAAATCTGTATCCAACTCCAACCTTCAATCGATTTTTATTAAAACCGATTTTCTCTTCCAACAGGAAATCGTTAACATATAATCTGATAAATTGAAAAGTTCCTTGAATGAAGAAATTTTTTAAAATGTCGTAACTCCCACCAATATCTATGTTGAATCCTCCAACATTGGTTTTTTCAGTTTCAGAACTAATTAAACCTGAGCCATGATCCATTATTTTAGTTATATAATAGCTCTGCGTAGTATATCCAGCTCCTAATGAGGTAAATAATGTTTTGGACGAATTCAAGGGAACTTCCCCAAATAAATTAAAATGATGGGATGTAAATGACTCCTTTTTGTTTTCAGAGGTTATGTTGCCTGTCAACAAATCAATGGAATATGATGTTCCAATACCAAATGATTCTGTATTCCAAAACCTATACTTTATCCTTGAATTTATAATTCCGGTCAATCCTGATGAATTCCCATTCGACAACTCTATTGGATAACCAATTTCTAGGCTAAAATTCTTTTCTTGGGAAAAAGTGTTGGTAGATGCAATAAGAAAGGCTAGGATAATAGTTATTTTCATCTTTTCCATTTTAGTATTTGATGGAGTACATGTTACAGATTAGATAAATGCTTATGTCTCACATTATGAGTGAAGGTTAGGAAACTTTGCATAAGTCTCAAGTCTGAATTGATGGATATAGGGTATGGGTTGATGAATACGAAATATACTCGACAGTCTATTTCGGTTTTGGTACTACTTGGAGCCCACTAAAGTGAATTTCTTTTTTTGGGACTGTTTGCAAAATTTAGAATCCACCTATATTTGTGCTCTTTTAATTTTCCGTTTTGCTTCAAAAATACACCCAAGAGTTTGCATACAATCTTAGACTGTCCTATCCCGTAATCTTGGGAATGCTGGGGCACACTTTTGTGGCCTTTGCGGACAACATCATGGTGGGGCAATTGGGAACTGCGGAGCTGGCAGCGGTCTCCTTGGGCAACAGTTTTGTCTTCATAGCCATGTCACTTGGTATTGGTTTTTCCACGGCAATCACACCTTTGGTGGCCGAAGCGGATGGGGCAGGGAACCCCGCCGATGGAAAAAGGGCCCTAAAACACGGACTGGTGCTTTGCACCTTGTTGGGACTTTCCCTATTTGGCATCATCTTGCTGTGCAAACCCTTGTTGCACCATATGGAGCAGCCCCCTGAAGTGGTGGAGCTTGCCATTCCCTATTTGGAACTGGTCGCTTTTTCCTTGGTGCCTTTGGTGATGTTCCAGGCTTTCAAACAGTTTTCTGAAGGATTGTCGCAGACCAAATATCCCATGTATGCCACCATTCTGGCCAATGTGGTGAACATAACCATCAACTATTTGCTCATTTTTGGTTCCTTCGGATTTCCAAAATTGGGCATTGTAGGGGCAGCTATCGGCACATTGGCCTCGCGGGTCATTATGGTGTTGTTCATTTGGTTTTTGTTGAAACGCAAGGAAAAATTTGAAACCTACGTGACCCACTTCAATTTTAGGGAAATTGAGAAAAAAGTGATGAAGAAAATCATCAATTTGGGATTCCCTTCTGCCATGCAGATGTTCTTTGAAGTGGCCATATTTACCGCAGCCATTTGGCTGAGTGGTGTATTGGGGAAAAATGCCCAAGCGGCCAATCAGATAGCATTGAACCTTAGCAGCATGACCTTCATGGTGGGTATGGGCCTCAGTGTTGCCGCCATGGTGCGCGTGGGCAATCAGAAAGGACTGCAGAACTTCAGGGAGCTTCGAAGGATAGCAGAATCCATTTTTTTCCTGACCTTTATTTTGGAAGTGGCCTTTGCCGTACTGTTCCTTTTGGGAAGGCATTGGTTCCCCACCATTTATTTGGATGTGGATGACATTGTCAACCAAATGGACAATACCGAAGTAATCATCATTGCGGCAGAATTGTTGTTGGTCGCTGCGTTTTTTCAAATTTCCGATGGACTGCAAGTGGTGGTCTTGGGCGCACTTCGTGGACTTCAGGATGTGCGGATTCCCACCTTCATCACCTTTGTGGCCTATTGGCTGATCGGGTTCCCGGTATGTTTTTACCTCGGGTTGTACACCGGCCTTTCAAGCACGGGAATTTGGATAGGATTGTTGTTGGGATTGACAGCATCGGCGGTAATGTTGTATCTTCGATTCAACTATTTGACCAAGAAATTGATTGAAGATTAAAATAGAATGAATGTTGGTAACATTTCATTTAAAAGTACGGTCGTCACCCTGAGCTCGTCTCAGGGTCTCATCATAAAGTAACAATGTAAATGTGATGTTGAAACAAGTTCAACATGACGTATTTAATCATAAATATTGAATTAAGAAGATTCCAAAATTTAAAATCAATTAGTTGATATATGGAACTACCCAAATTTTTGTTGGCCGATAATACGGATTATCCTGACGCCATTTTCATTGTTCATACTGAATATCCAAGGTTCATCATCAATCTGGAAAATGATGAGGTGGAATGGATGGAAGAATTTTCAAAAGAAGATGAGGCGGACTTAATGGAGGAAGCGGAGAGTTTGATTGAGGCCGCAACGGCTTTTTATGACAGGGAGGTCTCAAGATACGATGCATAATGCTCGAACAGCTTTTACAGTACGATAAAGACCTTTTTTTGTTCCTCAACGGACTGGGAACCGAAACATGGGACGGTTTTTGGATGTTCATGACCAACACAAAAAGCTCTTTCCCCCTCTATGTCCTATTGCTCTATCTCTCCTACAAAAGTTTTGGTTGGAAACGAACCGGAGTCATTTTGGTGGCAGTGGCTTTGTTGATCACCTGTACCGACCAGTTGTCCAATTTCTTTAAATATGGGATTGGTCGCCTTAGACCTTGCCATGACCCAGAAGTTAGTTCGGTAATGCGTTTGGTGAAAAGGTATTGCGGGGGGCAGTTTGGGTATTTTTCTGCACATGCGGCCAATTCTTTTGGCCCCGCCGTTTTCTTTTCCATTTTGTTCCGAAATAAAGTGAGGTATATTGGCCTTGTGCTGATGGCATGGGCCTGTATTGTAGCCTATAGTCGGATTTACATCGGGGTACATTATCCGTTGGATGTAGTAACGGGTGCCTTGGTAGGCACACTCTTCGGATGGTTGTGGGCCAAGTTGGCTATATTTGCATTCCAAAAAATGGGTACATGATATCATCGGCCAGATACTGGTTTTTAATCTCCCTGATTGTTCTGGTGTACATCGCTGGAATGTTCGTGACCCTTTTTGAAAACGATTCCGCCCAGTTTGCCGTAATGGCCATGCGGATGGTCCAAGAGAATGACTGGCTTACCCTGATCAAGGGGACTGAGGAGTATCTGGACAAACCCCACATGCACTATTGGCTGGCGGCCCTATCCTACAAGATTTTTGGCATCCACGATTGGGCCTACCGGATTCCCGGTATTTTGGCCACTTTGTTGGGAGCCTATAGCTGTTATGGTCTCGGAAAATTGCTCTACAACAAGGATGTTGGACGGTTTGCATCACTGATTTTTATGACGGCACAGACCATTGTATTGGCCAATATCGATGTCCGAACTGATGCCGTTTTGACCGGATTTACCATTTTCGCCATCTGGCAATTGGCGACCTATGTTGAGAAAAGCACACTGAAAAGTATTGTTTTTGGTGCCTTTGGGGCGGGCATGGCCTTTTCCACAAAGGGACAGATTGCCTTGGTGGTCATTGGTGTTTCATTGCTGTGCCATTTGGCCTACACCCGAAAATGGAAGCGATTGCTCAACTGGAAGGTTTTGGCGGCCCTTTTGGTTTTTGGATTGACCATTGCGCCAATGTTGTATGCGTATTATCACCAATTTGACCTGCATCCAGAGAAAGTGATCCGGGGAAAGGACAACCGAAGTGGTATTTTCTTCATTTTCTGGGAGCAGAGTTTTGAACGAATGAGCGGTGAAGGCATTGGAAAGAACAGTAGCGATTTCTTCTTCTTTTTCCATACCTTTTTATGGGTTTTTTTGCCGTGGACCGTTTTGGCTTTGATTGCCTATTGGACCCGATTGAAGACATTTTGGAAACAGAAATTCGCCTATAATCCCCAATTGGAATTTTTGACCTTTGGCGGCATCACCATTCTATTCGGATTGATAAGTTTTGCACAATTCAAGTTGCCCCATTACATGAACATCCTGATTCCGTTGTATGCCATCCTTTCAGCATCCTATCTGTATAGTTTACAGCAAAAGGAAAAATCAGGAACCGCCAAGGTGATTTTGATTTTTCAATATTTCATATTGAGCCTGGTCTTTGTTTTTACGGTTTTGGTATGCTTTTATGTGTTCAAATTCAAATACAACCACGGCTATTTTGTGTTGGTGGCCATATTGGGAGTAATTACGTATTTCTGCTTGAAACGAGAAGCGCCATACCTGCGGATCATTACCATATCGATATGTAGTTCGTTGTTGCTGAATGGACTATTGAACACCCACTTTTATCCCAGATTGTTGAGATACCAAGGGGGGTCTACCATGGCAGAAAAAGTTGAGGAGCACCAAATCCCTGTGGATAAAATCTTCAAAATCACCAAAAGGCTTACTTGGGGGTTGGATTTTTACAACAAGAAACCGGTAGGGATTGTTTCGGTTTCGGATTTGGAAGACAAGAGCGATATCTGGATATACGCCACCGACCAGGAGCTGGAAAAATTGGTCAATGAAGGCTATCATTGGCATGAACAAATCACCGTAGATCAATTTAGGATAACCCGGTTACAACTCAAATTTTTGAACCCCAATACGCGTCAGAAGAAATTGGAACAGATGCACTTGGTGCATTTGGATTAGGAAACTGTTTCCAATTTTGGTTTTCTAAAGTGATAGACAATTCCCAAAAGGGAAATCAAGGCCGTAATCAAGAAAAAGGTAAAACTGATGCCGATGGAGGTGCTCGCATCCAGTCCCAACCATTTTGCACCATATAAAAAGGTCACTTCCCTGCTTCCAATACCGCCAATGGTCAGTGGAATTACAGAAACAATGGATGACACCAAGAATACAAACAAATATTCAACACGATCCAAGCTTATGGAAAGGGATTGCAGAATGCACAACACACACACCAACTGCGCTAATTGAACCAGGGCCGAATACCCAACGGATTTCCAAAAAATAGGAATAGTATAGGCAAAGAACTTCCAGTTCATCCACCAAAAAACCAACATACTCAATGGAATTACTACAACTGTCAAACCCATAAACCCGTTGAAAAAAGTGTTATCTGAAATTAAGGCCAAGGTGCAGGCGTAGAGAAAAAGCAATAGCATTCCGCTTAAACGGTCCAAGAGCAAAACTGAGACCACTTTTTTGGTCCCCGATTGATATTCCCGTTGGATGACATACCCTTTATAGGCATCGCCCCCAATTCCTCCCGGAAGGAAAAGATTGTAGAACATCCCCAACAAATAAAGCTTAAAATTGCTCCGTTGGGAAATTTTTGCCCCAATTTGATGAAAATACAGGTTCAATCTGAGCGCGGAGAGCACTTTGGAAAGCACAAAGCACAAAATGGCCAAAATTAGATAGAGTGGGTCGCTTTTCCGTAACGTCTGTAAAACGTCCTTGAAATCTATTTTAGTGAAGATAAAGTAGATCAAGGCTGCACTGATGATGAATTTCAGTGCCGTGATGAGCTTTTTACGTCGCTTTTCCGTCACCGATGGTAATTTTTTTGATGCGATACGGTCTTTTCTGCTGGGATTCGTAGTAGGTGCGTATCAACAGTTCCATCACAATACCTATAGTGAACAATTGAATACCGCCCAAAATGAACATCATCCCAAAAATAAGCAAGGGCCTACTCCCAATATCTTCCCCAAAACCAAGTTTTACGATCAACAAATAGATATTGATGAAGACACCAAGAATGATCAACAATACCCCAAAAATGCCAAATAGGTGGATGGGCCGTTGAAAATATTTTCGGATAAAGAGCAACAACATCATATCCGCCACTACCTTGAACACCCGCTCCAGTCCGTATTTGGAAACCCCGGCATGTCGCGCATGGTGCTTTACAGGAACCTGCTTGATCTGTCCACCTTCCAAATAAGCCAAAAGTGTGATAAAGCGGTGCATTTCACCGTATAGGTTCAATCCTTTGGCAATATCCTTGGTAAAGACTTTTAGGGCACAACCATTGTCCTTAATATCCAATTTCGTGACTCGCCGAACCAAGAAATTGGCAATCTTGGAAGGTATTTTTTTGACCAAAGAGTCTTTTCTTTTTTGACGGATGCCCGTCACTACATCATATTCCCCACTGACCGCATGCGACAACATTTGTGGAATATCCGAAGGATCGTTCTGCAGATCACCATCCATGGTGATGATATATTCGCCTTCAGCGTAGTCAATTCCGGCAGCGAGGGCCAAACTTTGACCATAGTTTTTTTTCAACTCGATCAAATGGACTTTGTCATCATCCATTTCCTTGACTTTTATACGGGTTTTATCCGTTGAAAAGTCATCCACATATACAATTTGATAGCTGTACCCTGCAAGACTTTCATGGATCTTTTGGGTCAACAGGACCGCATTGTCCTCTTCATTGTACAGGGGAATCACTATGGATAGGAGGGAATCGGTGACAGTGCTCATTCGGTTTTGAATCTGTGCAAATTTATCGCTTTTATTTAAAGTTCCTTGGTGATTTTGTCCAAGAGGAGTTTGGCGGCATAAAAAGGGGAGATTTTGTTGTTTTCGATGGCCTTCAACATTTTGCTTTGTTCCTTTTTAAAGGATTCCTTTTGATGGAAAAATTGTTTGATGTGCTCATCCACGGTCTGAAGGAACCAGTTTTTGTTCTGGGTCTTTCTGTTTTTTTCAAAATGGCCGCTTTCTTTGTTTTGGGCGACGAATTGCTCCACCACTTCCCAAATTTCCTTGATTCCCGTGTTCTCAGTGGCCGAACAGCGCATCACTTTAGGGACCCAGCCATTTTTTTTGGGGGGATAGAGGTGCAACGCACGTGAAAATTCGGTTTCGGCCAGTTTGGCCTGTTCCAAATTGGAGCCATCGGCCTTGTTGATGGCAATGGCATCGGCCATTTCCATGATGCCCCGTTTAATGCCCTGGAGCTCATCGCCCGCACCGGAAAGTTTCAGCAATAAAAAGAAGTCCACCATGCTGTGCACGGCAATTTCGCTCTGGCCCACGCCCACGGTTTCCACCAAAATCACATCATAGCCCGCAGCTTCACAAAGCATAATGCTCTCGCGGGTTTTTTGGGCCACCCCACCCAATGAACTCCCAGAAGGGGAAGGCCGTATAAACGCATTGGGGTCTTTGGAGAGTGCTTGCATTCGTGTCTTGTCCCCTAAAATGCTGCCCTTGCTCAAGGAACTGGTGGGGTCTACCGCCAAAACGGCCACTTTTTTGCCCATACCGGTCAATGTGGTGCCCAAGGTCTCAATAAATGAGCTTTTACCCACACCGGGAACGCCGGTAATCCCCAACCGAATGCTGTTGTTGGGTTTGGACAGACATTTTTCGATAACCGCATTGGCTTTTTCAAAATGTTCAGGCTTGGTGCTCTCCAAAAGGGTAATGGCCTTGGCCAAAATGGCTTTGTCGCCCTTGAAAATACCTTCGGTCAGGGCTTCAACGGAAATTTCCTGTTTACGAAGTGCCCTAATTTTGGAAATGGTATTGGGTGGTGTGCTTTTTTTGGTTGCCAAGGGTACTGATCATCAAATTCAATACTAAGGTATAAAGTTTTCATGGGTTTTGTTCATCCATAAAAAGGAATACGCGCCCCTATTGTGTGCTGTTTTGGCCCATTTCACATAAATTTAATAACAGTTATTAGGAACTTCCAATGACAAAATGGTAACTTCTCACAAAGAATTATCGGACTTGGATTAACCGTTTCCGGTGATTGGAACTATAAATAAGATGTACAGATGAAAACTATTTTTGAGAGTAAAGCTACCAATACAGGAGGGCGTTCAGGACATGTAAAAAGTGAAGACGGTGTACTTGATTTTGATATCAGCATGCCAAATTCCGAAGGAAAACCTGACCCCAAATCCACCAACCCGGAAGAGCTTTTTGCTGCGGCATATTCCACCTGCTTTGCGGGAGCCTTACAGGTTGTGGCCAAGGAACATGGTGTTGATGACCTTGGGGATTTTAATGTTACCGCCATTGTATCGTTCAATAAGGAGGAGGATGGTTTCTTTTTGGAGGCCACTTTGGATGCCTATTTGCCTACAGTAGATCAGGAAATGGGTGAAAATTTAATCAATGCAGCCCATGAAATATGCCCATACAGCAAAGCTACGCGGGACAATATTACGGTACATTTGAATTTGTTGATGGACGAATAAAAGTACCGCACATAGCATGAAAATTGGAATCCCGTTGATGCATCGACGGGATTTTTTTTGTTAAAAATCAATTTAAAAGTGAAAAATTTGAAACGTTCCCTTTTTTTCATCGTCTTTACAGAGAACCACTAAGAACCAAACAGCAACTGACCGTGTTTCAAATTGAACTGGTAGAAAAATGTAAGCACAACGACCGTGGGGCGCAGCTAAAACTGTACCGTCAATATTGTGATGGTATGTATGGCGTAGCCATGCGGTTTCTAAAAAATTCGAATGATGCGGAGGACGTGGTGCAAGAATCTTTTATAAAAGCTTTTCAGCGGATTGACCAATTTAAAGGGGAGGTGACCTTTGGGGCGTGGTTGAAACGGATTGTGGTGAACGGGAGCATCGATTTTTTAAAATCGAAAAATCAACGAACGGTGGAATTGAATGAAAGGTACCTCCAAATTACCGATGAGGAAGATTGGCATATTGAAGAAGGCATTTCCTTGGAAGAGGTGAAAAAAACCATTGAGGAACTGCCGGATAAATATAGGTATGTGGTGCAACTGTTTTTGGTGGAAGGCTATGACCATAGCGAAATAGCCCAAATATTAAAGATTACTGAAGCAGCTTCGCGGACCAGATTGTTGCGAGGCAAAACACAATTAAAGGAATCATTAAAGGACAAAGTGTATGGCACGGGATCTTAGAAAATTGTTCGCAAAGGAACGGGAAGAAAAGACCTATTCGATGAAAAGGGGGCATGAGGCCCGGTTCCTATCAAAATTGGATGAAAAAATGCCAACGGAAGAACTCCCGAAGGAAAAGAAAGGGTATTCGGTATGGTGGCAGATGGCCGCTTCGGTTGTGGTGGCTCTGGGATTGACATTCTATTATTTTTCAACAAAAGAGGAAAAAGGTGGTCCCTCAGAGACCCAGATTGTTGAAACTGAAAATGGCAAGGAGGAGGACCAGACCATATCATTGGGAGATCTTTCCCCAGATTTAAAGAAAGTGGAAAATTATTACCTCACCAATATCAACCTTCAACTTTCCGATTTGGAGTTAGATTCCAACAATAAGGAGGTAATGGATAGCTATATGGCCCGATTGGCCGAATTGGATAACGAGTACCATCGATTGAACAAGGAACTCAACGAAATGGGTCCCAATGACCAAACCATCGGTGCCTTGGTGAAAAATTTGCAGTTGCGGTTGCAATTGCTTCAAAAACTAAAATTAAAGTTGAACCAATTAAAATCATCAGAAAATGAGCAGGAAACATCAAATATTGTTTAGTGGGCTTCTTTTTGTGCTGACCGGCATGGCCTGTTATGCACAGGAAACATCAAAGACCTACAAGGAAACCTTTACTGTGGACAAGGATGCGGTCATCGACATCAACACCAGTTATGCGGACATTGAGTTTGAAACGTGGGACAAGGACCAAGTGGAAATTACCGCTGTGGTGGAACTGGAGGGTGCCACCGATGAGGAGGCGCAGTCCTATTTTGAAAAAGATCAGATTACCATCAAAGGGAACAGTAAGGAAATAGAGGTGCGAACCGAAGGCAACACCTTTTGGGGAGGCAATTCTTCCTTTGTGTACAATTTTGATGTTCCGGGCATGTCCGATTTTGATTTTGTGATGCCGGAGATCCCTGAAATTCCCGAGATTCCAGAGGTCATTGTAATGCCAAATCTACCACCAATGCCACCCATGCCCCCTATGCCGCACATGGATTTTGACTATGATGCGTATAAAAAGGATGGGGACAAATACTTGAAGGAGTGGAAAAAGGACTTCGATAAGAATTTTGATAAGGAGTACAAAGAACGTTTTAAAGAGTGGAGCGAGCATATGGCAGAAATGGCCAAGGAAATGGCCGAGGACAGAAAGCAGATGGAGGAAGACCGGCAGCAACTCATGGAAGAGCGCGAAGAGATGATGGAGGAACAACAGGAGCTTCGCAAGGAAGCCCGGGAAGAGATGCGGAAGCAACGCGAGGAAGTACGGAAACAGCAAGCTGAAGTTAAGCGTCATGTTATCAGCATCAATAACGGCGAACCCAATGTGTTTTATTTTTCATCGGATGATGGGGAACGCAAAAAATACAAAGTAAAAAAGCGCATCAAGATAAAAATGCCAAAAAGCGTCAAACTTAAGATGGACGTAAGGCATGGCGAGGTAAAACTGGCCGCAAATACAAAGAACATCAATGCAAGCTTGTCCTACGCAAGCTTGCATGCTTCTACCATTGACGGGGACAAGACCAACATCAGGGCTTCGTATTCGCCTGTTGTGGTGCAACAATGGAACTACGGACAGTTGAAAACCGATTATTCGGATAGGGTAAACCTTAAAGAGGTCAAGGAATTGAAGCTGAACTCGGTTTCTTCCAATGTGATTATTGGTAGGTTGGTGAACAATGCTCTTGTGACCAGCAGCTTGGGGGCATTGAGCATTGATTCTGTGTCCGATGGCTTTTCCAACATTGATATTACGGTTGAAAATGGAGAGGTGGACTGTGCGATGCCTTCAGGGCCTTTTAAGATACACGTTAATGAAACCGCTTCGGAATTCAGTTATCCCAAAAGCATGGTCATTAGTACTTCTAAAAATTACAATACCAATGTGCATAAAGGGTATCACATTTCGGATAAGGAGGGTAAATCGATTACCATTACTGCTAAATATAGCGAAGTAGCCCTAAAAGAATAACAAATTCCCTTGTGTTGGTGACCCTTACCTATCCACTTCCCAAGACCAAACCCTTGGTCAAGAACACCAACAACAGTTACAGTTTCAATCAGATTTATTTACCCGTTAATGGGCTTCTTCCTTCAAATAGGATTGAAAATTGACTTTAAACCGATTTAATCTGGGGATGGAGACGTTCCGGATATACGAATTGTTCGGATGGTTCCTTTCATAATCCTGGTGGTAGTCTTCGGCCATGTAAAATGTATCGAACTTTTTCACCTCGGTGACAATGGGCCTGTCATACACATGTTCCTCCTGTAACTTGGCCATATAACCCGTAATGATTTTCATTTGCTCCTCATTTTTGTAAAATGCTATGGAACGATACTGGGCTCCTCTGTCAGGTCCTTGGCGATTGAGGGTAGTAGGGTCATGCGAACCAAAGAACACCTGTACCAATTGGGTGAATGAGATGACCTTGGGGTCGTAATATACCTCCACGGCTTCTGCATGGGTTGTCCTTCCGTAGGAAACCTGCTCATAGGTGGGGTTCTTTTCTGTGCCACCAGCGTATCCCGAGTAGACTTCTTTTACACCTTTTACACTTTCAAAAATGGCCTCAACACACCAAAAACATCCACTGGCAAAATAGGCAGTTTCATATTGCTGCAGTTCGGCTGCGGTGAACGTTTCTTTTGTTGGAGCTTCAGATTGTTCTTCTTGGGCAAGCTCTTTTTTTTCCGATTTGTTTTTGGATTGACAGCCAAAGGAGGTCAAAAGTAGTAGCAGTAAAAAAGGAATTCCCACGGTTTTCATTTTAGTGTTTTTTGTTTAGTGGGAATAAGTTAGCAACTATTACTCGGAATGATGTTAAAATTTGTTAATCCTGATGGCGTGGAACCGAAATCCAAGTCGTCTTGAAAAAGGGATTGAAAGACCATTTTTTAATAGAAAAT
>NZ_LXTT01000164.1 GCF_001683915.1 Allomuricauda sp. CP2A | reverse complement strand
CTACCATAAATTAACATTTATACTCTCCTTACTATGTTGAAGAAATAATATGATTCAGACAACAAATTGCCGTTCTTTATTTTCCACAGAGATTCTACTATTCTCATGTACTCTTAGTAATTACTTTTTCCTGCATTAATCTATACTTCTCAAAAGCATCACTTTTCTTTATTTTTTTTTCTATAGATGGAGTCTCCCTTTTCCCAAGAATTTTTGGATTTATATATTTTTTTTGAACCACTTGATTATCAACTTCTTTAATATTCAGGAAGTCCAATAGTTTCCCTAACTCTTGTTCATTTTGTATTGAGGTATTTTCGAAAAACGCATAATTCTTATATTTTTCCGAATACTCAAGCATTATCTTACTGATATTTTGATATTCTTCAAGAAAATCTTCTAGTTTATGGCCATACTCCCACCATTTATAGTGATTAACCGAAACCCATTGATTTATAGG
>NZ_LXTT01000158.1 GCF_001683915.1 Allomuricauda sp. CP2A | reverse complement strand
TTATTATAGAAAAGTATGGAAAAAAAGAATTTTTATTTAAAAGTGGAGAGGTTCAAAAGGAAGTGGGATTTGTTTGCAAGGGACTTTTGAGAAGATACTACGTCAATGAAAAAGGAAACAAAATAACAACGGGTTTTATAAATGAAAACAACTATGCCACAGATTATCCGGCATTCATAAGGCAAAAACCATCAAAGTATTTTATCGAATGTCTTGAGCCATCGGTAATCATAAAATTGCCCTATGATAAAATTCAAGAAGGGTACCGTAAATTTAAAACCAGTGAAAGGTATGGTAGATTAATAGCCGAATATGTTTTGACCGTGCAAACCGACAGGGTGGAAAGTCTTTTATTTGAAACAGCTGAAGAGCGTTACTTGAATTTTATAGACCAAAACCCAGACCTTGTAAACAGAATTAGTTTAACGCATTTAGCAACGTACTTGGGTATAGAACGACAATCATTGAGCAGAATACGGAGTAAGATCGCCAAAAAATGATTTTGTCACAAATGTGTCAGGTAGAAAAGCCGATCATGTTTCATTTTTGCAATAGTTAGTTCCATAATATTGTAAAAATGACTTCAAATAATCAAATAACCAAAATAGCCATAATCATTCAATTCCTCTTTTTTGGACTCGTTTCCTGTGGCCAAAATACAAAGGTTGAATCTTCCATACATTTGAAAGTCCAAGAGCGAACCGACAAAATTTTCGATAGCCTTGTAAAATTTCGCAGGGACTTTCATATCAATCCCGAAGTGTCAGGAAAAGAGAAGAGAACTTCCAAAAAGATTGCAGAATACTTGTTGTCCTTGGGCCTTGAAGTTAAAACAGGTATAGGTGGCTATGGGGTAGTAGGAATCCTAAGGACTAAAAAAAGGGGAAACGGATCGCTTGGAGGGCCGATATAGATGCCCTTGCTTCCGACCATCCCGATATTGTCGATTTTTCATCAAAGATTAAAGGTGTAAGACATATTTGTGGACACGATGTACATGCAACTATTGGACTTGGGATAGCTAATGTCCTAACAAGTTTAAAAGAAAGTCTTACTGGAACTATTTACTTTATCTTTCAACCATCAGAAGAAAATTTGGCAGGGGCAAAAGCTATGCTTGATGATGGCTTGCTCAATATTATAGATCCCGAAGAAATTTATGCTTTACACATTGCACCTATGTCTGAGGGGATTATTACTACCAAAGCAAGAAACCCTTATGCAGACTATAAGGGAATTCAAATTACCCTAAAAAACACAAAGGAGAGAACGGCTCTTATTAAATTTACGAAAAAGCTCTTTTTACAACTTCAAAATGTTTCACCTGAGAGTAAATTCTGGGACAATAAAAATCTATTGGACCCCAACATAGGATTGGGAAATCCAAATACCATATTTAAGGATTATATTACTGTTAATTCAAATATTGCTGTTAAAGAAGGTGAAGATAAGATTACAATAAGGGCCTATCTAAGTGCTGAAAAGGAAACTCAATTAGACTCTCTTTTAAGTCAAATAAAAAAGAAGTTTAAAGAATCGGACTATTCAGATCAATTTTTAGATAGTTCATTTTATTATGAGACAGCGCTAGTGCTTAATGATGAACGATTAACTTTATTGACCATACCTACAATAAGTAAAATTTACGGAAATGAACACGTTCTCCCCCTCTATGGAGCTATACCTGACGGACGTGGGGATGATTTTGCACTGTTTCAACGTGAAATTCCAGGAGTCTATTTTTTATTGGGTGCATCAAATTTTGAAAAAGGAATAGTTTCCATGCCTCATTCGCCGAATTTTGCTGTTGATGAAAGTTGTATGAAAACGGGGGTCAACTACTTTACATCAATGATAATAGAGAGACTTAAGTGATAAGGCCGGTTGCCTACGTTGTATAACCGAAAATAATAAAGACCATGATAAAATGGATTGATAACATTCCTTTTTGGGTATATATAGATGTATTTTATACCCATATGATCAAGTTAACAACAATAATTAAACACCATATGAAATATTTTCTTTGCGCAATAATTTTCTTGACCACTTCAATTAGTTCCATAGCTCAGGGAAAAACCGATGTTACCGTTAAATCCATTAACGGAATTATCGATGAACTACTTGATCAAATAACCATCGAAAAGGGCGAGAAAATGGATACAATAGCGATTAGGAACTTATTTCATCCATCGGCCATATTTACAGTTGCTGATGTTACAAATGCTGAAACCGTATCACTTAATGATTTCCTCATCCTCTTGAAAGATCCTTACTATGAACAAGGATATCTTGAAAAAGAAATTCATAAAGTTGTTGATCAATACAATGGAATTGCCCAAGTATTCCAGACTTTTTATGGCAAGGACTCTGAGGGAGTTGAAGAAAAAGGGATAAACAGCTATCAATTAACATATTATGGCGGTCGGTGGTGGATAGTCAGTCTCTTATGGACCATAGAATCCAAAAGTGCCGGAATACCTGTAAAATATGGTGGGGAATAAGTGAAGAAGTTGCTGAGTTGACCACTAAACCACGCAACACCCATAGCCGAAACCGTTGACAACCATTTAACCAAAAAATACAATCTCCTGTTTGATGAAAAAATTTTCCCTAACCCTTATTCTAATAGGCCATTTTTTAGTTTCCACTAAGAGTAATGCCCAAGAAAACTACATGAACTACCATTCGAAAGTAATTGAATGTGAAGAGCTAATTGTTGAAGGAAAATACACTTCTGCAATTAATAAATTTGATTCTCTTTTCAATCAATTTAATTTCTTATTTCTAAGAGATATCAAAGTTGCTACTGAACTCAGCGCATATGATAACGATTATAAATCAGGGTTGAATTTTGTAAGGCTGGGAATCAAGGCTGGTTGGTCATTGGAAAGCATCAACAAGAATAAAAATTTGCAATCTTTAAGGGAACAACCGGAATGGGCCAAACTCATGTCAACATATGATTCCCTTCACAAAACCTACCTATCCAAAATAAACTTTCAGGTAAAAGAACAAGTCCATGAAATGTTCAAAAAAGACCAGAAAAAAGCATTTGGGGCATTACTTAGAATTGGACAAAAGGCCAAAAGGAGGTATTCTCAAAAAAAGTTTGCTCCTCATAGCGAACAACAACTTGAGAAACTGGAGCAAATTTTAAATGAGTACGGTTATCCAGGTGAACGACTTATTGGGAATAACCTATGGGGCTCGGTGATTTTAAGCCATCACAATTCAATATCAGTGAACTACAATTCGAATGACACTTTATATGCTCTATTAAGGCCAAAATTATTGAATGCCTTGAAACAAGGTGAGATATCCCCATATGAATTAGCTCAAATAGAAGACTGGAGAATTGCTGGTTTACATGATCATAAGTTGACAACCTATGGATTTCTTGGAGCCATTCCAGACGATACAGTTCTTGAAACTGTAAATAAGAATAGAGCCAATATTGGATTAAGAAGCATTGACCTTAGGAATGAATTGATAGATGTTGAAAATGAAACAGGAATGGACCTACACCTACCCAAAGGATGGCAGAATGGAAAAATAACGGTTGCCAACAGGCGCTAAAATGAATTCGTAAACTAGGTTATTTAATAATGATAAGTATGAATATAAAGTTCAGTACTCCGATCAACTGAGGCGTTTACTCATTTTAGCTAAACGCTGCCACACATTTGGAACTGTAACAATTAATAAAAAACTCAATCTTTAAAAAAATCATTTTAAAGATGAAAAATCTTTTATGCCTGATTACAGCTCTGATTATATTAACTTCTTGTAATTCTAAAAAAGAAGAGACGGTAATAGATACAGCATTACCAGAAGGGGAACAGGTAAGCGAACTTTTCAGCACAATAGCTACAATGGATAGTTTATATTTTTCAGCTCAAAACGTATGTGATTTAGAAAAATATGCCTACTACTTATCAGAAGATTTTGAGTTCTTTCACGATAAGGCAGGGTTGACTCCATCCAAGGAAAAGGAAATGATGGACATGGCCATTTTTTGTGGGGAAGAACAAAGGACAAGACAACCTTTAAGAAGGGAGTTGACCAAAGGTTCTCTACAAGTATACCCAATGGATAATTATGGTGCTCTTGAGTTTTGTGACCATGTTTTCTATTTGCAAATCAATGATGGTACGGAAAAGGTTGTAGGTTCTGGAAAAATGACTGCATTATGGAAGCTTGAAAATAACGAATGGAAATTGGCACGAATAATAAGCTACGACCACCAACCAATTGCCAAAGTTGAATTGAAAACTGAAATCCTGGACAAATATGTAGGTGATTACATGCTTCCCGACAGAATAGTAAATATCAAGAGAGAAGAAAAGTTCCTTAGAGCGACCGATGTGAATGATGGAAAGCCAGGTTGGAACACACTCCTATTTCCCGAATCGGAGAATTCTTTCTACTTTAACTATGAGAATGTTGTCTATGAATTTATTGATTCTGGAGCCCAAATTGGAACCTTGAACATTTATGAAAACGGTAAACTTATTGAGGAAGCAAAAAGAAAAAATTAAAACGGGTGGCAACTGTACAAATACTATCCAGATGGGATTTACCAATTCACACGGATATATTGACCTTTCAATTATCTAAATCTTTTTAGTTAGAAGGTACATTTAGTTATTTCTAATAACAATACTTCAATGCGAGATACCGAAATTTTGAAATGAAAACATCATGTGTCATTTTTTTGCAAACTTAACGGTGTTCGTACCCATGATCAACAGCCACAAGCATGTTCCTATTTCCCCTATGGATGCGGGTAGGGCAACAATGGTGGAAAAAACGGTTTTTGAAAAACCTGGATACAGGAAGCCTCCAAAAAAAGTGATGAGATAGCCAAAACAACCCAACATGAGCAATATTCCCAACAATTTGGGTAGAAATACCGACCTGTAGACCAAGTAACCGAAAGGTAACAGCCAAAGCCCCCAGAATATCTGTAGCAGTTCGGTTCCATTGCTATACTGTTCCAAGTAGAACATCACTTGGTACGCAAGATCGTTACCTTTTTGAGGTTCAGGGGTTTCAAGTAAGCTTAATATGGTGAACTTGTTCAGGATGTTGACAAATGAAATGGGTACGCTAAGTATGGCCAGCAGTGCCATGAGCAATGCGGCATTCTTGTCGACCTCTTTTAACAGGCGGTACAGTGCCAAGGGCAAAAGTATAAAAATGATAAAAGAACAAATGGCGGCAACGATGCCCAGTTTAAACAGCATTTCTTTCCGTTCGAGGTTTTCCAACGTCCTTGTTGCATTGTCCCAATCCACGATCTGGGAGGGGACATAAACAAGATAGGCCAAACCGCAGATTACCAGCAATAGATAGAGCAGTCCTGCCAGCCTCGCTTTTTTATTTCTTGTTGAGATTTGGCTATCCATTGTCTTTGGGTTTTGGCCATTTTATGGCATACCGGACAATCAGAAATGTCAAGATGCTCTCCACAAATGCCAGGAAAACATAGAAGCTATACCACTCCGTCAAAGAATTGATTCCGATGAACAACATCATTATGGTAAAGACAGCCCCAAAAATAATGTTCATAGTTCGGTTGACCTTGGGAGGTAGTAGGACGGATGCGGCAACCATGACCGAGGGAACGACAAGGATGATGGACGCCACCAGCAACTTGACAGGGTTGTCCAAAATATTTTTACCGATCAAGAGACTGTCCACCTTGCCGGGTGTGTACAGCTCAAAATAATCACCGTAGATATAACAAAATGTTGTGGACGCCCATAAAGCGGCCAGTTTTAGTTTGATGTTCACTTTTGGGTTTTCAAGCATAATTGGTCAAATTTTATCACTGATCTCTATCAACAATGACGTAAATTAATTATAAATGGTTGCCTGTAACTTGTTGAAATGCTAATTTTTTTTCAGAATAACATTTGGGATTATCCAGAGTTGCTTCTCCCAAATCTTAATAAGATCACGCTTCGTCTCTGGGGAGCAAAAGAATTTGCAGTAATGGATTAACAATTGGGTATTGTTATCCAGCAATGGTAAAAATTAAAAATAGACCCCTATGCTAACTAACCTTTAAGATGTAAATCTTCAACCAAAAGTAGACTGATTCTGGTCAAAAGTTAAGTTTAAATCTGTTTGAACAACAAACACAAATTTTGTGTTAATCCAAGTATTTTTTAATTATGTGAAAATCAACAAAAAGTATATATC
>NZ_LXTT01000142.1 GCF_001683915.1 Allomuricauda sp. CP2A | reverse complement strand
ATATATAAATATAGAATTTAATTCAATTTTTATTGTTTCCTGTCTAACAAAATAGAAAATTCGTCATGGATGCCTTGGACAAACAACTGATACAACTATTGCAGAAGGACTGCAAAAAGACCACAAAATACTATGCGGACCAATTGCAATTGTCGAAAACTGCTGTATATGAACGCATTAGAAGATTGGAGCGCACGGGAATCATCACCGATTACGTGGCCTTGGTGGACAAGGAAAAGGTACAGCGCGATTTTTCAGTTCTCTGTCAAATTCGATTGGTGCAACACACCAAGGAAAATGTCTTGAAATTTGAACGGGAGGTACTGAAGCTGGAAGAGGTGTCAGAATGCTTTCATGTGGGTGGCGACTACGATTACATCCTAAAGATTAATGTGAAGGATATGAAAAGCTACAGGGAATTTATGGTGACCAAACTTACGGCCATCAGCAATATTGGGAACACTCAAAGTTCCTTTGTGATCAGTGAAGTCAAGAACCGCCCCTCTGTCCATATTTAGCAAAATTTAACCTAAAGCTGTGTTAAAATGATGTTTCGCCAAGCCAGAGATGGCTAATTTGTTAGTGTTAAGTAACAAACAATCATCAAAAAACGTCATTTTACGTCATGAAACTGCGTACACGTATTTTTCTTACCGCATTGGCAACGGTAATTGGAGGACTTTGCTTGCAACTGTACGCCACGCTTTCCAAAGATGTCCTGTTCAATGGAATAGAATTCTGCACTTCTTCAAATTTTGACTTGGTCTTGGGTACCGTGGCTATGCTTATTTCCGCCGTTTTTTCTGGGTTTATTGCCTCTTTGATTGTTGTACGGGACAACAATTGGCCACATTTTCTGATTTCACTCTTTGTTATCGGTAAGTTATCGGTGGTAGCACTTTGTGCGCAATGGGGTGGCCCCTTATGGTTTGAGGCAGGGCTGCACCTTTCGCTGTTGGCCGGACTTTGGTTGGGGTGGTACGGAGCCAATAAGTTTCCATTGGCACCAATTTAGTGGCACTTTCCCGAAAAACATTCGTATTTTTACTGCCGTTTTCAGACAAAACAGTAAAAAAATTATCCTTACAAACCATACAACATGAATCAATACGATGTGGCCGTTATCGGCTCCGGACCTGGAGGCTATGTAGCGGCAATTCGGTGTGCCCAATTGGGAATGAAGACTGCAATAATTGAAAAATATGCCACTTTGGGAGGAACTTGCCTTAACGTGGGCTGTATTCCTTCTAAAGCGTTGCTGGACTCTTCACACCATTATGAAGACGCCATAAAGCATTTCGAGGAACATGGAATAGATATTCCCGGAGAGGTAAAAGTAAATTTGAAGCAGATGATCGCCCGCAAGCAAGATGTGGTGGACCAAAATACCAAGGGCATCGAGTTTTTGATGAACAAGAACAAAATCGATGTACACCACGGATTGGGAAGCTTTAAGGATGCCACACACATCAACATTGAGAAGGAAGATGGCAAAACGGAGACCATCGAAGCGAAAAATATCATCATCGCCACTGGATCCAAACCGTCCACCTTACCCTTTATCAAACTGGACAAAGAGCGCATCATAACTTCAACAGAAGCTCTAAAGCTCAAGGAGGTGCCCAAGCACATGATTGTTATTGGAGGCGGTGTCATTGGCCTGGAATTAGGTCAGGTCTACAAGCGTCTGGGAGCAGAAGTTACCGTGGTGGAGTTTATGGACCGCATTATTCCAGGAATGGACGGTGCACTTTCCAAAGAGTTGATGAAGGTGTTGAAGAAACAAAAAATGAAGTTCAACCTATCCCATAAAGTAAAATCGGTTGAGCGAAAAGGTGATGAGGTCATTGTAAAGGCCGACGACAAGAAAGGTGAAGAAGTGACCTTCACTGGAGACTATTGTTTAGTTTCCGTGGGAAGAAGACCCTATACGGATGGATTGAATGCCGAAGCCGCCGGAATTAAGTTGGATGACAGGGGCAGGGTAGCGGTGAACGACCACCTACAAACCAATGTTTCCAACATTTATGCCATTGGCGATGTGGTCAAAGGCGCCATGTTGGCCCATAAGGCCGAAGAAGAAGGAACCATGGTCGCTGAAATCTTGGCCGGTCAAAAACCTCATATCGACTACAACCTTATTCCCGGCGTTGTGTATACCTGGCCCGAAGTTGCCGCTGTTGGAAAAACGGAGGAAGAGCTTAAGGAAGCTGGGGTTGAATACAAAGTAGGTCAATTTTCCATGCGAGCTTTGGGTAGAGCTAGAGCCAGTATGGACTTGGATGGCTTTGTGAAAATCTTGGCTGATAAAAAGACCGATGAAGTCCTTGGCGTACACATGATCGGGGCGCGTTGTGCCGATTTGATTGCCGAAGGGGTAACTGCTATGGAGTTCAGGGCTTCCGCTGAGGATATTGCCCGAATGAGCCATGCCCATCCCACCTATGCCGAGGCGGTGAAAGAAGCCGCGTTGGCAGCTACCGCAGAAAGGGCTATTCATGCATAAATACAGATAAACTAGAAAGAATTGGTTTATAAATGAAGAGGGTGTCTAAAAAGTATTGAAACACGTCATTCTGAATTTATTTCAGAATCTCATTATACTGATAAACAAATCATTATGAGAACCTGAAACAAGTTCAGGTTGACGAAAATTGACTTTTTAGACAGCCTCTTTTTTGTGGATGAATTTTTAGCTTCGAACCGTTCTAAAAACCCTTCTGAGCACTAACCTTAATCGAGAGATAAGCTCTCTAAGGACAGGAATTGATGCGTCCTTGAAGTCAATCAATTGGAATTTGGCCACAGTAAACACTTGGGAAATCTGGGACTTAATTTCAGATTCACGCTTATGGTATGTCAAGGCCAAATACGAACAGGCCACCATAAACAACAAAGCGCCCGGTATGGCCACACTAGGTGTTAGTGAGTTATTGAAAAAACGATAGAGCCCCAACCCGGTAAAACTTCCATATAGAATAATGAAATGGATTACATAAATGGAAAGCGTGCTGGCCCCTAGTTGCAGAACCGTTTTGTTGGTCATGAATTTCCGCAGCAGCATAAAAACAGCAAAGACGATGAAAACGTTGCCAAGCCTAATGAAAAGATAGTTGTTATCCTGAATTAAATAGAAGAGTTCCACTCCCGTCCAATCATAAAGAAAAATAAAAACGGGGGAGGATATGTAAATCAATATAAAGCCGGCCAACAAGGCAATGGAAATGGCGACAGGGTACAAGTGCTTAAAATCTTTAAATCGAGTGAACATCACTGAAACAAAAGCCCCGAATGTAGCATAGCCCAACCAGGGAATTATAGTGAAGACAGACCCGTTGGCCTTGGTTAGGTAGTTGGCAATTGCGTTGGGCAAAAATGAAAACGACCATTGTTTGTACAGCGGCTCAAACAAGAAAAGCACAACGGTAATTCCAACAAGCAGTAAGGGGAAAAGATACTTTTTTAGGTTGATGGTCAACAAATACACACCGACCAAGGCCAAAATGGAAAGCCCAATGCAGTGAAGCACATCCACCAAATAAAAGGAGCTATAGATTTCTCCTTTGATGAAAAGTCCCCAAAAGTTTGAGCGCAATAAATACCCGATCAACAACAATTGTAGGCCACGACGAATACCTTTGTTCACCCTTGGATTATCAAATCCTTTTTGGGGTACACGAATCAGCAGATATGTAAAAATAAATCCGGAAACGGTGAAGAAGACCGGTGCGGTAATTCCTCTAAAATAGTACCAAACATTGAAGACAGGATTTTCAGGATCCCTAAAAACAGGGTCCAAAAGCCCATCAATGAAGTGCCCTTGGAGCATCATCAAGATGGCCCATGCCCGCATGGCATCAATAAAGAACAGTCTGTTGGTTTTTGGCTTCATGTAATAATCAGTACCCTATATACCTGCTTAACAGTGTGTTTGGATGCTTTCAGGGCCAAAATTATACAAAATACTCGCATCTAAGCATCAATTAAGGTATTTTAGCGAAACAATTAAACTTTTTTCTATATGGCTGCAATTTTGGCATTTGCCGGAAGCAATTCTTCAACTTCTATTAATTACAGACTCGTACAATACACAACTTCTTTGCTGGAAAACCATGATTTTCAGCTCCTGAATATGACGCGGTACCCTTTCCCCATGTACAGTGAGGATGATGAAAAGCAAAAAGGATATTCCAATTCCTTGGTGGAACTAAAAGATGATATCCAAAAAGCTGATGGGCTTGTTCTGTCCGTGAATGAGCACAATGGCAATCCATCCGCATATTTTAAAAATCTGTTGGATTGGCTTTCTCGTTTGGACCGAAAGTTTTTGGAGGGAACAAAAGTGTTTCTCATGTCCACCTCCGGTGGAAAACGCGGGGCAAAAGGTGCTTTTGAAGTGACCCAGAACCTCTTGCCACGATTTGGCGGCGAGATCGTCGCAACATTTTCCCTGCCTTCATTCCATGATAATTTTGCAGCGGAAGACATTAAAAATGATGCACTCAAAGAAGAGCATGCATCTGCCTTGGCCACTTTTTTGGACACACTAAAGTAAGCACCACTTGCGACAACATCGCTCTTTTACAATCTCAAATCCGTTTGCTTATAAAAGAGCACTCTTGGAATGGTCAAGGACATTTCAGAAAGTTTTGTGGTTGGATGGCAATGAGCATATCTCCAAATACAGCTCATTTGATTTTTTGATGGCCGTCGGAGAACAGACCGGTAAGTCAGTGTCTTTTGATTCATTGAATCAACTGAAAAACTTTGTTGGAAAAAACCAGGATTGGCTGTTCGGTTTCTTTTCCTATGACTTAAAAAACGAGCTGGAAGATTTGACTTCCCAAAATTTGGATGGATTGGACTTTCCCGTGCTCCATTTTTTTCAGCCCGCCAAGATTATTAAGTGTAACGGAGAAAAACTCCATTTCTTGTATTTGGATGATTGTGCCGATGACATTGATGGCGATCATACCCAGATCAGTACGATGATGGATTTGGAAGAAAACAATGAGGTCCATAACCCCATTAAAATCAAAATGCGGATTCACAAGGATGCCTATTTTGAAAAGACCAACAAACTTCTGGAGCATATTCACAGGGGGGATGTTTACGAGGCCAATTTCTGTCAGGAATTCTATGCCGAGGACGTGTCCATAGACCCATGGGAAACCTATAAGCGCTTGAATGCCATTTCAGAGCCACCCTTTGCCGCCTTTATGCGGTTAAATGACAAGTATTTGATGTGCGCCTCTCCAGAAAGATACCTGAGAAAGGAAGGAACAACCCTAATCTCACAGCCCATTAAGGGCACGGCCCGGAGGGATGAAAATGAAACCGAAGACCATTTTCTGAAAGAACAACTTGCCCAAGATGAAAAGGAGCGGGCCGAAAACATCATGATCACGGATTTGGTACGGAACGACCTTTCCAAAAGTGCACTGAAGGGTAGTGTTCGGGTTGAGGAACTCTGCGAAGTTTATACCTACAAGCAGGTACACCAACTAATTTCCACAGTGCTGGCCCAAATCCCAACAGCTAAAAACCCGGTGGAGCTTATTGAAGAAACGTTTCCCATGGGCAGTATGACCGGAGCTCCCAAGATTTCGGCCATGAAAATCATCGAAGAATTGGAGGAGACCAAACGAGGGCTCTACAGTGGGGCCTTGGGCTATTTTGACCCAAAGGGCAATTTCGATTTTAATGTAGTGATACGCAGTATTCTCTACAATGCAAACAAAAACTATGTTTCTTTTTCGGTGGGGAGTGCCATCACGGCCAAATCGGATCCTGAGCGGGAATACCAGGAATGTTTGTTGAAGGCCAAAGCCATGCGCAGTGTTTTGGAAACAGGCGGATGATTATTCGTAATTTTGTAGGATGCTGCCACAGTTCAAAGCACATTTAAAAACCAACTTACCTTTTCTGGAGAAAAGCAGATTGCTGGTGGCCTGTAGTGGGGGAGTGGACAGTGTGGTTTTGGCCCATCTTTCTGTCCAAACTGGATTGGATGTTACTTTGGCCCATTGTAATTTTCATTTACGGGGTTCGGAAAGTGATGGTGATGAAAGTTTTGTGCGGAATTTGGCCAAGGAGTTGGGTGTTAAGGTGAAAGTAAAATCGTTCAACACCAAGAAATTTGCAGACCAAAATCGAGGTTCCATCCAAATGGCGGCTCGGGAACTACGTTATGAATGGTTTGATGAATTATTGGGAACCAAAGGTTTTGAGTATCTGCTCACGGCCCATCATGCCGATGATAGTTTGGAGACCTTTCTCATTAATTTATCCCGAGGGACGGGTATTGATGGCCTTTCAGGGATTCCGGTTCAAAATGGGAAAGTGGTTCGGCCTTTGCTTGATTTTTCCCAAAAAAACATTTTGGACTATGCAAAGCGGGAAAAATTGCAATGGCGGGAAGACAGCAGCAACTCGGACAAAAAATACCTTCGGAACAAAATCCGGTTGGAGATTGTTCCCAAATTAAAGGAGTTGCACCCAAGCTTTCCGGAAAATTTCAAAAAAACCCAGCATCATTTGCAGGACACAAACATTTTGGTGCGGAACCACCTCCATGAGATCAAATCCATTTTGTTTGCAGATGACGGGGATGTCATTAGAGTTGCCATTGAACCTTTAAAAAAATTGCACCCCATTGAAGCCTATCTATATGGACTTTTCAAGGAATATGGCTTTACTGAATGGGATGATGTCAAAGGATTGTTGGGTGCCATGAGTGGTAAGGAAGTAAGGTCCAAGACCCATAGATTGTTAAAGGACAGGGAATATCTACTGCTTTCCGAAATCAAAAGCAGCGGTGATCACACATATCCTGTCCATAACAAGAAGACCATGTTGAAGTCCCCCATCAAACTACAAATGGAAAAGGTTGAAGCCGTTGAAAAGCCAGGCCCCAACACCATTTATTTAGATAAGGAAAAGTTAAACTTTCCTTTAGTGTTAAGGAATTGGCAAAAAGGCGACTATTTTTATCCCTACGGGATGAAAGGCGGAAAAAAACTGTCCAAGTTTTTCAAAGATGAAAAGATAGACGTATTTTCCAAGGAGAAACAATGGCTGCTTTGCTCCAACGACAAAATTGTTTGGGTAGTGGGCCGAAGAGCGGATAAACGTTTTAAGGTTGATAAATCAACCCAAACTATTATAAAGATTACATTTGTTGCATGAGATTTCTAGTCCCCCTTTTAGGATTCTTGGTAATCCCTTTTTATATCTATTCCCAAACCGAAGCCAATCCTGCGGTATGGAGCCACGAGGTCAACAAAATTTCCGATACCGAATATGAGCTGATCTTTAAGGGGAAGATCATGGATGGCTGGCACGTATACTCCCAGTATACGGCGGAGGGAGGTTCCCTTCCCAGCGAGTTCACCTTTGAAAAAGCAGGGGAAGACTACGAACTCATTGGAAAAACTGAAGAGAGCGAAACCATAAAGGAGTACAGTGATATTTTTGAGGTGGAGGAGACTTTTTTTAAAAAAGAGGCCATCTTTACCCAGAAAATCAAGCTGCTAAACCCTGATGTACGGCAGGTTTCCGTGAACCTGTTTTATCAGATTTGTAAGGAAGTCTGTATTCCCAAAGATTACCTTTTTCAAATTTCCTTGGATGGAAATGCCTTTGTGGAAACCCAAAAACAACTCGATGAAAAAAGTGTGGCCATTGGCGAATCCCTGCGTTTGGATTTAAAGAACAAAAATCTCTTGAACCAAGGGGGATTAACCGATTCCGAAGGAAAATCAAACCTATGGATGATATTTGGACTCGGTTTCTTGGGCGGACTTATTGCGTTGCTGACGCCTTGTGTGTTTCCCATGATTCCGTTGACCGTATCTTTTTTCACCAAACAGACCCAGCAGAAATCCAAAGGGATTGCCAATGCGGTGCTGTACGGGTTTTTTATTGTATTGATTTATTTCTTGTTGAGTTTGCCGTTCCATTTGTTCAATTCGGTGGACTCGCAGATTCTGAACACCATTGCCACCAATATCTGGCTCAACGTGTTTTTCTTTGTCATTTTTGTGGTCTTTGCCTTTTCCTTTTTCGGGTATTTTGAGCTGACCCTGCCCAGTTCGTGGGCCAATAAAATGGATTCCGCATCCTCAAAAGTAGGAGGCGGCTTGGGCATCTTTTTTATGGCCTTGACCCTGGCCATTGTCTCTTTTTCCTGCACAGGGCCCATTTTGGGAGGACTTTTGGGAAGTACAACCTTGGCCGAAGGGAATGTGGCCACCAACTTGACCATGGGGATGGTGGGCTTTGGACTGGCTCTGGCTTTGCCATTTGCCATGTTTGCCCTGTTTCCGACATGGTTGAATTCCTTGCCCAAATCGGGCGGATGGATGACCACCGTAAAAGTAGTGTTGGGCTTCTTGGAACTCGCTCTTGCCTTCAAGTTCCTTTCCAATGCTGATTTGGTGGGAAATTGGGGCATATTCAAGCGGGAAATATTCTTGGGGATTTGGATCGTACTCTTTGTTTTGATGACCTTGTATCTGTTCGGCATTTTCAGATTTCCACATGACGGCCCAAAAAAGAAACTTTCATCAACCCGAAAACTTTTTGGGGTTTTGAGTCTGGCATTTTCAGCATACTTGATTCTAGGGGTGTTGAATGTGACCCCATTGAAACTGTTGAGCGGATTTCCTCCACCGGATTTTTACAGTGTTGTCCAGAAAGAAAGTGATTGCCCTCTTGGATTGGATTGCTTCAAGGATTTTGGGGAAGGTGTCGCCTATGCCAAAGAAGTCAACAAACCTATTTTGCTCGATTTTACGGGATGGGCCTGCGTCAACTGTAGAAAAATGGAGGAAAATGTGTGGAGCCATTCCAGTATTTATCCCATATTGAAAGATGAGTATGTGCTCATTTCGTTGTATGTGGATGACCGCAAGGAACTCCCAGAAACTGAAAAATTTGATTTTAAGTTCGATTCCGGTAGGATAAAATCCATTGAGACCATCGGTCAGAAATGGGGCACTTTCCAAACAGTGAATTTTAATGCCGCTTCGCAACCCTACTACGTGCTTCTCTCACCAAACCTGGAAATCTTGAATGATGCCGTTCAATATGTTGATGTGGAAACCTATGAGGAATGGCTTAAGTCTGGTTTGGAGAACCATCAACTTTCCATGAATAAATGAGTTGGTTTTTCAACGTGTTTTTTTCCTTCGATTTGTGAAAATAGTTTACCTTAGGGACCAATTGACTTACCTCAAAACTTGTGAAAAAACTTAAAAAAGTACTTTTGGTGCTGGCAGGTCTTGTGCTGCTTATGGTTATAGGCGTTTTTGTTTTTTTCAATACCCTAAAGCCCGATTATTCAGGAAACAAGACCTTGGCTGGGCTACAAAGTGAGGTCAAAGTGTATTTTGACCCTTACGGAATTCCACATATTTACGCTGAATCTGAAATAGATGCCTTGAAGGCATTGGGCTATGTGCATGCCCAAGACCGATTGTGGCAGATGGAGTTATTGCGCAGGGTGGCCAAAGGACAGCTTTCCGAAGTCTTCGGACAGGATTTGGTTAAAACCGACAAGTTCTTTCTTTCCTTGGGCATTGATGACCATACCGCCAAAACGGTTGCCAATTTGGATGTGCAAAGCGATATGGCCATGCTTTCCCAAGCGTATTTGGACGGAATCAACCAATTCATTGAAAAAGGACCTACCCCAATCGAGTTTTACCTTACCGGATTGGAAAAGGAACCATTTACCCTAGAGGATGTGTACAATGCCGTGGGTTATATGGCCTTCAGTTTTGCCATGGCACACAAAACCGACCCTTTGTTGACCAGTATGCGGGATAAGTTGGGAGAGGAATATATGAACGACCTGGCCATAAATTCGGATACCTCCACCGTTTGGATTAAAAATTATGAAAAACAAAAAGTCGATTCCTTGGCGGCAAACATAGCCACTAATGTAACCGCAGCCCTGGACAAATTGCCCATACCCCAATTCATAGGGAGCAATAGTTGGGTGATTGGCCCAGATAAGACCAAGAGCGGAAAGGTGATTTTGGCCAACGATCCCCATATTGGTTTTGCGCAACCTTCGGTTTGGTATGAGGCCCATGTGAGTACCCCAACCTATGAAAAATACGGGTATCATTTGGCAGGGGTTCCATTTCCGTTGTTGGGCCACGATAGAAATCTGGCTTATGGGCTTACGATGTTCGAGAATGACGATGTCGATTTCTATTTTGAGGAAGTCAATCCTTCGGATAGTACACAATACAAAACCGCTGAGGGCTGGAAGAATTTCGAATATGTGACCAAGACCATCAAGGTAAAAGATGGGGAGGATGTTGAATTCACCTATTCCAAAACCCAGCACGGCCCAGTATTGAACCACATAGCAGACCAGATTTCTGGAGAACGTCCCGTGGCCATGTCTTGGATCTATACCAAGGAAAAAAATGAGGTCATGGATGGACTTCATGGACTCTGTCATGCCACCAATATTGATGGATTTAAAAGTGCCCTGCCCAAGATTCATGCGCCTGGTCTAAATGTCATGTATGGTGATGCGGAAGGAAATGTAGCTTGGTGGGCCACGGCCAAATTGTACCAAATGCCGGACAGTTTATCCACCAAATTCATTTTGGATGGTGCTTCGGGAAAAGAAGAGCCGCTACGTTTTCTGGATTTTTCCGAAAACCCCAGTGCCATAAATCCACCATGGAACTACGTGTATTCCGCCAATAACCAACCCGATTCCATTGCGGGCATGCTCTATCCCGGATATTATTTACCGGAGAACAGGGCCAAACGTATTGTTCAGTTATTGGAAGCGAAGAACGATTGGGACAAGGAGTCGGCCTCAGAGATGATATTGGATGTAACTTCTTCCGTTAATCCTTTATTGATTACTGAACTCATCAAGCTTTTTGATGTAACCCAACTGTCCAATGAGCAATTGGTGCAGGTGGATTCACTGGAAAATTGGGATGGACATTATTCACTGAAAAGCACTAATCCAACCTTGTACCATCGGTGTGAATATTTTGTGGCCAAAAACGCCATGGAGGATGAACTGGGTACCGAAATGTTCAATCAGTTTTTGGCCACCCATCTCTTCAAAAGGCAAATTGCATGGGGCGCCAAAATGGAGCACGGAAAGTGGTGGGACAATACCCATACTGAAGATAAAGTGGAAACAAGACAGGATATTGTTTTGAAATCTTTTGATGATGCATGGAAATCCTTGGTGGAAGATTTTGGCCCCGACCCAAACCAGTGGACTTGGGACAAGGTGCATACGCTGGAACATGAGCATCCCATTGGCCAAGTAGAATCCTTGCGAAAGTATTTTAACGTGGGACCATTTCCTGTAAGTGGAACCCGGGAGGTCATCAACAATATGGCTTTTCCGTATGACAGTACAGGATATTACAAAGTAAATTCGGGCCCATCCACGCGTCGCATCATCGATTTTTCAGACATAGAGAACAGTATTAGCATATTGCCAACGGGGCAATCGGGCAATCCTTTCAGCAAGCATTACAAAGATCAAGCGGAACTTTATGTCCAAGGAAAATTCCGAAAAATGATGATGAACAAGGATGAGATCCAAGAAAATGCTGAATCTGTGTTGACCTTTCAACCAAACAATAAATAAGGTATATTGCTCCTAAATGGGCTTCCATAAATGGAAACCCGGTATCCGTCAAAAGAGCACCGGTTGTTGAATGAGATCGTTTATTTTTCGTGCTCGTTTAACAAGAAAAGACGCTAAATGCTCATAAAAGTTTATGGAAGTGCCGTTTTTGGCATTGATGCCACCACTGTGGTGGTCGAGGTAAATGTGGATAAGGGAGTTGGTTATCATTTGGTAGGTCTCCCAGATAATGCAATCAAGGAGAGCAACTTTCGCATTGCAGCCGCACTTCAAAATATTGGATACAAAATTCCCGGCAAAAAGATTACCATCAACATGGCCCCGGCAGATTTGCGCAAGGAAGGCTCCGCATACGACCTCACCTTGGCATTGGGCATATTGGCCGCATCCAATCAAATTAATTCCGATGAGATTGAAGATTATTTGATCATGGGCGAATTGTCGCTCGATGGAAGCCTTCAACCTATAAAAGGCGCCCTACCTATCGCTATAAAAGCTAAGGAAGAGGGGTTTAAGGGATTCATTCTTCCCAAGGAGAATGCCCAAGAAGCCGCAGTAGTGGAGGATTTTAAAGTATATGGAGTGGAAAACATCAAAGAGGTCATCGACTTTTTTGATTCAGGAAAACCTTTGGTTGAAACCCAAGTGGATACCCAAGAGGAGTTCAACGGGCATTCGGGCCATCCAGAGTTTGACTTTTCTGATGTCAGGGGGCAAGAAAGTATAAAACGTTGTATGGAAATAGCGGCGGCAGGCGGGCACAATATAATTTTAATTGGCCCTCCCGGCGCAGGAAAAACGATGTTGGCCAAGCGTTTGCCCTCCATTTTGCCACCTATGACCCTGCACGAGGCTTTGGAAACCACAAAAATCCACAGTGTGGTGGGCAAGGTCAAAAATAAGGGGTTGATGAGCCAACGGCCTTTTCGGAATCCTCACCATACCATTAGTGCGGCGGCTTTGGTGGGTGGGGGGAGTTACCCGCAGCCGGGAGAAATTTCCCTGTCACATAATGGGGTGTTGTTCTTGGATGAGCTTCCTGAGTTTGAACGTCGGGTTCTGGAAGTAATGCGACAACCCATGGAAGATCGGGAAGTCACCATTGCAAGAGCCCAATACACGGTAACGTATCCGAGCAGTTTTATGTTGGTGGCCAGCATGAACCCCAGTCCCAGTGGCTACTTTAACGACCCTGATGCTCCGTTGACCTCTTCACCAGCAGAAATGCAACGGTATTTGGGCAAGATTTCTGGTCCGCTGCTGGATAGGATTGACATTCATATTGAGGTGACGCCAGTTCCTTTTGAAAAATTATCAGATGAACGAAAAGGGGAAGACAGTGCCCTAATTCGGCAGCGGGTGATATCCGCCCGGAAAATTCAGGCAGATCGTTTCATGGAGTTGGAGGGTCTCCATTACAACGCACAAATGGGCACCAAATTGATACGCAAGTTTTGTCCGTTGGATGAAGACTCTAAGACGTTGCTTAAGAATGCCATGCAACGATTGAATCTTTCCGCTAGGGCCTATGACCGCATCTTAAAAGTCTCCAGAACCATTGCAGATTTGGAAAATGTTGCGGAGATCAGTACCAGCCATATTTCGGAGGCCATCCAATATCGTAGTTTGGACCGTGAGGGGTGGTTGGGGTGATTCCATTATGGATAAAATGTGAACTCCTCGGTTTTTTTGAATAAAAAATGGAAATCGATTGCATAAAAAGACAAGAAGTGCAAAAAAATCGTTAAACATTACAAATCAATGTATTAATGTTGTAATATCTGATACTTTTGCCCCCGTTTTTATAATTTTTACGAAATGCAATGTGTTGAATTGAATCCTGCGGGGAATTTTGATCCGTGGGAGCAGGAGATGATTGATGAGTTGCTGCATCATGAAATTACGCAATCGTTGAGTGATCGATTGGTTTTTGAAAATGAAAGTGTCAAACTTTGGGAATTATGCTTGATTCCAGGTGAGCGCATCCCTTTTAGAAAGCACAACACCAACTACGGTTGGGTCTGTACCACCGGTGGCTTGCTGCTTACCCGCTACGGCAATGGGAAAATAGATATGATCAAACTGGATTCCGGGGATACCGAATACTTTGAGAACAGGGGAAAAAACTATGTCAACGATCTTGAAAACATAGGGGAAGACGCTGTTATCATCAATATTTTGGAATACAAGGAAACCAAACTGGACAAGCGATTGCAGTTTAGTAATTAAATGGCCTTGATATTGGCCTTTAGTCCAGAGATGATGCCCAAAATGTTCTGGACCGTATCTTCTAAATAGTACTTTACGGCCAAATGGGGTATCCTCACGGTTGTAAATCCATTTTTAAAGGAGTGCATGGCATCTTCCAGGTCGCTTATGGCCTGTTCATGCGTGATCATGTTGTAGTCCTTATCAATTTCAATATTGAGTTTTACTCTTGAAATGGCAATATCCACGGATTTTTTTCCATCCCACCATTCCAACATCGGATAAGCACCGGCTTCTTTCAGTGCATAAAATAAATGGACTGCCTCAAGGGGGGTATTGTTATCTAAAATGACTTTTTTGATAAGTCGGGTATGTCTTTCGCAAAGTTGAACACCCAAAGAGTCCATGGATTCTTTATATTGCTGATGTCCAATACTTTTCTCACAATCCTTACATGTCATAAGTGTTTGTCAAGTTTAGGTCTACGTATGATTTGGGATTATTATAACTTTTGTTTTTTCAAATTCGTATAAAAATTCGATGTAAAACATTCCACTTTTAGACGAAATGCATTTTTTTGATTGAAAAGCCGTATTTATCCCAATATCCCCTTAAATTCAAACCCTAAAACCAACCAAAGATATGTTCAAAAAAATAGGTCCAGGAGTATTGGTGGCCGCGGCCTTTGTAGGTCCTGGCACCCTTACCATGTGCACCCTTGCCGGAGCACGGTTTGGGTATGCTTTAATTTGGGCCTTGTTGGTATCCGTACTGGCAACCATTGTGCTTCAGGGTATGGCGGGCCGAATTGGGGTCATTGCACAGACCGGGCTTGTGGATGTGGTGAGGGACGAACTGAAAAAGCCATGGGCCAGAAGGTTCGTGGTCATTGTTGTTCTTTCGGCCATTCTTATTGGAAATGCAGCCTACGAAGCCGGGAATATTGGCGGGGCTACTTTGGGTTTGGAACAGCTCTTTCCCAGCGCACAAATAGTGTCGTTTTATCCAGCTATCGTCGGGATTTTCATTTTTGTGTTATTGTGGTTCAGCAGCTATAAGATTTTGGAACGGGTTTTTGTTGGACTTGTCGGGATTATGGGAGTGAGCTTCCTTATCTGTGCCCTAATGACCAAACCTTCCATTTATGATATTTTAAAAGGGGCTTTTGTGCCCACCATGCCAGAAGGTGGACTTTTTACGGTCATCGCTTTGGTGGGTACCACAGTGGTGCCCTACAACCTGTTTTTACATGCATCCTTGGTGAAACAGAAATGGAAATCGAGTAGCGAACTGAAAACGGTAAAATGGGATACCATAATTTCCATCGCCTTGGGTGGATTGGTATCCATGGCCATATTGGTCACGGCGGCATCCGCACCCATAGACCATATTAACAATGCCTTGGATATGGCAAAGGGATTGGAACCGCTCTTTGGAAAAATGGCGGTGTATTTTATGGCCATCGGTTTGTTGGCCGCTGGGATCACTTCGGCAATAACGGCACCGCTGGCAGCTGCATTTGTGGCCAGTAGTTGTTTTGATTGGGGTGGAAACATGGAAGACAAAAGATTTAAGATGGTCTGGACCTTTGTGCTGTTGTGTGGTGTGTTCTTTTTGTCGTTTGACATCACCCCCATTGAAGTTATACAGTTTGCCCAAGTAGCCAATGGATTGCTATTGCCAATCATGGCTATTTTATTACTTTGGATAGTGAACAAGAAAACCGTGATGGGCGAACATGGGAATACGCTGGTTCAAAACATTCTTGGATTTGCCATTGTGGGATTTTCTATTTTCTTGGGCATTAAAAGCATTCTCAAAGTAATGGGTGTATACTGATGGCAAATTGGACCATAGATATTAATTGTGATGTGGGTGAAGGCGTGGGCAACGAAACGGAGCTATTTCCTTTGATCAGTTCATGCAATATAGCCTGTGGTGGACACGCCGGTGATGTTGACACCATGACTCACATTGTTAGATTGGCCAAGAAACATAATGTTAAAATAGGGGCGCACCCATCATATCCAGACCGAGAGAATTTTGGGAGGCAGGTCATGGATATTTCAAAGCAGGAGTTGCAACAAAGCATTGAGGAGCAGATGAAAACCCTTGAAGCTATTTTGGAGAATGAACATGCAGAATTACATCATATCAAAGCACATGGAGCATTGTACAACAAAACTGCAAAGGACAGGGATTTGGCAGAAACGTATTTAGAGGTCATCCATCCGTATAAAAACAGGGTGCTACTGTATGTGCCATTTGGTTCAGTGATTGCCGACGTGGCCCTTGACCAAGGTTTTGCTATATGGTATGAGGCCTTTGGTGACAGAAACTATAACAGTGATTTGAGTTTAGTGAACCGAAAGTTGGACAATGCCCTCATCCAAGACCCTAAAAAAGTATTGGAACATATTCTTCCCATTATTAAAGAAGGCAATGTTATGGCCGTAACGGGAGAGTTGGTCAAAATTGAGGCAAAAACCCTTTGCATACATGGTGATACCCCTTCTGCATTGAAAATATTAATGTATCTTTCCCAAGAATTATCCAAACATCAGGTGCAATTACAAAAGTGAGAAGTTACCCCATTAGCATCAAACCCTTTGGTGAACGGGCCGTCCTAGTGGAATGGCCCTGCAAGGTGGAGGTGTCCATTTTGGCAGATATTCTTGATTTTATGGATGCTTTCAAGGAATTGAAACTTCCCGGATGGGAAATGTCAGTTGCCTACAACTCCCTCACCATGGTGTGCAATGATGAGCATCTGGATTTTGATGACATGAAGAGAATCGTTCTTGACTGTCATGCAAAACAAGCAGCTTCCAAGACCAAACGGGTTCAACATTTATGGCGAATTCCCGTATGTTATGACCCTGAGTTTGGAATTGATATGGATGAAGTTTCCAAAACCTTGAATTTGTCCGTTGATGAACTCATCAAACAGCATACGTCCTATCAATATATTGTATATGGAATAGGATTTTTGCCTGGATTCATGTATTTGGGAGGACTTCCCGAGTCATTGGAAATCCCTAGACGTGCAGAACCACGCCTGCAAGTGGCCAAGGGTTCTGTTGGACTGGCAGGAAAACAGACCGGGGTGTATCCGCAAGATTCCCCAGGGGGCTGGAACATTATCGGCAATTGCCCCATACCTTTGTTCAATCCTAGCTTGGAAGACCCCTGTTTTGTGAAAGTGGGGGACAAGATACAGTTTCAAAAAATATCCAAGGCCGAGTATGATCTGCACAAGATTGAAGGCGAAGTGGGAATTTATAAACCAGAAAAAGTGTTGTTGGATGCTTAAGGTGCTAAAAGCAGGTTTTTTTGCCACCATTCAAGACTTGGGCCGTTTTGGCCACAGGGATATTGGTGTTCCCATTTCAGGAGCCATGGATGTGGAATCCGTTAAAAAAGCAAACCTTTTATTGGAAAACGACCCTTACGATGCCGTTTTGGAGATTACCATGATGGGACCAAAACTGCAATTTGAGGAACCCACAGCCATTAGTCTTTCCGGTGCACATCTTGAGGCCAAATTGAATGATAAAGCCATTGAAAACCATCAGGTGGTCCAAGTTTCCAAAGGAGACATTTTGTCTTTCGGCAAATTAAAAAATGGATTTAGGGCATATTTGGCCATAAAAGGGGGCTTTCAAACAGAAAAAGTACTTGGAAGTCGCTCCCAATACTTCCCGGTGACCAAGAAAAAGCGGATCAAGGATGGCGATGAAATCCCCTATAAGGAAACAGCTTCATACGAGCCGTTGATCTCTGAAGTAAAGATTGAGGACCATTTTCTCACCGATGAGTTGGAAGTATTCAAGGGCCCTGAATTTTCGCTTTTGTCAGACAAGCAATTAACTGAAATTTTCTCAAAAGACTTTACGGTTTCCAAGGCAAACGACCGAATGGCCTACCAGCTCACGGAACTTATCTCAGGACATACCCATTCCATGCTCACCTCAGGTACTTTGCCCGGAACGGTGCAGCTTACCCCGGCAGGACGTTTGATTATCTTGATGAAGGATGGGCAGACTACGGGGGGATATCCCAGAATATTGCAACTATCCGAAGCCGCCATTTGTGTTTTGGCCCAAAAAAAACTTGGGGATGCACTTTCCTTTAAATTGCTTTAAAGTTTTTCAATTTTAAGGTAGCACTTACGTTTATTTTTTTGTAACATTGACTTATGAAAAGAGATATCCTAGTCAACGGTGTGGTCATTATTGTTCCCAATTGGGAATGATACAGTCGCACTATTTCTGGGAAAGGGCCTGTATCAAAATCGATACAGGCCCTTTTTCTTTACGAATAAAAATAAATGGATGTTGGATTTTGAATTAACCTAAGTATCT
>NZ_LXTT01000132.1 GCF_001683915.1 Allomuricauda sp. CP2A | reverse complement strand
TTAATAAAACAATTATGTCGGATTCAACTGCATCCAAATCCAGTCGGAATTGCTTAAGTCTAGACTTTGCCGAAAGATAATAATTTTTAACCCGTAACTGACTGTTTTACGAGACCGTTGGCAATAATTAAATAAATGCTAGTTCCAAAAGTATTCATCTCATATTCTCACGACTCTTTAGACCATAAAAAATGGTGTTTGGAATTAGCAATAAGACTTCGAAATAACGGAATAGATGCCATCATAGACCAATTTGAGTTAAAAGCTGGGGACGATGTTCCACATTTTATGGAAACAAATCTTTCAAACGCTAATAAAATATTAATGATTTGTACTGAAAGATATGTTGACAAAGCAGACAAAGGTTCAGGTGGTGTAGGATACGAAAAAATGATTATTACTTCCAATTTACTAGAAAAAATAAATGAAAGTAAAGTAATACCAATCATTAGACAAAATGGGGAAATTAAAGTTCCAACTTTTCTAAAAACCAAACTTTATATTAATTTCTCAAAGGATGATGATTATGAATATAGTTATGATGATTTGGTAAGAACAATTCATAATTCCCCTGTTTTTGAAAAACCACCAGTCGGAAATAATCCTTTCAAGGCTGTAAAAAAAGAAGAACTCGATGGGGACAGTAAGCTTTTAGATGAAACATTATCTATGATTATTAATCTTCAAGGCGTTGACCCTTCTGTAAATTCAACGAGAGTGGCTAACAATTTAAATATTTCAACTGCTATGTTTAGAGTTTTAGCTACTAAATTGATAAAATTAGATTATGTAAAATGGAGTTCAGATACAAGATGGGTAAGAGCAACTGATAAAGGCTTTTTGTACGCCCATAATAAAAATTTAATCAAATAAAACATTGTCAATAATAGCTCTAAATAATTGCTTTTTATCCACTATCCGCTACTTCTGAAAATCCTGTCGGATTTTCAGTTTTGGTGTGTACTTGCTAAGTTAACCGTTAAACCACGCAACTACTCATACCCGAGACCGTTTTACATAATTAAAAAACATATGGAACCAATATTTGACAGACAAGGACGAACAATAAGTTGGATTAGAGGTCGGGAATTATTCAATCTACAAGGAAGAAGTATTGGGTTTGTAAGTAACAATGCTGTATTTAATTTACAAGCCAACTATAAAGGAACATTCACAAACGGGTTTTTCCGAGACAGAAACGGAAATGCTGTAGCATTTGTTAGAGGAGCAACAAATGGACCAATACCACCAATCCCCAACATTCCACCGATTCCACCGATTCAGAATATTCCACCAATTCATCCGATACCACCAATTCCACCGATTCCGCCAATTCCAAGATTAGGATGGTCTGCAATTGAATGGAATGGATTTATTAATTAAAAATTCAGATATGGCTAAAATAAAAATTGAAGCTATCTTAGATAAGTTAGATTACGAAATTAGACGAGCTCTTAAAGCCACGTTAGAAGAGCATTTTCCGAACTCAGATTTTGATACAAGAGCTGTGTTCAGAACGTTTAAAAGACAGGTTTATAGAAAATGTAGTACTTGGGAAACAGTTCCTGACAATTTAGTTGAAAAAGATAATAACTAAGGACAAAAAAAGCTATAATAATTGCTTGACTGTCAGCAGACAGGTTCTCGTCTTTCTTACCAAAATAGTTCTGGATATTTCAACTCAAATTCAAGAGTTCAGAAACCGAAATCCCAAGACCTTCTGAAATTTTCAACAAAGTGGTAAGACGCGGATTGGTTTTTCCATTTTCAATCATATACAATTGAGTTCGACCAATTCCACAGTCAAAAGCAAACGATTTTTGGTCAACCCCTTTTTCTTCCCGTAACTCTTTAATCCGGGTTCCCAATTTGACCAAATATGTAACATTTTGCGTGTTCACTATACCGAATATCCAGAATTTCTTTATATATTGTGTTCGTTATTCCGAACAAATAGATTTCAAGTGACCCGCAAACTGAAAATACATTCCAAATTTAGACGTAGGACATGGGACAATACCAAAGTCCCTGAAATACGTCTTGAGGGACGTTGGTTGGAGGAACTCGGTTTTGAAATGGGAAAAACTATAACCGTCATTTCGGAGAACAATAAATTGACCATTAAAATTGAAGAATAAAAAAGGAGCAATAGGGTCATTTCGAACTGACTGAAAGGAACGTGAGAAATCTAATTGTTAAAAAAACGCTAAACCCAACGGGTTCCGTAACAACCCAACCCTAAAACCGTCTAGTAGGCAATCATCAAAAAACGTAAAAATGAAAAAAGTCTACGCCATCGTAGCCCTTGCCTTGTATTTCTTTGCCGCATGCTCCAAAAGTGAAGACACTCCCAACCCCAACGACACCTATTTACGCATTCCAGACCCAGAATTTGAAACGGTTTTAATAGACCAGGGCATTGATTCGGATGGCGTGGTGAACCAGCAAATGCTGCGCACAGATGCCCAAAACATAAGCCATTTGGACCTTAACCCTTCGGGTAATTTTGGCGACATCAGCGATTTGACCGGTATTGAAGGTTTTGTCAACCTAACGTATCTGTTCGCTGGCGGGCAGCAACTCACGGATATCGATTTAAGTGCAAACACTAAGCTAGACACCGTGTACCTTCAGGCCAATTATTTGACCAGTATTGACCTGGGCAATAACCCCAATCTCTTGCTCGTGAACATGGAGTCCAATGAACTGGAATCCATTGACGGGCTATCCAACGCCACCCAATTGAAAAAAATATACCTCTCCTTTAACTACATGGAAGAACTGCACCTGGACAATGCCGCTTTGGAGCTGTTGCACATGGGCCAAAACCTGTTGAAGACCATAGACATCAGTGGAGCCGTCAACCTCAAGAACCTCTTTATGATAAGCAACGACCTCACCGCTGTTGACCTGAGCAACAATTTGTTGTTGGAAACCGTATTGCTATCGGACAATACCCTCCAAACGGTTGACTTTGCACACAACAGCAAGCTGACGCACCTTTATATTTCAAGCAATGCATTGAACAGTCTGGATGTGAGCAACAACTTGGAACTGGTTGATCTACGCGCAGATCGGAATCCGCCCTTGAGCTGCATCAAAATTGCCTCAAGTCAGGAGATTCTCACCGTATCAAAATCGGATTACCAAGAACTGAACACGGTTTGTAATTAAGCGCTGAGATAGACTAGAACACCTTTTGAACCGCCTCAATCGTCCTATCCAAATCGGCATAACTCAGGGCATCATTGAGAAAGTAGCTTTCAAAGGCAGAGGGGGGCAAATACACGCCATTGTCCAACATGCCATGAAAATACTTTTTAAAGGTATCGTTATTGCCCTTGGCCGAGGAGGCAAAATCCACCACAGGGTCTTCCGTAAAATGTACAGAAATCATACTGCCATAACGGTTGATCTGGTGGGGCACCCCTTTTTCGGTCAATACGTGGGCAATGCCCTTGTGCAGGTACTCCGTTTTTTCGGCAAGGCTGGTAAAAATCTCGGGGCGGTTGTTCAGTTCGGTGAGCATGGCGAGTCCAGCACTCATGGCCAAAGGGTTTCCACTTAAGGTCCCCGCTTGGTACACCGGCCCCTCCGGGGCCAAATGGGCCATGATCTCGGCTCGGGCGGCAAAGGCCCCTACGGGCAATCCACCCCCGATCACTTTTCCAAACATCACCATATCGGCATCCACGCCCAAGGCTTCCTGTGCGCCACCCTTGCCCAAACGAAAACCGGTCATGACCTCATCAAAAAGCAACAAAATACCTTCTTCGGTGCACAATTTCCGCAAGCCATGAATAAATTCATCGGTAGGGATAATACACCCCATGTTGCCTGCCACGGGTTCCAAGATAATCGCGGCTATTTCACCTTTATTGGCTTCCAAAAGGGCTTGTACCCCTTCCAAATCGTTGTAATCCGCCAAAAGGGTGTCCTTGGCGGTGCCTTGGGTCACCCCGGGGCTATTGGGACTCCCAAAAGTAACGGCCCCACTCCCCGCTTGGATCAAAAACGCATCCGAATGACCGTGGTAACAGCCCGCAAACTTGATGATTTTGTCCTTGCCCGTGTACCCGCGCGCGAGGCGCACCGCACTCATACAAGCTTCGGTACCGCTGTTCACAAACCGGATTTTGTCAATATTCGGCACCATGGAGACCGCCAATTGGGCAATTTCGGTCTCAATTTCGGTGGGCATGCCAAAGGAAGTGCCTTTTTTGGCCTTTTCAACCACCGCATTGATCACGGGTTCAAAGGCGTGACCCAGAATCAATGGCCCCCAAGAGGCAATGTAATCGATGAGTTGGTTGCCATCCACATCATAGAGGTAGGCACCCTTGGCCTCTTTTACAAAAATGGGGTCACCCCCTACTGCTTTAAACGCCCGTACCGGGGAATTTACCCCTCCGGGGATGTATTTTTTCGCCTCCGCAAAGAGGGCACTGCTTCGTTGGTAGATCATATACTATTTGTCATTCCCATGAAAATGGGAATCTTTTATTCGTTTATTCTGCCATTTTTAAGATCCGCCGTCATGCGGAACTCCTGCCTGCTGCCGGGCACGGTGTTTCAGCATCCCATCATAAACTGTCAAAAGTCTTTTGTGAGATCCTTCGCGTTGCTCAGGATGACGATTTGGTCGTAAAGGTACGTATCCTGTAACTTTCTTGGAAACGGAAAATGGTCAGTTCGGCTTGTTGTCCTGTCCTTGATGTCACATCGAGCGCAGTCGAGATGTCATCCCTGTTAAAGTTGTTCTCGACTGTGCCTGTCTGCCGAGAAAGGCAGGCTCAAACTGACAACGCTATCTCGTCATGCTGAACTTGTTTCAGCATCTCATCATCATTGGTGTTTAGCGTAATGAGAACCTGAAACCTTCCTATTCGGCAGGCAGGCAGGTTCAGGTTGACGCTTTTGTAGTATTCTTATTTCGCTTTTTCCTTTCGGATGTTCAGCACCTGTCCAATGGAAATGTTGGTGTCGTTTAAATTGTTGAGCCGCTGTATTTCATCCACGGAGATTTCATATTTCCGGGAGAGGGCGTAGAGCGTATCGCCCTTTTCCACTACGTGGGTAAATACTTCATATTGCTTAGGTTCCCGAACCGTGTCCAAACCGCCGCGCACCATATCCTCATCATATTGGTGCAGGTTGTAGCGCTCAATCAGCGAAATCAATTTTTGTGGATAATGACGGTCTGTGGCATACCCCGCTTGTCGAAGGCCATGCGCCCATTTTTTATAATCGTCCCTTCGGTAATTGAACAAAAAGGCATAACGGGAACGCGAGGACAGAAAAATACTGTGGTCCCGAAACGAAAACATGGGATGGTTGTACTTTCTAAAGCATTCGCCCTTGGCATCATCATCGTGAAAATCGTATTCGCCCTGCCAACCCGTATGGCATTTAATACCAAAGTGGTTGTTGGTCTTCAAAGTGAGTTCCCCGCGCCCGGAGCCGCTCTCCAAAATGCCCTGCGCTAAGGTGATACTGGCCGGAATGCCAAACGCACGCATTTCGTACTGGGCAATCTCGGCAAAGGTTTCAATGTATTCCTCGGTATCGGAAATGGGGAAGCGTTCAAAACGCCCGGGATCGGCGGGCATTGGATAGAGATCCTTGGTCACCTCCGTGTCCACATCAGAAGTGGTCCTTGTGGTCGGTTTTTCCGTCTGCACCACCACGGGAGCCCCATTTCTTTGGGTCGTTCTTCTTTTCTTCGCGCCACAACCGGTCAACAAAAGTGCCCCTAAAAGTACATATCCTATTCGCCTGATCATACGTCCAATAACGGTAATTTTTTTTGTTCCAATACTTGGTTCATGCCTTTTATCCCTTGCAATCCGCCAGTATGGATGGCCAAGATTTGGGTTCCCTTCGGAAAAAAATCCTGCTTTATGAGTTCAAAAATACCAAAAAGTAGCTTTCCCGTGTAAATAGGGTCCAAAGGAATGCCAGTTCCCTTTTTAAAATCGTTGATGAATTGCACCAAGGCTGGGGTGACTTTGGCATAGCCCCCAAAATGATACTCGGTAATCAATTGCCAACGTTCATTTTGCGCAAATGTACGGATATCCGCCTTTAAAAAATCACCCTTCAAGGCCGGGAAGCCCAAAACGGTTTGGTTCGGTTGGATGGAATTGATGAGTCCGGCCACGGTGCCGCCCGTACCAACGCTACAACAAATAAAATCGAAAGCCGAGTCTTCCCCAGAAAGGATTTCCGTACAGCCTTTCACGGCGAGCTCATTGGTGCCGCCTTCGGGAATCAGATAAAATGCTCCAAATCTATCTTTCAATTTTTGAAGAAAATGAGTTTCATTTTTTTGCCGATACGCACTTCGCGACACAAAATGGAACCGCATCCCGTGTTCATGGGCCCGTTGCAGCGTTGGGTTGTTTGGCCAACTCCCTTCCAATTCTTCCCCACGAATCACCCCAATGGTTTGGAAACCCTGTTCATGCCCGGCACAGGCCACCGCCGCAACATGGTTGGAAAAGGCCCCACCAAAGGTGAGCAGGGTTTTTTGCCCCTGGGTTTGGGCTTCCAGCAGATTGTATTTGAGTTTCCGGTACTTGTTCCCAGAAATCAGCGGATGGATGGTGTCCTCCCTTTTGATGTGTAGGATCACCTCCTTTTCATCGAGCAAAGGTCCATCCACTTTTTGGTTAGGGACAATCACAATATTCAGATTATATCGTATTTATTTCAAGATACATTTTTCAAAATCTAAAAAATGACCGTTTTTTGTATAAAAAAATGTATATATTTATATATGTTTCCTAAACAAATTTAGATTAAAATGTTGGACGTTGTCTTAAATTATAAAAACTTGCAAGAAAACCTCAACAAATATATTGAGGAAAGCATATACAAGAAGGAACATCTTATCAAAGAGCTTGGTATTTCAAGGGCAACCTTCTACAACAAACTGAAAAAACGCAGTTTCAGCGTCCCCGAAATGGTTACGTTGAGCACACTTCTTTTTCCTGAGGAGGCTAAGGCATTTGAAATCAAACAAGCCTTGGAACGAAGCCGAAAGGATAGTGCTGCAGGTCGTGTTTTGGAACATAAATCTGTTATAACCAATGCTAGGAAAAGAATTTCCATGTGAAAGTAGTTTGGACCTTTGAGGCAAAGAAGTCCTTTAATGGAATTTTGGACTACCTTATGGAAATGTGGACCAAAAAAGAAGCGTTGGCCTTTATTGATTTGGTAGAAGGGACAATCGAAAAAATAAAGAAAAATCCGGAAATGTTCAAGGTTTCCCAATACGATAGTGTAAGCCGTGAGGCCTACATTACCAAACATACTACGATGTTTTATAGGATTTTGGATGAATTGATCGAGATTGAGTATTTCTGGGGCAATTTCCAAGACCCTGATAAAATAAAAAGGCTCCTCAACTAAAAGTTGGATTACTTTTCAATTGGAATCAACGCATCAAATAATTCAAGAACCCATAGGCTTTTCTCTTGGAAAGATAGTCCATGTCCTTCTCATGGGCATAGGCCTCACGCTCAAAACTGATGTTCTGGTAGGCGCGATAGCTGTCCAAATAGAGCAAGGTACGCAACAGCCATTCGGAAACATAGAGAATGTAAAAAGGCAGAATAAGCAACTCCTGCTGCTGTTTTAGATGGATGCGTTCATGGTTGATGAGCACCTCATCCGACTTGAGCGACCCTTCCTTCAATATGATGAAGGGCCAAAGGGATAGTCCGACGTAGTTTTTGTAAAAAAAGTGTTTGAATACCAATATCACTTGAAAACTATCATGGGTTTCCTACAAATATAACAGCAAAATGCAGAGAAAATTGGGCACTACCGATAATACCATCAACAATTTCGGTGAATAACCCTGTTTTTGCAATCTTAAAACCCTAGGGGCTTTCAGGTGAAAATCGTAACTTTATGTAGCAAACTTGTGTTGTGCGTATGAAGGAACATATTCCCTTGGAGGAGGGCGATTTTTACTTTTCGGAAGAGGGATACAAGGTGTTCACCGAACAATATCTCCTAAAAAGGGGGTATTGCTGTGAAAGTGGATGCCGACATTGCCCTTATGGCTACAATGCAAAAACAAACATGAGACGCTAAAGTCGCATTCGGCATAATATTTGTGGCCTATTTAATAATCTCAATGAATTCAAAAATTGTACTATGAAAAATGTAAAATTATTCACTTTGGCCGTACTGGCACTTACCTTTTTGGCTTCTTGCAGCTCCGTCAGAGTGGTTTCCGACTACGATAGACAGGCGGACTTTAACACATACAAGAGTTACGCTTTTTACAAAACAGGTATTGATAAGGCCCAAATCTCAGATTTGGACAAAAAACGTATTCTGCGTGCCATCGAGAACGAATTGGGTTCCCGTGGCTTTGTAAAATCTGAAAATCCCGATGTGCTCATCAGTATTTTTACCAAGGAACGTGAGCGCGTTGATGTCTATAACAACAACTTTGGTTGGGGTTATGGCGGATTCTACAACCCATGGGTCTGGGGCCCTGGTTGGGGTTGGGGCTGGGGCAACAACGTCAGCACAAGCACCGAGGGCTCCCTTTATATTGACGTCATCGATGCCAATAAAAAAGAATTGGTATGGCAGGGCCGCGGTGTGGGCACCTTGAACAACACCAGGAATATTGACAAGAAGGAGCAGCGCATCCGTGAGTTCGTCTCCCAAATTCTAAAAGAATATCCGCCTACTACGGCAGTTGCCGCCAACTAAAATATACAAGCCGCCTTTGGGCGGTTTTTTTATTTCCAGTAGTCTGTTGTTCAAGGTGAACCCATTTCATTTTTGTACCTTTAAAAAAAGGAAAACACGTTTATGAGCTACGAATCGAATCCCATATTGGACAAGTTGCCCAAGCACCTCAAGCAGTTTATAAAACCACAACATTATGAGACCTATTCCCCCATTGACCAAGCCGTGTGGCGTTATGTGATGCGCAAAAATGTGGATTATCTGAGTCGGGTGGCGCACAGTTCATATGTGGATGGCTTGCAAAAAACCGGGATTTCCATAGATCATATCCCCAATATGTACGGCATGAACCGCATTTTGAAGGAAATCGGTTGGGCCGCTGTGGCTGTGGATGGGTTTATCCCGCCTTCGGCCTTTATGGAATTTCAGGCATACAACGTACTGGTCATCGCTTCAGATATACGGCAACTGGAAAACATTGAATACACCCCAGCACCAGACATTATCCATGAAGGCGCGGGCCATGCCCCCATTATTGCCAATCCGGAATATGCCGAATATTTGCGTCGCTTTGGGGAAATTGGCTGTAAGGCCATTTCCAGTGCCAAGGATTATGAATTGTACCATGCGGTGCGGCACCTATCCATCATCAAGGAAGCGGCGGGCACCCCGCAGGAAGAGATTGACAAGGCCGAAAAGCATATTGAGCACCTTCAGGAAAATATGGGCAAACCCAGTGAAATGGCCCTGATCAGAAATTTGCACTGGTGGACCGTGGAGTACGGGCTTATCGGTACCGTGGAAAACCCAAAAATCTACGGAGCTGGTCTGCTGTCCTCTATTGGTGAAAGTGCTTGGTGCATGACGGACAAAGTGAAGAAAATCCCGTATTCCATTGAAGCGGCCCATACGGAATTTGACATTACCAAACCACAACCACAACTCTTCGTCACCCCAGATTTTGCATTCTTAAGTCAAGTTTTGGAAGATTTCGCCAACACCATGGCCCTGCGAAAAGGGGGGCTCTCCGGGGTTCAAAAATTGATTGAATCGAAGGAATTGGGTACCCTAGAACTCAGCACCGGATTGCAGATATCCGGGAATTTTGACAAAGTGATGGAGTATGAGGGAAAACCCATTTATATTCAAACCAAAGGGGCTACGGCCCTCGCCTACCGTGAAAAGGAATTGGTGGGGCATAGCATAGCCCAACATGCTGATGGTTTTGGAATGCCCATCGGAAAATTGAAGGGCATCAACATTGCCATTGAGGATATGGGGCCACGGGATTTAAAAGCGTATAAAATTTATGAAGGGGAACAAGTTTCGTTGGAGTTTGAAGGAGGTATACTAGTTGAAGGCACCATCATCACCGGGACCCGAAACCTTCAGGGCAAAATCATTTTGATCACCTTTCAGGATTGCACCGTAAAATACCATGATGAAGTCCTATTTAAGCCCGAATGGGGTCTGTATCACATGGCCGTGGGGCAAGATGTGGTCTCGGCCTACAACGGGCCTGCCGATTTGAACAGTTTTGACCTGATCACCCACGAAATCACCGAAACCACCATCAAACAAAAGAAAAGTCAGGAACGGCAACAATTGGAACAATACTATTTGCAGATTAGGGAGTTTAGAGAAGGAAAAAACACCACCATTTCCCGTAACAAAGTGTTCAAAGAGCTTAAAGAAAACCATCCCAATGATTGGCTACTGCCCGTGGAACTGTACGAGTTGGCCAAAAAGGGCAACGATGAAGCGTTTCAGCAAGAAATCTTGGACCATCTGGAAACCATCAAACAAAACAATCCCAAAGTGGGCCATTTGATTGATGACGGGATTCAACTAATCGACCATAGTCTTTCGCAAGTCAAGTAGTTGTTCCGTGGAGTCAATGCTGTTCTGGCCATAGACCAAAGTCCATCCCAAGGAATTGGTCAACACATAAATTTTGGAAAGTTCACTGAGCAGTCGGTTTTCTGCATTGGACACCAAAGAAGAGGCTTCAATCTTTTTTAATAATGACTGGTTTACATTTTTCTTGATCAAATTGTAATCCCCGGCTTTAAACGGGTTCAGATAGTCCGCCGTAACATCGTAGTATTCAAAATCGGGGTTTATTTTGATTTCAGCTTCTGGAATTCTGGTAATTTTTATGGTTTTGTTGGCTTCATCCATCTCATACGCAATTTTGGAAAGGTCGTATGCAATGGTAACTTCAGCATTGGCCACCACCAAGGCCTTTTTATCCGCAGTGACCAAAGAACCGAACAGTTCCCGCGAATCCTTGTAATTGTAGACTTCCACAAAATGACCTTCGGTCACGATAAGCTTGGAGACATTCTTCAATTCCTGTTGAATGAGCATGGAACTTTCTTGAAGGAGGGTCTTCCGTTCGCGTTCATCGGCACAGGACTTATAGATCAAAACAGAGGCTAAGGCAATTATCGCTCCTACTAAAACTTTTTTCATTTATTGGAATTTCATCAAAGGGTACCTCTCTTGAAGATACGTAATTTTTGACTGGAGAGATGTTCTGAACTTTTGGTGTGCCTCCGAATCCGGGTTAAAAGGGCGGTGCAAAAGCCCTTTTTGGATACTGTCCACTTCCTCCATAACAGCATAGCAATCCGAAGAAATCCAAACCGATTTGAACTTCTCCCAAATGTAGTCCACCGCCAATGCATTGGGATGCACCATGTCCTTTTCGTAGAAACGGTAGTCACGGAGTTCGTCCATCATGATTTCGTAGGCCGGAAAGTAATCAAGACCTCTCGACTGCGCTCGAGGTGACAAAACCTTGTGAAGTGCTAATATGAGAGTGGCCTTACTTTGTTGGTTTTCCACAAAACCATCCTTGAGGTGGCGCACAGGTGAAACGGTAAAGATGAGTTGTGCTTCAGGATTAACCTCCGCAACCATGTTAATCAAGTTTTCCAGACTGGCTTTTACCGCATCAATAGCCAACAATTCTTTGGAAAATTCTTTTTGGGGCACTTTATGGCAATTGGCCACAATTTTATTTGATGTATTGTACCGATACACCCACGCTGTCCCCAAGGTAATGACAATATGGGAAGCATTTTGCAACCCCTTTCGGGTATCTTGGAGCTTTTGATTGATATTTTGAAGCAATGCTTCCTTGGATTTGGCCCGAACCTCGGAATGGGCATCAAAGCAATGCCATATCCCATCCTGTTCAAAAACTTCGGTCTCCGTGTAATGCCTATCTTCCAACGCCCGATGCACCAAATTTTCAATAGCCAGTGGATGAAACAGGATTCCAAAGGGGTTCTGTAGTTGTTGAAACTTGTGGTAATCCAGTTTGTTCCCCATATTTTCCACAAAACAGGAGCCCAAAAGCACCAACTTACTTCGATAATCGATGGGATTATCTGCCTTATTTAATGGTACTGTGGTTTGGAGTTTCATGGAAACAAATGCTTGTTACTTGCAGTCATCAATACTTGTAAGCATATCCCTGTATTGGTCTTCCAGTTGGTCTTCCAACTGTTTCATAAATCCAAGGGTGCCCACCAATTCCTCCATGGATTTGTTTCGCAGGGCTTCCGTGGCCTTGTCCATCTGATTTTTCACCAAATCTTGGGTGTTATACAATGCCTGAAGGTCGTACAAACAGTCATATCCAAACTCATGGAATATCCCAGTAGACTTGGACACATCCCACGCAATACTGCTCAAATCGGTGATTTCAAGATTGATGGAAGTGTTCAAACCATAGCGATAAAGCCCATTGTCCATGGCTGTTGAATCGACCTTTTCAACAAATTCAGAATATTTTTTTGCGAAAGCATGCATGGCTTCCGAAGAGGTTATGATGTCTTCATCCTTATTCCTTATGTCGTTCATGTCAGAAAAGAATGCAGGGATTTTTTGGTTCAAGGTGCTATTTTCCAGCAGTTGATCCAAATTTGCCTTGATTTCCTCCTCAATCTTTTCCAAAGCTACTTCCTTGTTTTTTTGAACCGTTTTGGAGGTGTTCCAATCATTGAACCATATAGCCAGATTGATCCCCACAAACAGCAGGAATATCTCCCCAAAGATATATTTCCAGTTGAACTCTCTTATTTTGAAGAATCTCATGTTTACGTTGTTGCCTGAACAATCTCCTCAGCATTTGCCAAAGCGGCCGGAATGCCTTCAGGTTTTTTGCCCCCTGCTGTGGCAAAGAACGGTTGTCCGCCGCCCCCACCTTGAATGTGTTTGCCCAGTTCCCGGACAATATTTCCCGCGTTCAATCCCTTATTGGACGCCAAATCTTTGGAAATGTAACACGACAGCACCGCTTTTCCATCATTTTCGGAAGCTAACAACAGGAACAAATCGTTGACCTGTCCCCCCATTTCAAAGGCCAAATCCTTGATGCCACCTGCATCCAAATCCACCTTTTTGGCCAAAAATTGAATACCATTGATTTCCTTTAATTCGCCGATCAATTCGTTTTTGAGTCCCTTTGCCTTGTCCCTCAATAATTGCTCCACCTGCTTTTTCAGGGCATTGTTCTCTTCTTGCAAGCTTGCCACGGCCTTTACGGGGTCTTGGGAGGTATTCAACAAATCCTTTATTTCAAAGAGCATGCGGTTGTTCTTGAAGAAGAATTCCTTGGCAGCTTCGGAGGTAATGGCCTCAATCCTACGGATTCCTGCGGCCACAGCGCCTTCTGAGACAATCTTAAAATGCCAAATGTCCGCGGTGTTCTTCACGTGGGTACCTCCACAAAGCTCAATGGATTGCCCAAAACGGACGGTACGGACGGTATCTCCATATTTTTCACCAAAAAGGGCCATAGCCCCCTGTTCCATAGCTTCTTTAATTGGAATATTTCTATGTTCCTCCAACGGTAATTGACCTTCAATTCGCGCATTGACAAAGTTTTCCACTTCACGCAACTCCTCTACCGTCAATTTGGAGAAATGGGAGAAATCAAACCGTAAATGTTTGGCATGTACCGCGGAACCTTTTTGCTCCACATGATCTCCCAAAACTTCGCGCAGGGCCTGGTGCAACAAATGTGTTGCCGTGTGGTTACAGGCCGTGTGAAAACGTTGTTCTTGGTCCACTACAGCCTTAAAGGTTCCTGAAACATCCTTGGGGAGGTTCTCTGCAAAATGTACAATCTCGTTGTTCTCCCTTTTGGTGTCCACAATATAAACCACATCACCGTTGGGAGACTCCAGATAACCTTTGTCACCTACTTGGCCTCCGCCTTCGGCATAAAACGGGGTCAAATTAAAGACCAACTGATATTGATCTCCGCCTTTTTTACTGCTCACTTTTCGGTATTTCACCAATTTTACATGGGCTTCCAAGGTGTCATATCCCACAAATTCCTGCTCAGAATCCTGATGCAACACTGTCCAATCGTCTTTAGATACTTCGGATGCTGCTCTAGACCTGTCTTTTTGGGCCTTCAATGCTTTTTCAAAACCTTCAACATCCAATTGATATCCCTTTTCTTCCAGAATAAGGGACGTAAGGTCGATGGGAAACCCGAAGGTGTCGTAGAGTTCAAAGGCTTTTTCGCCATCAATGGTCTTCCCTTTTGATGATTTTATAACGGAGTCCAATAATACCAATCCTTGTTCCAGGGTGCTCAGAAAAGAGTTCTCTTCTTCCTTGATCACATTTTCAATCAACTGATGGTTCTTGGGAAGTTCCGGGAACGCTTTTCCCATACTTTCACTCAACACCTTTACCAAGCGATGGATAAACGGTTGTTTGGTGCCCAAAAAAGTAAACCCATACCGAATGGCACGGCGCAATATCCTTCGGATCACATAGCCTGCACCCGTATTGCTCGGCAACTGCCCATCGGCAATGGCAAAGGCCACAGCTCGGATATGATCGGCCACCACCCTGATGGCGATATCAGTCTCTTCACTTTTCCCGTATTTATGACCCGTGATGGTCTCAATCTCTCGAATCAAAGGTGTGAAAACGTCGGTATCGTAATTGGATTTTACATCTTGCAGTACCATGCACAGACGCTCAAAGCCCATACCGGTATCGATGTGCTTTTCGGGAAGGTCCTCCAAAGACCCATTGGCTTTTCGGTTGTATTGAATGAACACCAAATTCCATATTTCCACTACTTGCGGATGGTCTTGGTTCACCAAAGATGCCCCTGAAATTTTAGCTTTTTCTTCTTTGGGCCTAATATCAACATGGATTTCGGAACAGGGGCCGCAGGGACCTTGATCGCCCATTTCCCAGAAATTGTCCTTTTTGTTCCCCATAATGATTCGGTCTTCGGGAACAATGGCTTTCCACAAATCGTATGCTTCTTGGTCCAATTCCAATTTGTCATCCTCACTCCCCTCAAAAACGGAGACATAAAGACTGTCCTTGTCTATTTTGTAGACCTCGGTCAACAATTCCCATGCCCAGTGGATAGCCTCTTTTTTAAAGTAATCCCCAAAACTCCAGTTGCCCAACATCTCAAACATGGTATGATGGTAGGTGTCCTTGCCCACTTCATCCAAATCGTTGTGCTTGCCACTTACGCGAAGACATTTTTGGGTATCGGTAACCCTTTTTGACTTTGGAATGGAATTCCCCAAGAAAAACTCCTTAAACTGGTTCATCCCAGCATTGGTGAACATTAAAGTGGGGTCGTTTTTCATCACCATCGGCGCTGATGGCACTATTTTGTGGTTTTTTTCTTTAAAAAAGTTTAAAAATTGGGTTCTAACTTCTTGGGATGTCATTGAATTCCTAGGGTTTTCTTAAATTTAACACTTTAAACAAAACAATTTTTATATTTGCTTGTTTTGATAAAAAGAGCCTGCCTGTCGGCAGACAGGTGAGCAAAAATAGGATAAAATCCATTCATGTCTAAAGTTAAGTACTATTACGACCCGGATACACTTTCCTATCGAAAGATTGAGCCAAAGAAATCCAAAAGATATCGAAATCTCTTTCTGTTTCTGGTAGGTTCTGCCTTGTTCGGTTTTCTCGGACTCATCATACTTTTGAACACAAAATGGGTTAATACCCCCAAGGAACTTTCCTTGGAGCGTGAAGTACGAAATTATGAACTCCAATATGACATCCTGATCAGGAAGATGGAGCAAATGGAGCAGGTTTTGGCCAATATTGAGGATCGCGACAACAATATCTATCGTTTGTACTTTGAGGCCAACCCCATTCCGGAAGAACAGCGAAGAGCAGGTTTTGGGGGTGTCAATCGTTACAAATCCTTGGAAGGCTTCAACAATTCAGAAATCATCATAAACGCCACAAAGCGATTGGACATCATCCAAAAACAGATGGTCATCCAATCCAAATCGTTGGACGAGATAGCCAAACTGGCTGAGGAAAAGGAGAAGCTTTTGGCGTCCATTCCAGCCATACAACCTGTGAGCAATGAAGACCTTACCCGAATGGCATCGGGTTACGGATGGCGTTCGGACCCATTCACCAAAGCACGGAAAATGCACTGGGGTATGGATTTCACCGCACCGCGGGGCACACCTATTTATGCTTCCGGGGATGGCAAAATTAGCCGTGCCGATAATAGGTCATCGGGTTATGGAAAACACATCCGCATTGACCATGGATATGGCTATATTTCGTTGTATGCCCACTTGAGCAAGTACAATGTCAGTGTAGGCCAAAAAGTAAAGCGGGGGGACCTTATCGGTTTTGTGGGCAACACAGGACGTTCCGAAGCTCCCCATGTACACTATGAGATTTTTAAGGACGGGGAGCGTATCAACCCCATCAACTTCTATTATGGAAGTTTAACAGCCGAAGAGTTTGACAATATGCTCAAGTTTGCCAATCAAGAGAACCAATCCTTGGATTAATGCACGTAGAACTTCCCGAAAAACGCTACTATGGTATTGGCGAAGTGGCCAAAGCCTTTGGGGTGAACACATCCCTGATCCGGTTTTGGGAAAAAGAGTTTGACGTGCTCCAACCCAAAAAAAATGCCAAGGGCAATCGTAAATTTACCCCCCAGGATATCCACAACCTCCAATTGATCTATCATTTGGTGAAGGAACGGGGGTTTACGCTGGAAGGTGCCAAAACCCATCTGAAAGAAGAAAAACAAAAGACGCTTTCCACCTTTGAGGTCGTCCAGAAACTTCAAAAAGTAAAGGCTGAATTGTTAAAAATCAAAGACCAGCTATAAATAAAACACTAAAACCAGAAGAAATGAAAAAATGGTTAATCCCCTTAATAATTGTTGTTGTGATTGCCTTTGGCCTCTACCAATGGGCCGTGGGATTCAACAACACCGCTGTACAATATGAGGCCGATGCCAAAACAGCTTGGGCCAATGTGGAAAGTACGTACCAACGAAGAAACGATCTTATTGGCAATCTGGTCAAGACCGTACAAGGTGCCGCCGATTTTGAAAGAGGAACCTTGACCGATGTAATAGAAGCCCGTGCCAAGGCCACCTCAACAACCATAGATGCCAACAATATTTCCGCTGAGCAATTGGCTGAATTTCAACAGGCCCAAACCGGACTTTCCTCTGCACTATCCCGACTTTTGGTTACTGTGGAGCGTTATCCAGAGCTCAAGGCCAATCAAAATTTCTTGGAACTGCAATCCCAATTGGAAGGTACGGAAAACAGAATCAATGTGGCCCGGGATCGGTACAATGAAAAAGTGAACATCTACGATATCCACATCACCAAGTTTCCAGGTAAAATATTGGCCGGATGGTTTGGTTTTGAGGACATGCCCCGCTACCAAGCAGACCCCGGAGCAGAAAATGTTCCTGAAGTAAACTTTGAGTTTGATTAAGCATGTCGCACGTTGAGGAATTTTTAACCGCCGAAGAAGAACAGGACATTATCGATGCCATATTGGAGGCAGAGAAGAACACTTCCGGGGAAATTCGTGTACACATTGAAGGCACCGCTAAAATAGACCATTTTAGTCGAGCGCAGCAGTTGTTCCACTTTCTAAAAATGGACAACACCAAGGAAGCCAATGGGGTGTTGATCTATGTTGCCGTGGATGACAAAAAATTTGTTATCTACGGGGATAGTGGCATTGATCGCGCCGTTCCCAAAGGATTTTGGGACTCTACCAAGAATGTTATGGCTTCCCATTTTAAAAAAGGACATTTTAAACAGGGTATTGTGGAGGGAATTTTAATGGCTGGAAAGGAATTGGAGTCCCATTTTCCATGGGACCATAATGATACCAATGAGTTGAGCGATGCTATATCCAAGGGCTAGCCTTTTAGTACTTGCATTTTTATGCGTTTCCATAAGCTGGGGACAATTTACCATACCCGAAAAACCCCAAAAACAGACCAGTGTCTATGATTATGTGGACCTGCTGTCATCTTCGCAAAGCAGTGCTCTGGAACAAAAATTGATTCGGTATTCCGATAGTACCTCAACCCAAATTGTGATTGCCATCATCAGTTCCACGGAAGGGGAAAACATCAACTATTTGGGGGCGCAATGGGGACAAAAATGGGGCATTGGACAAGCCGACGAGGATAACGGCGTACTTGTGCTTCTGGCCAGGGATGATAGACGGATTGCCATCAACACCGGTTATGGCACCGAAGGTTCCCTTACCGACTTTATGTCCAAACGCATCATAGAATCCATTATCATTCCTGAATTTAAGAAAGGAGATTACTACGGCGGGTTGGACAAAGGCACCGATGCCATTTTTCAAGTGTTGAATGGGGAATTCAAGGAAGACCGCTCGTTTAATGGAAATAATGAGTTTCCCAAGCAGCTATTTTTTCTGATCATCTTCTTCATCGTGATTATAATCATTCTTTGGAGCCGAAAAAACAAAGGTGGTGGCAAAGGTGGTGGACGCCGTGGAAGGGGTTTGGACATTTGGGACATGATCATATTGAGCAATATGGGGCGTAGCTCCGGTTCCTCTGGTGGTTTTGGCAGCGGTGGATTCGGAGGTGGCGGTGGATTTAGTGGCGGCTTTGGCGGCGGCGGTTTTGGCGGCGGTGGTGCTTCTGGGGGGTGGTAGTCCACAAATATTCCTAAAAATCAAATACCATAAGGGTCATCCGTAAATCCTAACACGGCATCCGTAAAACAGAACAAGCCCCCTACCCATTTTTAGCTATCTTGGCTTTGGCTAAATGTATTGTGTAATTAATTCCCTTTTTGGTATGTCAAGGCTTTTTAAATTTTCCGTTGTTTTTCTACTGATTTTTGCTGTTTCCTGTAAAAAAAAGACAGGTCAAAGTGATACGGACAATCTCTTCAAATTCAAAGATTACATCAGCTACCATACCCATGGCAACCAAAGCATCTCTGCTCCCATTAAAATTGTTCTGGCCCAACAATTGACGCAATATGAACTGAATCAAGAGCTTCCTGCGGAATACATCAACATTTCTCCCAGCATTGAAGGGAGTCTACTTATAGAAAATGGCAGGGAACTTACCTTTCAACCTTCGGAATACCTAAAACCCGATACCGAATATGTGGTCACCCTCTCCCTGAACAAACTTATGGAGGACATCGAGAGCGATTTTAAAAAATACACCTTCAGTTTTAAGACCATTACGCCAAATTTTAAAGTCAATCTGGGCAACCTACAATCCTATAGCAGGGAATGGCAATATTTGACCGGGACCCTGGATGCTTCCGATATTTTGGAGGCTTCCAAAATAAACAGTGTACTCTCAGTCCAACAAGGCGATAAAAAAGTTCCTGTAAAATGGGATAACACCTCCGAAAACGCCCAATATTACAGTTTTAAAATTGATAGCATTGCCCGAAAAACAGAAGATGGCGAATTGACCATCAACTGGACAGGGAAAACGTTGGGCATTGACAATGAAGGTTCTGAAAAATATTCCATCCCGGGCTTGAATAAATTTGTGGTGATGGATGCCAAGACCACATCGGCTCCCAATGCGGTTTTGACCTTGAATTTTTCCGAACCCTTGCAGCAGAATCAAAATCTAAATGGATTGGTAACCGTTGAAAATGCGGAAAGTCTCCGATATGAAATAGATGGCAATGTACTCAAGGTCTACCCCTCCAACCGCATTTTGGGCGAAGTACGGGTCAATGCCTTTGAAGGCATAAAGAGCGAATATGGATTCACCCTGAGCAATACCTTTTCAGAACTGGTCTCTTTTGAACAGTTGAAACCCAATGTCCGCTTAATTTCCAAAGGAACCATTTTGCCCAATGCAGCATCCACTCCCATTTATTTTGAAACCGTGAACCTATCCGCCGTGGAAGTTCGGGTCATACAGGTGTATGAAAACAACATGCTGCAATACCTTCAAAACAATGACATAGCTACGGAATATTTATCAGATTTAAGACCTGTGGGGCGAAGGGTGGCCTACAAAGTCATTCCGCTGGACGAAACCGGTGACGAAAATACAAGTTACTGGAAAGCCCATGCCCTCGACCTTTCCGAATTGATCAAAATTCATCCCGGTTCATTGTACCGGGTCGAGTTCAGCTTCAAAAAAGAACATACTACGTATGACTGTGGCGATTCCACAACTACTGAAGAAAAATCCGTTGACTATGCCTCAGAAAGCGCCAGTGATGAGGCCATGGAGGAACGCTATTGGGACAATGAAATCTATTATTGGCGGAATTATGATTACAATTGGGAGGAACGGGACAATCCTTGCCATTTGGCCTACTATAACGACACCCGAATTGCCTATACCAATCTTTTGGGCAGTGATTTGGGGCTTATCGTTAAAAAAGGGAACAATCACTCCCTTCATTTTGCCGCCACCAACCTATTGACCACCAAACCCGAGGCCAATACCAATATCAAACTCTACAATTATCAGCAACAACTATTGGGCGAGGTGACCACGGATGCCTCTGGATTTTCCATTTACGATGGCGAAAAGACCGTTGCTTTTGCCGTGGCCCAGAAAGACAATAATTTTGCCTATGCCAAATTAATGGACGGCAATGCCCTTTCCCTGAGTAAGTTTGATGTTTCGGGGGAAGAATTGCAAAGTGGGCTCCAAGGCTTTATCTACACTGAAAGAGGGGTGCACCGTCCGGGAGATGTGGCCCACCTGACCTTTGTTTTGGATGATTCTGCCAACCCCCTTCCACAAGGGCATCCCGTAGCACTGGAGGTGACAGATGCCCGTGGCAAACTCGTGCAACGCAATGTGCTCACCGAAGGAACCCTTCCCGTATCCGATGGACTCTATGCCAAAAAGGAGGAAAAATTCTATTATTTCCCAGTTCCTACCCAACCCAATTCCCCTACGGGAACTTGGAATGCCAAAATTGTGGTGGGCGGCGCACAGTTCAATAAAAGTTTGAAAGTGGCCACGGTAAAACCCAACCGATTGAAGGTGGATTTTTCCTTTGATGATGACGTGTTGACCGCAAACTCCAATAACAGCGGAAAAGCAACGGTACAATGGCTGCACGGTGCTCCCGCACGCAATCTTAAAATCGATATCAATGCTACCTTGAAGCAGACCTCAACCGCATTTCCAAAATTTAAGGATTATGTGTTCCAAGACCCTGTGCGCAGTTTCAATGAAACCGAATTGCAATGGATTTCCTCCAAATTGGACGCCAATGGGGTTTTGAATATCAACGAAAAAATAAATGTCAACGGCAATGCCCCTGGAATGCTGCAGGCCACTTTTACCACAAAAGTGTTTGAAGGTGGTGGTGATTTCTCCATTGATGTGTTCTCCAAAAATTTGGCCCCTTTCTCGCATTTTGTAGGGCTTCGTTCCCCAAAAGCAAAACAATACGGTTCTTTTCTGACCGATGAAAACACTTCGTTTGATCTTGTATCCGTCGATGCCCAAGGCAATCCATCCGGTAATCGGAAATTAAAAGTTCAGGTATTTAAAATTGAATGGCGTTGGTGGTGGAACCGAGGTTACGACAATCTCTCCCGATACGAAAATGCCACCGTACACCGTCCGTTCAAAGAAATGAGCATCACCACAGGAAGCGATGGAAAAGCAAATTTCAATATCAATGTCCCCGATGAAGAAGGCGGCCGTTTTTTGATTCGCGTAATAGATGAAGCCTCCGGCCATGCTACGGGTCGTACCGCCTATTTCTATCGAAACTGGTGGCGAAGACCCGCTTCCAACGATGCTGAAAGTTCAAAAATCTTGATTTTTTCAGCAGACAAGGAAAAATATAAACTGGGTGAGGAGGCTATAGTCACCTTCCCCTCGGACAGAGGTGGTCGTGCCTTGATCAGCATTGAAAATGGAACTGAAGTCTTATCCCAAAAATGGATTGAGACTTCGGCCAAAGAAACCAAGGCCACCATTCCCATTACGGCGGAAATGGCGCCCAATGCTTATATTAATATCTCATTGTTGCAGCCACATGGGCAGGTGGCCAACGATTTGCCCATTCGATTATACGGCGTGGTCCCGCTCTTGGTTGAAGACCCGTCCACTTTTTTGGAACCGCAACTTTCCATGCCCGATGTGTTGGAACCTGAGAAATCCTTTAAGGTGACCGTCTCCGAAGCCAATAAAAAAGCTATGACCTATTCCTTGGCCGTGGTGGATGAAGGATTACTGGACCTTACCCGATTCCAAACGCCAGACATTCACAGTGCTTTTTACGCAAGACAGGCACTTGGGGTAAAAACTTTCGACATTTTTGATGATGTTATGGGGGCCTATTCCATCAGTGTGGACAATATTTATGCGATAGGTGGTGGTGGCATCGGTGCCGGTGCCAAAAATAGAAAAGCACAGCGGTTCAAACCTGTGGTCACCTATTTGGGCCCATTCACCTTGAAAGCAGGTGAAAAAGCATCGCACACCATTGATATGCCCAATTATGTAGGTTCCGTCCGCACCATGGTAGTGGCTGGAAACTTAAAAAGTGCCTACGGCAATACCGAAAAAACCACTCCGGTTCGTAAGCCGCTGATGGTTCTGACCTCAATTCCAAGGAAACTATCTCCTGGGGAAAAAGTGACGATTCCAGTGACCGTTTTTGCCATGGAACCCAAAGTGAAAAATGTGAAGGTTTCCATCAATGCAGGTAGGGCACTGGAACCCATCGGGGAAACCTCAAAAAATATTACGTTCAATGCTGTTGGGGAACAGATTGTGAATTTTGATTTTAAGGTCAATCTGGCTGCGGCATATCAAACGATACAAGTGACCGCCTCCGGGGCTGGGGAAAATGCCAGCAGCGAAACCGAAATCGATGTGGAAAACCCCAATCCGATTACGACAAGAAGTGAACTGTACACCATTGAAAGTAACAGTTCCCAGACCATTCCGTTTGAAACTTTTGGAACTTCGGGCACCAATGAAGCCTTTATTGAGTTCTCCACCCTTCCCCCAATGGATTTTTCAAAACGGATGGATTTTCTGCTCCGCTACCCCCACGGATGTGTGGAACAGACCACTTCCGCCGCTTTCCCGCAATTGTTTTTGACTGATGTACTGGACATCACTTTTGAACGAAAAAAGGATATAGAAAAAAACGTGAAGGCAGCCATTCGCAGGTTGGGTGATTTCCAAACCCCAAGTGGCGGCTTAAGCTATTGGCCGGGTTATGGCCATGCCGATGATTGGGGCACTTCGTATGCCGGTCATTTTATGTTGGAAGCCAAACAACAAGGCTATCAATTACCACTGACTTTCTTGAGCAACTGGCTCCGCTACCAAAAAACTACAGCCCGCCAATGGAGCAATGCGGCCACAAGTTATAATAATGATATCGCTCAGGCATATCGTCTCTACACTTTGGCTTTGGCGCAGCAACCCGAATTGGCGGCCATGAACCGACTCCGTGAATCCAAAAATTTAAGCAACGAGGCCAAATGGCGCTTGGCAGCGGCTTATGCATTGGCCGGCAAGAAGGAGGTGGCCCAAGCAATTGCCCAAAAAGCCAATATCAACTTTGTTGCCAACAGTTATAATTACAGAACCTACGGTTCCGTGTTCCGAAACAGAGCCATGGCCTTGGAGACCATGGTCATTCTTGGGGATTCCCAACAAAGGGAGTTGGCCGTTTCCTTGGCCAAGAACCTATCATCCCAAAGCTGGTACAGCACCCAAGAAACAGCTTTTGCCCTATTGTCCATGGCAAAAATGGTGAAGAAAAATGGAGGTAAGTCCATCGACTTGACCTTTACCAACAATGGAAAAGAGGTTTCCGTAAAAACCGATAGAGCCATTGCGCAAAGAAGTCTTTCAATCACATCCTTTAAAGAGGAAATACAAGTGAACAACAAACAGGGCAATACCATTTATGCCACCTTGACGCAAACTGGAAAATTGCCTGTGGGCGAAGAATTGGCCCAGCAACAAAACCTTACCCTTTCCGTGGCCTATTTGGATGCCATTGGAAATTCCATCAATGTAAATGAGTTGCGCCAAGGTACCGAGCTTCAGGCACAGATTACCGTCTTTAACAGTTCCAACGATGATGTGGACAATCTGGCCCTGACCCATATTGTTCCAAGCGGATGGGAGATTGTGGATACTTCCTATACCGATGGTGGCAACCCAAATGCAGCCAAGGCAGATTATGTGGATACCCGGGATGACCGTACCCATTTGTATTTTGACCTTGGGGCAAGAAAATCCAAGACCTTTACCCTAAAATTAAATGCTTCATTCTTGGGTGATTATTATCTGCCCGGCGCCCAGGTGGAAGCCATGTATGATAACAACTATCAAGCCCGAAACAAAGGAAATTGGATTAAAGTAGTACAGTGATGCGGTGTGGATGAGAGATTTTTTATTGCCAGTAAAAAAGATTGCAGCAAAACACAAATTCAAGATTGTTGTGTTGGGCCTCCTATTGATTTTGTGGCTCTTTTGTCTGCCCAAAAACCTGTTTGAAGACCCTACCTCAACCGTGGTCAATGCTTCAGATGGAACCTTGATTGGTGCACGAATCGCCAATGATGGTCAATGGCGGTTTCCACAATTGGATTCCGTTCCCGAACGGTTTAAGCAAAGTATTTTGTTGTTTGAGGATGAATATTTTTACAGGCATCCCGGCTTCAATCCCATTTCCATAATCAAGGCCATTGGGCATAATTTGACCAAAGAGACCCGAAGGGGTGGAAGTACCATTACCCAACAGGTCATTCGGCTCAGTCGGAAGAACAAAAGTCGCACCTACTGGGAAAAATGTATTGAAATCTTCATGGCTACCCGGTTGGAATTTAGCCATTCCAAAGAAGAAATTCTGAATCTATATGCATCCCATACACCCTATGGTGGCAATGTGGTGGGGTTGGAAACCGCAGCTTGGCGGTATTTTGGGATTCCGGCCAAAGAACTGAGTTGGGGGCAATCTGCTGCCTTGGCGGTTTTGCCCAACGCTCCCGCTTTGATTTTCCCCGGACGGAACGAACAAGAACTTCTGGAAAAAAGAAACCGGCTGTTGGAAAAACTTCGGGACAAGGGCACCATTGACCAAACCACCTACGAATTGGCCATTTCAGAACCCCTGCCCCAAAAACCGCTGCCCCTTCCAGATATCGCGCCCCACCTTACCGAGCGTATCCGCATTGAGCATCCGGGAGAACGCATCACCACTTCCATCCAAAGACCCTTACAACAACAACTCAATCTGTTAGCGGAACGGCACTATCAGCAGTTAAAAAGCAATGAAATCCATAATCTGGCCATTTTGGTCTTGGATGTGGAATCCCGAAACGTTTTGGGGTATGTGGGAAATTCCCCTTCGGGGAAGGCACATGGCAATTATGTGGACATCATCACCAAAAATCGAAGTACGGGAAGCACTTTAAAGCCATTCTTGTTTGCATCGCTATTGGACGAAGGGCATGTGTTGCCCCATAGTTTGGTGGAGGATGTCCCTACCGTCATCAACGGGTACAATCCGCAAAATTTTGACAAAAAACATGTAGGTGCCGTTCCTGTCAGCAAGGCACTCTCCCGTTCCCTAAATGTCCCTGCAGTACGACTATTACGGGAGTATGGCCTTCAAAAATTCTATAACAAGTTGCATAAAATGCAATTGAAATCCTTGGACAAGCCTTCATCGTATTATGGCCTCTCCCTGATACTTGGAGGGGCCGAAAGTTCCCTTTGGGAAGTGACCCAAACCTATGCTTCGTTGGCATCAAGCTTGAATCATTTTACAAATAACTCCAGCACCTATTTCAGCAATGAATTTGTGGCACCCACCTATTTATCCAATGATGAAGTGAATTTTGGTGAGCAGCAGTTTGACTCTCCCATTGTAGGTGCCGGGTCCATTTATAGCACTTTTCAGTCCATGTATGAGGTAAACCGCCCGGAGGGGGATGAGAATTGGCACTTTTTTGATTCTTCCCAACCCATCGCTTGGAAAACGGGCACCAGTTTTGGGTTTAAGGATGCTTGGGCCGTGGGAGTGACTCCCAAATACGCCATTGGGGTGTGGGCCGGAAATGCGGATGGTGAGGGAAGACCGGGGCTAACGGGAATCACTGCCGCAGCCCCCATATTGTTTGATGTGTTGGATGCGTTGCCCCGCAGTGGTTGGTTCCCAGAGCCTTTTGACGACCTCGTGGAAGTGGAGGTTTGTGCCGAAAGTGGTTATCGTGCATCGGTGTATTGTGATGCAACCAAAAAGGAACTCGTCCCCACCCATGGCACCCGAAGTGGCCCCTGCCCTTATCATCAGCAATTGTTTTTGGATGCTTCTGAGCAGTTTCGGGTGAATTCAGATTGCTATCCTTTGGAAGATATGGTGGCCAAATACTGGTTTGTGCTGCCTCCGGTTTTGGAATACTACTATGCATCTTCCAATCCCAATTACAAACCCTTACCGCCCTATCTGCAAGGATGTTCCTCCTTGGAAAACCAACGTATGGAATTCATTTATCCGAAAAAAAATGAAGCTGTGCTCCTTCCGAAAGATTTGGGTACCACCACTTCGGATGTTATTCTGAAGTTAGCCCATCAACAGTCCAATGCCATTGTCTATTGGTATTTGGATGAAACCTATGTGGGGAAAACGGAAAATTTCCATGAACTGCTACTGGACATTCAACCTGGCGATTACACCTTGACTGTGGTGGATAGCGAAGGGAACCGTATGCAACAACAGGTGGAGGTTAGGCAGGCTTCGGGGGGATTAATTTCACAAAAGCATTACTTCAATAAAATTAAAAACTACCCAGTCAAAGTTTTCATTTAAGAGCTTCTCTTGTTAAACCTAATGGACTGAGGCAATGGAGAACATAAATCTTTATTAATAATCTTGGAGCGCATCATTTTTTTATCATTAAAATGACGTGACATATTTTGTACAATCGTTGTGAAATTATCAGTGCCATCACTTTTTTTATGATAGAAAATTTGAATTGATTCACAATTTTCATGTTCAAATATAGTATTAAGCAATATGCGATCGGAAATACCACAGGAATGGCCCATTATATATAATTTAAACTTTTGTGAATCAATAAAATCAATAAGTCTCCTATAAGA
>NZ_LXTT01000120.1 GCF_001683915.1 Allomuricauda sp. CP2A | reverse complement strand
AGGATTTTACATGAAATCGCCATAAAAAATATGTTAAATAAAATAGGGTTGTTAAAATTATTGTAGTTTTGTAATCGCATATGAAACTATTTTGGTTCAAAATATTATCTTGTTTCATGGCACTGAATGTGCTGGCCTCCACATTTTCCTTTGCGGTGGGGCAACACTATTGTGGTGAGGATCTTGTTGATTTTTCCTTCTTCGGTAAAGCGGAATCCTGTGGAATGGATGTGCAACAAGCTTCCGATTCGCATGAACATAATCTGCAAAAAAATGGATGCTGTGAAGATGAGACACTTTCTGTCCTCGGGCAGGAAGATCTTCTACTTTCAGTTGAAAATGTAAGTATAGGGGAGCATCAGTTCCTAATTGCCTTCACCTACAGTTACATCAATCTTTTTGAGGGATCACAGGAAAATATAGTTCCTGTCGTACATTACCCTCCGCCCCTTTTGGTCAAGGATATTCAGATTCTTGATCAAACTTTCCTTATTTAAGAGCATATCGATGACGTTTGGCCGTGCTATGGTTTTTGGCATGGCCCTAGGTATTTATTGCCTTTGGAACAATTTCACTATTTCCAACACAATAAACTCATGATATGCTCAATAAAATCATAAAATACTTTTTAGAGAACAAACTGGTGACCGTTCTCGTTTTAATAATGTTGGTTACCTGGGGGATTGTCACTTCCCCCTTCAATTGGAATACGGGCTTTTTGCCCAAAGACCCGGTGCCCGTGGATGCCATTCCCGATATTGGGGAAAACCAGCAAATTGTTTTCACGCAATGGCCCGGACGTTCGCCACAAGATATCGAGGATCAGATTTCTTATCCAATGACGACCTATTTACTGGGGATTCCAGGAGTGAAAACAATCCGTAGTTCATCCATCTTTGGATTTTCCAGTATCTATATCATTTTTGATGATGATGTGGAATTTTATTGGTCGCGTTCCCGGATCCTGGAAAAATTGAATTCACTTCCCACGGGTCTGTTGCCCGATGGCGTTACCCCGACTTTGGGTCCCGACGCCACGGCATTGGGACAGGTATATTGGTATACCTTGGAAGGAAGGGACAAGGATGGCAACCCTACGGGAGGATGGGATCTGCACGAGATACGGACCGCCCAGGATTTTTATGTGAAATATGGATTGAATGCCGTGGACGGGGTGTCCGAAGTGGCTTCGATCGGGGGTTATGTCCAAGAATATCAAGTGGATGTAAATCCGGATGCCCTAAAGGCCTATAATATCCCCTTATACAAGGTCATGGAGGCCGTACGGAAGTCGAACAGGGATGTGGGCGCCAAGACCATTGAAGTCAATCAAGCAGAATATTTGGTCAGGGGCTTGGGGTATGTCAAAAATACGGAAGACATAGAAAAGGCCGTGGTTGCCGTATTTGACAATGTCCCGGTTCGGATCAAGGATATTGGGGTGGTCAGCTTGGGACCGGCCACACGAAGGGGCGTGCTAGATAAAGGGGGCGCCGAAGTGGTAGGTGGCGTAGTGGTCGCCCGTTATGGTTCCAATCCCTTGGCGGTCATCAATAATGTGAAGGACAAGATCAAGGAAATCGCACCCGGATTGCCCAAGAAGACATTGGCCAATGGTGTGGAAAGCCAATTGACCGTGATCCCATTTTATGACCGGACACAGCTCATCCACGAGACCATAGGCACTTTGGAAAATGCCCTGTCGCACGAAATACTGATCAGCATCATCGTTGTACTGGTACTTGTCCTCAACTTGAGGGCCTCTGTGATCATATCCAGTCTATTGCCCGTCGGGGTACTAATGACCTTTATTGTCATGCAATATGCCGGGGTAGATGCCAATGTGGTCGCGCTTTCCGGAATAGCCATTGCCATAGGGGTGATGGTGGACGTGGGGATCGTGTTCGTCGAGAACATTATCCGACATTTGGAAATGCCCGAGAACCATGGTGCCAAGGGCAAGGAACTCATTCAGGTAATATATAGGGCCACCGTGGAAGTGGCCTCGGCAATTACCACGGCATTGGCGACCACTGTCGTGAGCTTTGTGCCTGTCTTTGCCATGCAATCGGCAGAAGGGAAGTTGTTTAGACCCCTGGCCTTTACCAAGACCTTCGCCCTGTTGAGCGCCTTTGTACTGGGAATCGTTGTACTGCCTGCCTTGGCCCATTTTGTACTGGGGGTGGATTATGACAAGAAACGGGTGCGACGATTTTGGTCCATTCTATTGATATCCACCGGGCTTATCTTTGCATTCTATGCCCAGATGTGGTTGCCATTGGTCATTTCACTCATTGGGTTGAACAATTTGATGGAACCCAAATGGCCGGAGCACTATAAATCGTTTCCCAACTATATCAATTTGGGATTGACCGTTTTTATCGCCTCGTTCTTCTTGACCGAGGAATGGATGCCCTTGGGACCCCAAAACGGTATTGTGGTCAACTACTTTTTTGTGTTGTTTCTAGTGGGCATTATCCTGGCCGCTTTGATGGGAATCGTACATTTCTATACACCGGTCCTAAAGTGGTGTCTGGAAAACAAGGGAAAGTTCATGCTCATCCCATTCGTGACCCTGTTTTTTGGGGTATTGGTTTGGCTGGGGTTCGATAGCACCTTTGGAATCGTGGCCAAAGGCTTTGAATCGGTAGGTTGGAAAAGTGTCAGACAGACCTCGGGATGGCAGGCAGCTTCCAAGAGATTCCCGGGAATAGGATCCGAGTTCATGCCATCACTCAATGAAGGTTCGTTCCTGTTGATGCCGACATCCATGCCGCATTCAGGGGTGGAATACAACAAAAGGGTGGTTGGACAGTTGGATATGCTCTTGGGAAGCATACCCGAAGTGGACTTGGTTGTCGGTAAACTCGGTCGCGTTGAATCCGCACTGGACCCTGCACCCATTTCCATGTATGAGAACATCATCAACTATAAACCTGAATTCATTGTGAATGAAGACGGACATAGGGTCCGTTATAAAGTAGATCGAAAAGATAGGTTCATTACCCAGCATAAAGACACTTTGACCAATGAGGAGGCCTTGCAGCGAGGGATTGCCGAGAAGGACCTGATCGTGGATGAGGACGGTGAGTTTTTCCGAAACTGGAGGCCCCATATCAAATCCCCCAACGATATCTGGGATGAGATCGTAAAGGTCACCAAAATCCCGGGCATAACCTCTGCTCCCAAATTACAGCCCATTGAAACCCGGTTGGTGATGCTGCAGACCGGAATGCGCGCTCCCATGGGGATCAAGGTTTTTGGACCCGATCTGAAGACCATCGAGGATTTTGGGATGCAATTGGAAGGTATCTTGAAGGAAGTGCCCTCAGTCAAGGCAGAAGCCGCATTCGCCGATAGAATAGTCGGCAAACCTTATTTGCACCTCAATATCAACAGGGACGGGATATCCCGATATGGTTTGAACATTGAAGATGTGCAGCAAAGCATCGAAACAGCGATCGGTGGGATGAAAATCACCTCCACCGTTGAGGGTAGGGAACGTTTTCCCGTGCGGGTGCGCTACCCGAGGGAATTGAGGGACGACCCGGAATCGTTGAAGAAAATTTTGATTCCCACACCGGTAGGGGCGCAAATTCCCTTATCCCAAGTGGTGGATTTTGAATATGTCCGCGGGCCTCAGGCCATCAAGAGCGAAAACACCTTTTTGGTGGGCTATGTGCTTTTTGATAAACGGGACGGTTTTGCGGAAGTCGATGTGGTGAACGATGCCCAAGAAGCCATCCAGAAAAAAATCGATGCAGGGGAATTAACGGTCCCCGCAGGAATAAGCTATAAGTTTTCAGGGAGTTATGAAAACCAAATCAGGGCAGTGAAAAGACTGTCCATTGTCATACCGATCAGTTTGATCGTGATTTTCTTGCTCCTGTTTTTTCAGTTCAAGACGGTCATCGCATCCTCCATCCATTTTTCCGGAGTTTTTGTTGCTTTTGCGGGAGGTTTCATAATGCTCTGGCTCTATGGTCAGGATTGGTTCATGAATTTTGCCATTGCAGGGGTCAACATGCGCGATCTGTTCCAAATGCACACGATCAACTTAAGCGTTGCGGTTTGGGTAGGATTTATCGCGCTTTTCGGTATTGCCACCGATGATGGTGTCATCATGGGTACGTACATCCACCAGGTTTTCGAGGAAAAGAACCCTCAAACCGTACCGGATGTGAGAGCGGCAGTTTTGGAGGCCGGGAAAAAAAGGGTGCGTCCCGCCATGATGACGGCAGCGGTGGCCATTATCGCCCTTTTACCAATACTCACCTCGACCGGAAAAGGGGCCGACATTATGATTCCCATGGCCATCCCGACTTTTGGGGGAATGACCATACAGATCATGACCATGTTCGTGGTCCCGGTACTCCAAGCCTATTGGAGGGAAACAGTCATTAAAAATCGCAACAAAGCATTGAAAAAAATACAGTAAAATGAAAAAGGTAGTGACCATTATATTTATCTTGACAAGTATCCTATCCAATGGCCAGACCTTGGAAGACTACTTTGAGATTGCTGCTGGGAACAACCCGGGGCTTCTTTCACAGTACAAAGATTTTGAGGCGGCGTTACAAAAGGTACCGCAGGTAAAGGCTTTACCAGATCCAAACCTGTCCTTTGGGTACTTCATCTCCCCGGTCGAAACCCGGGTAGGGCCCCAAAAGGCAAGGTTTTCACTGACTCAGATGTTTCCTTGGTTTGGAACCTTAAAGGCCCAAGGTGATGCCGCTGCACTTATGGCAGAGGCCAAGTACCAGTCTTTTTTGGATGCCAGGAACAAACTTTATTACGAGGTTTCAGCAGCTTATTTTCCATTGTACGAACTTAAGGAGTGGGTACGGATCGAAGAGGACAACATTGCCATTCTGGAATCCTACAGGACGGTTTCCAATACGAAATTCAAAAATGGCTTGGGATCATTGGTCGATGTCTTAAGGGTGGACGTGCTTTTAAAGGAAGCCCGGACGAATCTGGGTATCCTTAAACATAAGGAAATCCCCCTTTTGGCGTCCTTCAATAAACTATTGGACCGTAAGGAAGATGAACAAATAAACATCCCTGAGACCTTTGGGGTCAATGTACTGCCCATTGATTATGTCAAAGATTCCTTGGTAGTGGACCATCCGCTCTTGAATTCCCTGGAATTAAAGGTCAAGGCTGCAGCGGCATCCGAAAGGGCAGCCCTTAAACAAGGCCTGCCAAAAGTGGGGGTCGGACTGGACTATGTAATGGTTGATAAGCGTACCGACATGGTGGTTCCCGATAATGGCAAGGATGTATTGATGCCCATGGTTACCTTGAGCCTGCCCCTATTCAGGGGTAAGTACAGGGCAGCCGAAAAGGAGGCCCAATTGATGCAGGAAAGTTATGCACTGCAAAAAAAGGAAGTCACCAATACATTGAAGACCAATTATGAAATGGCCGTTTTTGACATAAGGCAGCAGACGGATTTGATTTCCCTCTTTGATGAACAGATCATGGAATCGGAACAAGCACTCAATCTGTTGTTCACAGCCTATGGGAATTCCGGGAAGGACTTCGAGGAGGTGTTACGAATGCAGCAACAATTGTTGAAGTATACTAAATTGAAAATAAGCGCATTGACGCAATATGAAATAGCGTTGGCCAAGTTTAACTATATCACGGCAAAAAAATAATCAGATGAAATCAGAAACACAAAAAATAGTAAAAATAGCCTTGTCCACCTTGGTTCTTGGACTTTTGCTGGGATGGCTATTGTTCGGGGGCTCCAAGGGCAATGCCACAGAGGAACACCAACATACTTCGGAAGTATCGGGAGAAACCATTTGGACCTGCTCCATGCATCCCCAGATCAGACAGACGGAACCGGGAGATTGTCCCATTTGTGGGATGGACTTGATCCCTTTGGAAAATGACAACGGTTCGGAACTGGACCCCATGGCCGTTAGCATGTCGAAAACCGCCATGCAGCTTGCCAATGTCACTACGGAAATCGTGGGCAAGACCGCCCCGGTCAAATTGATCGATCTTAATGGCAAGGTGGAAGCGGATGAACGATCGATCTATTCCCAATCTTCCCATATTCCCGGGAGGGTGGAACGGCTAATGGTCAATTTTACAGGGGAGTACATCAAACAGGGGCAGATCATCGCCTATATTTATTCCCCTGACCTGGTCACTGCCCAAGAGGAACTTTTTGAAGCAAGAAAGGTAGCGGACACCCAACCGCAGTTTTTTAATGCCGCCAAGGAAAAATTAAAAAACTGGAAGCTTTCCGACAACCAAATCGCACAGATACTTCAATCCGGGACCGTTAAGGAGGAATTGCCGATACATGCCGATGTTTCAGGCTACGTTACCGAAAAAATGGTAAACCTTGGCGACTATGTCAACAAGGGCAAGGCATTATATCAAATTGCCAACCTGAACAGCGTTTGGGTATTGTTCGATATTTATGAGTCCGACATGCCCTGGGTAAGGAAAGGCGACGAAGTGGTCTTTACCATACCCTCCCTCCCGGGCGAAAATTTCAAAGGCAGGATTTCCTATATCGACCCGGTGATCAATCCCATGACAAGGGTTGCCAAGGCCAGAATCGAGATCGGGAACACCGGTTTAAGGTTAAAGCCGGAAATGTTCGCTTCCGGAACCGTAAAAGCAAAACAGCCCATTGCATCAGAAGCGATAACCATTCCTAAGTCGGCAGTGATGTGGACCGGGGAACGTTCTGTGGTATACATCAAGAATACCACATCCAATGGGGTGAATTTTGTGTTGCGCGATGTCACCTTGGGACCATCGTTGGGAAATGGTTTCATTGTCAAGGAGGGGCTGCAAGAAGGGGATGAGATCGCGGTAAACGGGACCTTTAGTATCGACGCGGCGGCCCAATTGGCCGGGAAACCGAGCATGATGAATCCTGAAGGTGGGCCCGCCATGACGGGACATAACCACGGAGGCATGAAGATGGGGGATGACAAGGGTACAGGCGGTAGCGATCATTCGGAAATGGATATGGGGGATCCCGGCTTGGAAAACAAAACAGACCATTCTGATATGAACCAGCGAATGACGGCGACAGCGACTTTTAAAAACCAATTAAAACAGGTGTTGAGCGCCTACTTGGAGTTAAAGGATGCCCTTGTCAATGATAATGGTACCAAGGCAAATGCCGCTGCAAAAAAAGTGTTGTCGGCCTTGGAACATGTGGATATGAAACAATTGACGGACAAGAAGGCGCACGGCCATTGGATGACGATATCGAAGGAAATCTCCAGTTCGGCGAATTCCATTTCAAAGATATCGGATGTCAAGGTGCAACGCAACCATTTTAAACAGCTGTCCGCCCATTTATCCAATGGTATCAAGCTTTTTGGGGTGGATCAAAAGATATACGAACAGTTTTGCCCGATGGCCGATAACAACAAAGGTGCCTATTGGTTGAGTACGACCAAAGAGATCACAAACCCCTATTTCGGAGAGGCTATGTTGACCTGCGGTGAAATCACCGATGAAATGTAATTGAACAAATGTAAATGAATGAATGATGAAAATATTGAAATCTAAAATCTTGTTTTTTGTCCTAACTGCCTTGACGACCCATGTTTTTGGGCAAGTGGGGACAAATGGTGAGGACAGAAAAGAGGAAGGTAGACCCGTTCGGGAATACAATCTTGTACTGGAACAGAACAAATTGACCCTCGGTGGGGTCACTGCCGATGCAATGACCATCAATGGGAGTATTCCGGGACCGGTCTTGGAATTCAACGAGGGTGACTTCGCCCTGATCAACGTGACCAATAAGATGGATGTGGAAACCTCCGTACACTGGCATGGATTGATCTTGCCCAATTTTTATGACGGGGTTCCCTATTTGACCACACCGCCCATAGAACCTGGCACAACTTTCCAATATCGGATTCCGATCAACCAATCAGGTACCTATTGGTACCATTCCCACACCATGCTGCAAGAGCAAAAGGGGGTGTATGGCTCGATACTGATCCATCCCAAGGAAAAGACGTTGGACTACGATAAGGATTTGGTCGTGGTGCTCTCCGATTGGACGAACGAAAAGGCCATGAACGTGCTCCGAAACCTTAAACGGGGAAACGAGTGGTACCAGGTCAAAAAAGGGACCGCGGTGCCCTTGAGCAGGGTCATCAAGGAAGGTGCACTAGGTGCACAACTCAAATTTTGGCGAGATCGTATGGAAGGAGCGGATATTGCGGATATCTACTACCCCGCATTTTTGACCAATGGGAAAACATTGGCCGAATACCCTGATTTCAAACCAGGGGAAAAAGTGCGGCTCCGGTTCGTCAATGCCTCTGCCTCCACCTATTATTGGATGGATTTCGGTGGCGGTAACCCCATGGTGGTTTCCGGGGATGGTGTCGATGTGGAGCCTGTTTCCAAAAGTCGTTTTCTTTTTGGCATTGCCGAGACCTATGATGTCATCGTGACCGTTCCTGAAGGCACTTTGGAGGTAACGGCCACGGCACAGGACGGCTCCGGGCATACCTCGTTGCATTTAGGGCAGGGAACGCTTTTTCCCGCAACGACCATCGATAGGCCCGACAAAGTGGCGATGATGAAACAAATGGCCCAAATGGACATGAAAATGGGAGCTCCGGCAATGGCCGGCAACAAGAAGAAAAATACACCCGAATATTTGATGCAAAAGTATGGGATGCAGATGGATATGAAGGATGGCAGCATGGATATGGGTATGCACAATGGGATGTCGATGGATAAGACCGAAATGAGCGGTCAAAAGGATAAACCCATTGCGAAGATGGATGATAAAAGGCCTATGAATGCGAATGAAGATCATAGGCACATGGAGATGGATAAAAAGATGGGGGATATGGCAGGAATGGAAAAGGATTCAACGTCAATGAAATCCACCGGACATAAGGACAAGATGGAAAACCCTATGGTTCAGACTATGCCAATGATGCAGAAAGACACTTCAGCTTTTGATTACGATACCCGTAAAACGTATTTCAACTATGACTTCTTAAAAGCAAAGGAAAGTACTACCTATAATGCCGATCTGCCCGTCAATGACATTCTGTTGAACCTGACGGGAAATATGCAACGGTATATCTGGAGTATGAACGGTGTGCCACTTTCAGAAACCGATAAGATCAAGATCAAAGGTGGGGAAGTAACCCGGATCACCCTCAACAACCTGACCATGATGCACCATCCGATGCACCTCCATGGGCATTATTTCAGGGTCATCAATGAGAATGGTGAAAAGTCACCCTTGAAACATACGGTCAATGTGCCGCCCATGCAGAAAGTGGTCATCGAATTTTATAATGAAGAGTACGGGGATTGGTTTTTCCACTGTCATATCCTCTACCACATGATGGGGGGCATGGCCAGGGTTTTCAGTTATGATACCCCAAGGGATCTGAGGATGAAGGATTTTCCTGTTCAAAAGTTGGTAGATGAAACTGACCATTATTATGCTTGGGGTGCTGCCAGATTGGGTTCCAATTTTAATGAACTCTTCCTTGTTTCAAGTAATATCAGGAATGAATTTGGGGTACGGGCAGAATTTGACTACGACCAAAATGCCGAGGTGGAAGTCAATTATAACAGGTATCTCAATGACTGGGTACGGGTCTATGCAGGGGTAAACACGGAAACCTCCATCCCTGATTCCTATGACCGTTTCAATACAGTGGGACTGATAGGGGTCAAGTATTTTACCCCATACCGCTTTAATATGGATGTGAGTATGGACCACCAGCTGCGTCCAAGAATAAGGTTGGATAGGGAACTATTGCTTTTTCCCAGGATTTTCCTCGAGGGGGAATATGAATTTCGGGCCGATTTTGGATGGGTCAACGATTTGGGGAATTCATCCTATGAAAGTGAGACCCAATGGCTGGTAGGGGCCTCCTATATCCTTTCACGTAATTTTTCAATCCAGGCCAATTACAACAACCGATATGGTTGGGGCGGAGGCCTGCTAGCCCGTTTTTAAATGGCAGAATACAAAAAAAATAGCCTGAGTCTGACCAATACCATTGCTTTGGGAACCGGTGTGATGATCGGTGCGGGAATTTTTGCGCTCTTGGGTCAGGTTGCCGAACTCTCCGGCCAATGGTTTCCCTTTGCTTTTTTAATCGGGGCAGTCATCTCAGGTTTCAGTTCCTACACCTATGTCAAAATGTCCAATACCTACCCCTCTGCCGGGGGCATTGGCATGTACCTCAAAAAGGTTTACGGTAAAACGGCCTGGACCGCTACCGGTGCACTGCTGATGGCCCTTTCCATGGTCATCAATGAGAGTTTGGTGGCCCGGACGTTCGGGACCTACGTATTGGAGCTTTTTGATGTGGAGTCGAAAGGATTCTGGCCCCCGATCCTTGGGGTATTGTTGTTGATCACAGCCTTTATTGTCAATGTGATGGGAAACAAAGCTATCGGGGGATCGTCCTTGGTCATGGCCATACTAAAAATCGGCGGGATAGCGGTTTTTGCCATTGGTGGCCTTTGGGCAGCTGGATTTACCTTTGATCAGGTCGTTCCTTCCCAGTCCTTGACCGAGCATTCCCTGGTGGATTATTTGGGGGCATTGGCACTGTCGATATTGGCCTATAAGGGTTTTACCACCATTACCAATAGTGGGGATGAGATCGTCGATCCCAAACGTAACGTGGGACGGGCCATTGTCATTTCTTTGGTGATATGTACCCTGGTCTATCTCATGGTGGCATTTGCGGTCTCTTCCAATCTTTCCATCCAGGAAATCATTGCGGCCAAGGACTATTCGCTGGCCGAGGCATCCAGACCCGCTTTTGGAAAATATGGGGTCTGGTTCACCGTTGGTCTGGCGATCATATCCACCGTTTCCGGGGTCGTTGCCAGCATTTTTGCCGTTTCCCGGATGACCACCATGCTCACTGAAAAGGAATTGATACCACATCGACATTTTGGGATTCCCGGGGACATACAGAAACATATGTTGGTGTATACCGTGGTGATTGCCATAGGGCTCACCATGTTGTTCGATCTGAGCCGGATCGCTGCATTGGGGGCCATCTTTTATTTGATCATGGATATCGGGATCCATTGGGGGGTCCTAAACAATCTACGAAAGGAAATCGGTGCAAATCCCATTATCCTCATTACGGCCCTTGTGCTGGATGTACTGGTGTTGGGCGCCTTTATTTGGTCAAAGGCCGGTAGTGATCTTTTGGTGGTCATTGTTGCCCTGGTATTGATGGTGCTTATTTTTTTCGGGGAACGATTGTTTTTGGGGAAAAAGCGTACGGTCGAGGAAGAATAAGGGTAGAGTGCTTGCGTGGGAGAAATGGAAAATTAGATGAAAAAATTAAAATAGTAACAATAATGGGGGATAATACAAATATGCCGACCCCGGGCAATCAAAATCAGGAATTAATCTTAAAATCAATTACAATGAAAAGAACAACAGTTACATTAAGTACAATTGCCATTGCGCTATTGACCGTTACCGTGATTTCCTGTAAGGACGGTAAGAAGGAAACAAATGACAAGGAAGGAGCCCATATGGAGATGGGAACGGAAGAGGGCCATCACCATGAGAGCTCTGCGGGGGAAATGGACCACGGGACCATGGACCATGATATGGGTTCGTCCGATGCACAGGGCACATCTGTGATCGATAGCTACCTCCAACTGAAGGATGCCCTGGTGGCGGACAATAAGGATGAAGCGGCCAAATCGGGCCAAGCCTTGGCCAGTGCCTTGGGCAGCTTTGATATCAGCGTATACGATGAACAGCAACAGAAGGAGCTGTCCGATATCATTGAAGTGGCCAAGGAACATGGGGAGCATATCGCCAAAAGTGATATCGGTCACCAACGGGAACACTTTGAGGGACTGGGCAAGGATATGGTCGATTTTATTGCCATAACCGGGACTTCCAAAACCTTGTACCAACAATTCTGCCCCATGTACAACAACAACCAAGGAGGAACGTGGCTCAGCGCAAGTAGCGAAATCCAGAATCCATTTTTTGGAAGTAAGATGTTGACCTGTGGTAAGGTGCAAAAGGAAATCAATTAAATGAAAGTACTGAAAATCATAGTATTGGTAGTGCTGTTGGGATTTGTGGGCATCCAGTTTGTGCCCACAGATCCCAACTTGAGCGATGTGGTTCCCGATACGGACTTCATGTCGGTGAACCAGGTTGCCAAGGATATCGAACACGATTTGCGGGTATCTTGCTATGATTGCCACAGTAACAACACCCAATACCCGTGGTACAATAAGGTCCAACCCATCGCCTGGTTTTTGGAAGAACACATAAAAGAGGGAAAGGAAGAACTCAATTTCAATGAATGGGGCGACTATTCGGATCGAAGAAAAAGGAGCAAACTAAAGTCCATCGCAAGTCAGATCGAAGACGATAAGATGCCCCTATCTTCCTATACCCTGATCCATAAGGATGCAAAATTATCGGTGGAAGAGAAAGAACGGATATTGACCTTGGTAAATGATCTAATGGAAGAATTGGATAATTGAAAATGACATGGAAATTACCCTAAAACCGGGACAAACGATATTGCTATTGTTGTTGGTCATGTCCGGTTACTATGAATGAGGAAATAAAGTCCTGAAAGGGAGGGGAACACCCAAAGTTGATTGGTTGGTGAGTTAGTTAGTTAATCGTTCCCTTCCCTTGTCAGGCACTAATGGAAAAAAAGGATGAAAGATTGTTGTCGTGACAATGGACCTGTGCAGCCGAAAAAGGCCATTTTAAAAAAATGGTTGGCCCATATCCTATATGGGATCGTCATTTCGATTGTCCTGGGAGCCTTTATCATACAATATATACTAACCTAAACAATGTTAAAACAAACCAATGAAACGTATTACTTTACAGATTTTTCTAATGGCCGTATTTCTCACAGGGACAAGCTTTGGCCAAACAAACCCTAACAAGGAAAACCTAGACCAGGACAGGGCCGCTGTGCTGCGGATAATGGAAAGCTACAAGGAGGCCCTGCAAAATTTGACCACGGAAGGCACCTTGGAGCTTTTTGCGAAAGATTCCGAAGTTTTTGAATCCGGGGGCGTGGAAGGCACCTATCAACATTATCTCGACCATCATATAGGTCCAGAACTTGGACATTTCAACAGTTTTAGGTTTTCGGATTATACCATTGAAGTGAAGGTGGAGCTACCCTTTGCCTTTACTACGGAAAGCTATGTCTATACCATTGGCCTAAAATCGGAAAATGGAGGTGAGGCCAAAACAATCAGCAGAAAAGGGGTTGCCACTGCCATCCTTAAAAAAACGGATGGGGAATGGAAAATTGTAAAGATGCATAACTCCTCACGGAACAACGGGAAGAACTAATGGTCGGAAGAAAAACATCGATGAAGGTCAGAAAGATACATAGATATCTTGGCCTATTTATTGGGATCCAGTTCCTAATGTGGACCATCAGTGGACTATATTTTAGTTGGACGGACATTGACGAGATCCATGGAGATCAATTCATCAAGGAGCATCCGGACCAGTCAGAATTTGGGAATTTAATTGCTCCCAATGGACACGGGAACGTTAAAATCAAATCTTTGGAAATGAGAAATATAGGGGGAAGTCCCTATTATTGGATCAATGGTGGGGTTTTGATGGATGCACAAACGGGGGAGATCAAAAAGGGTATCGATGAACAACAGGCCTTGGCCGTTGCTTCACAGTATATGTTGCCCGAACTTAAGGTCAAAAGTGTCGAAAGACTCACCCAAACAGGTGGGCAGCACGAGTATCGTGGACGTCCATTACCGGCCTATGTGATCACCTATGAAACGGATGAAAACCTTAAAGCGTATGTCTCAGAGACCGATGGGTCGTTTCAACGTGTAAGGTATCGGTCCTGGAGATGGTTCGATTTTTTGTGGATGACCCATACCATGGACTATGAGGGACGGGACGATTTTAACACCATGGTTTTACGGATTTTTTCCCTGATGGGATTGATTACCGTTTTGAGCGGATTCTTGTTGTGGTATGTCAGCTCACCAACGATCAGAAAATTATGGAAAAGGCGATAGTTCAAACACATTGACATACTTATTTGGCAAAGGACTCCTGTTAGGAGCAAATAGTTGACTATTGTGCCAGTTGAACCATTTTGGGAAAAATGAGCGAACTTAGGAGGCAAAGGCGAAAGAAAAAAAGGGGTCTGGCGAAAAAGAAACGGGATCCGGCCAAGAATAGAAAGGAAAAAAGAAAGAAAATCCTTGGCATATTGGCCTTGATATTGATCGTTATATTGGCAGTGGTCGTCATTTTTTTGAAGGCCCTGTGGAAATTCACTGCATGATATGGAAGTTGGGTCCAGTAAATCGAAAGATGTGTTGTACATCAAAAACATGGTCTGTCCGAGATGCATCATGGCCGTCAAAGGTATTTTGGACGATGAGGGCATTCCCTATATGAATGTGTCGTTGGGTGAAATAACCCTCAATGGGAAAATCACGCCTGAAAAACGGGAAGGTCTCAACGAACGACTTGAGAAAATTGGATTTACGATCATCAACGATCGTAAAGGTCAGTTGATAGAACAGATCAAAAACCTAGTGATTGAGGCGATACACTACACCGGACCCATGGAAAAGGTCAAATGGCCCGAATACCTTTCCGATGGATTGCATCTTGACTATAAGTATCTTAGTTCGCTGTTTTCCGCGGTGGAAAGCATTACCTTGGAGCAATATATCATCAACCAAAAGATTGAAAAGATCAAAGAGTTTCTTGTTTATGACGAATTGGGCTTAAAGGAAATAGCGTTTCAATTGGACTATAGCAGCGTTGCCTATTTAAGCAACCAATTTAAAAAAGTTACTGGAATGACACCTACACAATTTAAGAAAAGTGCCATACAAAATAGAATATCGCTTGATGATATTTAACCTCTACCATTAAGGGCGCAATACCTTTCCAAGGAACCAGCCTCCTAAACGCTATTTAAAAAACACCTTTCTTCGCAAATGGGTCAAGGTTTGTTTTTTTTCAAACAACGCCCTTATACAGAAAGTGTTACTTTTCCCATACGTGTTGGAACCAACATTGTTGATTCTAGGTGTAAAATTGTTAAAATAAAAAATGATCACAACATGAAAAGAAGATACCAAATAGAAGGAATGACTTGTGATGGCTGTAGGGGGCACGTTGAAGAAGCTCTTTTCAATGTGGCCGGTGTAGCCGATGTAGCGGTCGATCTAAAAAACGCAGAAGCTACAGTGGAGTCGCAATTTGAGGTCCCCCTTGAAAAGCTACAAAAGGCATTGGAAAATAAGGGGGGTCAATATAAAATACAAGCGATGAACAAAGCCAATTGAACCGATATACGATAACTGGAACAGGTAAATTGTCAGGCCTACAATTGGAATGGAACAATTCAATACTCGAAAGTCAAGGAATAATCACAATAACCAGATAAAATTTGCACAATGGAAGATAGTCAAAGGAAATCCAATAATTATTTAAAGTTTTTTGCGATGATTGGTACTTCAATGGTCGCCATGTTTTTTTTAATGTACACCCACTCATATCAAATCATTGATCATTTTTGGTATAGTGAGACTAGATTTTTCATGACTTTGATCATGGGGGGATCGATGATCATTATTATGCTACTATATATGCTACAGATGTATAAAGACCGACGCAAGAACATGTCAATATTAGCCTTGGGTGTTTTGTTGATTGCAGGTGGGATATGGCTGGTCAGGAGTCAGGTTACCGTTTCAGGAGTCGACTACATGGAAGGAATGATACCCCATCATTCCATTGCTATTTTGACCAGTGAACGTTCTCAAATAAAAGATGTCAGGGTACGGGAGCTTGCCAATGAAATTATCAAGGCACAACGCAGGGAGATAATGGAAATGCAGTGGTTGATAAACGACATCAAGGAAAATGGAATAGTGGAAACCGAAGCAGGAAAAGAAAAGCGGCCTATTCCTAAATTCGAGGGATCTCTTAGGGAAGAAACAAAGAATCTGGCCGAATGAGAGGCGATTATTTACTACCAATATTCTTGTTTTGCCCCAAGTTCACTACAATGGTTTGTCCTATCGAATATATTCTAAACTGATCGGGGCAAATTCTCCAAAAAAGATTGACGTGGGCGAACCTGATTTCATAGATGTTGCCGAATTCTATAAACCACTCACCAATTATAAGTACTTGACGAGGAAAGATAAAAGTTGATTTTTCGGAAAATTCTACAACTCTTTCAGTAAATAACGTAACAGTCCATTTTAGGTCTATTCTGAAATTTGTACCATACAAATTGGAGTAGAAAATGGATGCAATCGATATTATTGAGGACACCGAAAGGAAAGCGAAGACGGTGTCAAAAAAATCTTTCCCGGTCACTGGAATGACCTGTGCTGCCTGTGCATCCAGCGTGGAATCCATGCTGGGCCATACCGAAGGGGTCTACAATGCCAGTGTCAACTTTGCCAACAGTACGGTCCTTGTGGAGTATGACAGTGCTATGGACCTAAGCGATCTTCAAAATGCGGTACGTCAAATCGGTTATAATATAATTGTGGATGCCGAGGATCCTACCGAAGTACAGGAAGAGCTTTCGAAAAAGCATTATGTATCCATAAAAAAGCGAACCCTTTGGTCCGCTATTTTGACACTTCCCATTTTCCTTCTTGGGATGTTTTTTATGGATTGGGTCCCGGGTAGGTGGATTTCGTTGGTACTTGCCGTTCCTATCCTGTTCTGGTTTGGCCGAAGCTTTTTCATAAATGCCTTCAAACAGGCCAGATTCGGTAAGGCCAATATGGATACCTTGGTCGCACTCAGTACGGGCATTGCCTTTTTGTTCAGTGCATTCAATACCTTTTTTCCTGAATTTTGGCTCAGTAAAGGCATGGAACCCCATGTATATTATGAGGCGGCCACAGTGATCATCACCTTTATTTCATTGGGGAAATTATTGGAAGAAAAGGCGAAATCAAATACATCCTCCGCCATAAAGAAATTGATAGGGTTGCAGCCCAAGACCTTAAAGGTGATAGCAGATGGGGAGGAAAGGGAAATCCCTATTTCTTCGGTTAAGGTAGGTCAAACGATTTTGGTTAGACCGGGAGAGAAAATCCCTGTGGATGGAACGGTGTCCAAAGGAAGTTCCTATGTTGATGAAAGTATGATCACGGGCGAACCCGTCCCTGTAGAAAAGACAAAGGATGAAAAAGTTTTTGCCGGTACCGTAAACCAAAAAGGAAGCTTTCAGTTTGTAGCTGACCGGGTGGGAGGGGAGACCCTTTTGTCCCAGATCATCAAGATGGTGCAGGAAGCACAGGGGAGCAAAGCGCCCGTACAAAAATTGGTGGACAGGATTGCCGGTATTTTTGTTCCCGTGGTAATGACGATTTCACTGGTGACATTTATCACCTGGATGTTCCTGGGAGGTGAGGACGCTTTTACCCATGCACTGTTGACCGCAGTTGCCGTATTGGTAATAGCTTGTCCCTGTGCGCTGGGTTTGGCAACCCCCACGGCCATCATGGTGGGAATCGGCAAGGGGGCCGAACACAATATCCTCATCAAAGATGCGGAAAGTTTGGAGTTGGGTTACAAAGTAAATGCCATTGTCCTGGATAAAACGGGAACCATAACAGAAGGAAAGCCAGTGGTGACCGATATGGTCTTTGCGGACCATGTGACCGATCACAGGGCCCTGGAGCAAATTTTATATGCCATGGAAGGACAGTCCGAACATCCCTTGGCTGAAGCCGTGGTCTCCTTTTTAAAAAATAGAAAGGTAAATCCGGTCGAAATTTTGAACTTCAATAGTATTACAGGAAAAGGTGTTCGCGCTGAGGCATTGGATGGAACCCAATACCTTGTGGGCAATCATAAGTTGATGGTCGAAAAAGGAATCGCCATGGATGACAACCTGGGGCACATGGTCGAAGGGTTAGAGCAGGAAGCCAAAACGGTCATATACTTTGGCGGTGGAGGCAAGGTGAAGGCGATTTTGGCCATTATGGATAGTATAAAGGAATCCTCAAAGGAAGCCATACGGGAAATGCAGGGGAATGGTATGGAAGTTTACATGATGACCGGTGATAACAAGATGACCGCCGAAGCCGTATCACAACAGGTGGGTATCAAAAGCTATGAAGCCGAAGTGCTCCCATCAGAGAAAGCTGATTTTGTGAAAAGGCTTCAAGAAAGTGGAAAGGTGGTCGCCATGGTGGGCGATGGTATCAATGATTCGCAGGCACTTGCCCAAGCAGATGTCAGTATCGCGATGGGCAAAGGGTCCGACATTGCCATGGATGTCGCGAAAATGACCTTGATCACCTCTGATTTAAATGCCATTCCCAAAGCGTTGAAGCTCTCCCATAAGACCGTTATAGGTATAAGGCAAAATCTTTTTTGGGCCTTTATATACAATATCATTGGAATTCCTATAGCTGCAGGGCTGCTGTATCCGATCAATGGATTTTTGTTAGATCCGATGATCGCTGGTGCCGCTATGGCCTTTAGCAGTGTATCGGTCGTATTGAACAGTTTGAGGCTTAAAACGATTAAACTATAGTAATTTTCTAATTTAAAATCGATGAACATGAGTACATTACAATTCAAATCAAATATTAAGTGCAGTGGGTGTGCCAATACCGTAAAACCATTTTTGGATAAGGTGGATGGCGTGACCGATTGGTCTGTTGACTTTGCCTCCCAAGACAAATTGTTGACCGTACAGACTACAAGTGCCACGGAAGAGGAAATCACTTCTGCTGTTGAATCGGCTGGATATCATTTGACCAAGAAATAAAGGAATGTCCAGAAGAATATATTAAATGGTTCGAATAGGGTTGGGGTTACCTTAATCCTATTCGGGTTGTATAAGTTTATTGGATTTTTCTACACAACTTCGGTATAGGCATGGTCATTGGTAGTATTGAAAACATCGCAAGATTCAGGTATCACTGCAATCAAAACCTCTAAACTTGATTGTGTCAATCATGTAAGGTGGACCAGTAATGGCT
>NZ_LXTT01000112.1 GCF_001683915.1 Allomuricauda sp. CP2A | reverse complement strand
TGGCACTGATGTGGCGGACCTTGCGCAAGTGGGACTCCAATTCCTCTTCAGGTACTTTGAGCTCCAGGGTGTCCATGCTCGCGTTGGCCTTCACGGGGGCCGAATCGATGGCCTGGGTATGCCCGCTCACCATGCCCTTTTCAACGCACATGGCCAGCACCTTGGTAAAGGTCTCCTCGAACACCGCTTCCGGGAACAGTTGGCGCGTCCTGCTTATCGTACTGTGCCAGGGAAGCTCCTCGTCGATATCATATCCTATGAAGAACAGGATGTCGAGCCGCATCGAACAGTGCTCCATGAGCTTGCGGTCGCTGATGATGTTCTCCAGATAGCCGACAAGGCAAAGCTTGAAGAAGACCACCGGGTCGATGCTCTTCTGCCCGCTTTGCCCATAATACCCCTTGGTGAGCGGATATAGGAAATCCAGGTCCAACACACCCTTCAACTTCCTGTAAAAATTGTCCCTTGGCACTCGTTCGCTGAGTTGGAACCGGGCGAACAGCTTTTCCTGATAGTCCTTCTTGCCTTGCATCCCTTTAAGGTACGATCCCTTTCCCGATCGGCAATGATCATCAACGACTTTTTTCGCTAACTTGTGCAACAGGCACAATGTATAAAAATAATAGCGGTTTAATCGCTAAAACGAAAGTAACTAAATATAAAAAAGGTCTGTGTTTAACCGAAAAGTTAGTGCGTGAAAATCCGCTACTATTCTTATACTAGACCGTTGTAGGTAATTTAACCAAACTATGAAAACACCATTTTACATTCTGATTTTAGTTTGTCTATTTAGCTGTAAATCGACTAAAATTATTTCGGAATCGACTACTAAAAAGACGGAAATGGAATTTTATAAAAACGGACTTTTAAAAAGTATTGGACAAATTGATTCTGACTTTCTATCAAAAGCGGCTCGAATTGGACTCTGGAGTGAGTTTTACGAAAATGGAAAACTGAAAGAATCTGGTGAATATGTTTCAGACACATATACCAATTGCTGTACTGGTGGACTATGTGATATGGTTTACAGCTACAAAATTGGTGAGTGGAGTTACTTCTATGAAAGTGGACAACTAAAAGCAAAAGGAATTTATAAACTTGGTAAAAAGCATATTGATACAAGTTGTGAAGGTGGAGACGAAATAAACTTTGGATTTTTAGACAGCAGTTGGAAATTTTATGATAAAAACGGAAACGAAATTGAACCAACAGAAAAAGAACTTAAAGAAATGGATGAAAACGATATGATAGATGAATTTGACGTAATGGGAAAATGAAAAAACTACCTACAACAATGTATAACCGCAATTACGGCGGATTCGACTGCGCTCAGGGCAGGCTAGAATCCACTCGGAATTGCTAACGTCTGTGTTAAACCGAAAATTAACGCATATTAACCCGTGACTGACGGTTATAAAAAACCGTTGCACAAAACAAACTTTATACTTACCTTTAGCGTTAGTAACGTGATACGGAAATATGATAGTTTCCTTTGGCTCGAAAGAGACCGAACAGATTTGGAACGGAATCCGAGTCAAAAAAATGCCGATTGAAGTTCAAAACGTTGGACGTCGGAAATTGAGAATGTTGAACAACTCGCAAGATATTGCCGACTTAAAAATTCCACCCTCAAACCGATTGGAGAAACTGACCGGAAAACTAAACGATTTTTATAGCATTCGGATTAACAAACAATGGCGGATAATATTTCAATGGGATAATGGAAACGCAAGCGGAGTGGAAATAATCGATTATCATTAAAAAAGTAAGAAAAATGGGGAAATTAGCAAATGTGCATCCTGGCGAAGTTTTAAACTTTGAATTTCTTGAGCCACTTGAAATTTCAGCTTATCGACTTTCTAAAGATTTAAAAATACCGCAGACTAGAATTTCGGAAATCATAAAAGGAAGGCGCAGAATAACTGCGGACACTGCTCTTCGTTTGAGCAAATATTTTGGAAACTCTGCTAAATTCTGGCTTGGACTTCAAGATGATTTCGATATAGAAGAGGAACGTGACGAAAAAAAAGCGGAATTGGACGAAATAAAACGATTTGAAAATAAAAACGTTGCCTAACAATGGTAACCGTTGCACAAGCCCCTGATCAGCACCAAAACGGATTGATATAGGCCTCTTTAAGGGGCTTTTTTATTTTCCCATTAACATTGAAGATTGGGCCTTATGTCTTTTTCAAAAGGTCCAAAGAGGAAAATAAGTGCGTTTTTCAGCAAAGTGGACAAAGCAAGTTGCCCCGCCCCACTTTTTACCCGTTTTCCTTCGAATTTCAGGTACTTCTTAAGGTTGTAGGCGATGGCCGCTAGGTGCATGCACTTGTTGGCCTGTCCGAGGCCAATGGTATTTATCTTCCGCAGTCCCATGAACTGGGTCAGGCTACCGAACACCGGTTCCACAGTACTCTGCCGTTTGCCCTTCATATACCTGCCCTGTGGACTTTCGACCCTTTGGATGTTGCGTTCGTATTCTTCGCGATAGTAGGTCACCGAAAATTGTTTCTCGTTCACCTTGCCAAGACAGCTCGAACGTAACGGGCAGCCCTTGCAGATCTTGCTCGATGCACGGTACGACTTCTTTCTGGTCTTGGTACGGCTGTCCAGGAATACTTTTCTGAATGGAATTATCTCGCCTTGCGGACATACATAATGGTCTTGCGTTTCAATGTACTCGAAGCCCGTTGGCCCGCCCTTGTAGGTACCGTGCGGTGGGATGAAGCTTTTAAGGTTCCTT
>NZ_LXTT01000103.1 GCF_001683915.1 Allomuricauda sp. CP2A | reverse complement strand
CAATGTGTAGTGTAACATAATTTTAGTTCTTTTGTGTTTAAATTCATTATTATTTCAATACCTATTCCCCCCCAATCAACCTATTGATGAACGATTTCGGCAACCTCTTTTATAACAATCCCTTGCCCAACTGGGTCTATGATATAGCTACTTTTGGGATTCTGGATGTCAATCAGGCGGCGATGGACCTTTATGGATATGACCGGAAGGAATTTCTTGCGCTTTCATTGATGGAACTAGCTACCCAAGATGAAGCCCATACCATTGAGGCCTGCCATGAAAACATCGGCCAAGAAAAGGGCAGCATACCTTTCGGAACCTTTACCCACAAGAAAAAAGATGGTAAAGAAATTCGGGTGGATATTATTGGACACAAAGTGGATTTTCAGAACAGAAAGTGCATCATGGCCGTGTGTCAGGAAATTACCCAAAAGGAGCAACAATACTTGGCATTGCAGCAATCCGAAAAGAGATTGGAAACAGCTTCGGAAATTGCCAAATTGGGATATTGGAAATTTGATATCCATTCAGGCTCCCTAAGCTGGACGGACAAGGTCTATGAAATTTGGGGAAGGGACAAAAATGAGTTTGAAGTAACCTTTGATGCCTTTTACCATAGCATACACCCCGATGACAGGGAGCTTTTTGAACTGGAACAGGAAACTGCATTGTCTGGCCAGGCAGAAATGGATTTTGTGCACCGTATTTTCCTGCCCGATGACAGCATCAGGTGGGTCCGGGAGCAGGGAAGGCTGAACAGGAACGCAGAAGGCGAGCCCATTTCCTTTGAAGGAACCGTTCAGGACATCACTGCGCAAAGAGAGGAAGAACAGCGGCTGAAACTGCTGGAAAGCGTGGTTACCCACGCCAATGATGCCGTTATGATCACCGATGCCGGGCCTCTGGAAGAGCAAGACCCAAAAATAGTGTATGTAAACAGGGCATTCACCCAAATGACAGGATATAAACCTGAAGAGGTCATTGGCAGAACCCCTGATATTCTGAGAGGTCCGAAGACTGACAGAAATGAATTGGAACGGTTCTACAAAACCTTGACCAAAGGGGATTCTTGTGAGGTCATCATCACCAATTACCGGAAAAACGGATCGCCGTTCTGGATCAATATCGCAGCTTCGCCCGTTAAGGATATCAAAGGGACTATTTCACATTATATTGCCATCCAAAGGGATGTATCCTCAAAAATCAATGCCCAGCTCGAAAAGGATTTTCTGGCCAAGATCAGTACAACCTTCAAGGAAAAAGAAAGCCTTGGCAGTTCCCTTAAGCAGATATGCAAGCTTGTATGCCTTTATGGTGATTTCACTTTTTGTGAGGTTTGGCTGCCCAGCACCCACAAAAACAGTCTCCGGTTTGCGGCCATGTACGGCAAGGACACGGCCGGAAAGACATTTTATCAACACTCCAAGGATGTTAAGGAATTTGATTTTGGTCATGGGCTTCCCGGTACGGTGTGGAAAACCAAACAGTCGGTGCTGTGGGGCAACATTGACCGGAACAACCTTTTTACCAGAAAAAATGCTGCGAAAGAATCGGGCATAAAGTCGGTGTTGGGCATTCCCTTAAAGCACCAGGGCAACATCGTGGGCGTCTTGGCCGTTGGCACCCCGGAAAATGAGAAACTGTTCAAGGCCCATTATCCGGTACTGTCCAATTTGGAAGATTATTTGGGATCGGAAATCAACCGAAAACGTTTGGAGGAGGACTTGACGTACTTGTTCGAGACCCTTCCAGACCTTATTTGTTTATTTGATTTTAACGGGGATTTCCTCAAAATAAACAAAGCCGGATGCGACATATTGGGTTATGACGAAGCTGAGATTGTGGGCAATTCCTTCCACAAGTTCATCCATGAAGAGGACAGGGGAATTTCCGATGAACTGGTCCAAAAAATAACGGACGGGCAGGAAACCTTTGAAATTGAAAACCGCTACATCACCAAAACCGGCAATCTTGTCTGGCTCAGTTGGCACTGCAAGGTAGTGATGGACGAAGGCGTGGTCTATGCCACCGCCAAAGACATCACCAAAGCCAAAAAATTACAGGAGGTGGTAACCGATGCTTCGCGTTTGGCCAAAATAGGCGGTTGGGAAATCGATATGATCAATGAAAAGTTGACATGGTCGGACGGGGTACACCAAATTTATGAGACTGATCCGCAGAGCTATGAGCCTGAGCTGGAACATGCCATTGATTTTTATAAGGAGGACCATAGGGAAAAAGTCAAGACCGCGGTCAGTTTAGCAATGGAAAAAGGAGAAGCCTTTGATTATGAGGCTGCTTTTATTTCCGCCAAAGGCAATGAAAAATGGGTCAAGGCCATGGGGCAGGCCGAAATGGCCCATGGGAAATGTATTCGGCTCTATGGAAGTTTTCAGGATATTACCCAACTGAAAGAAGCTGAACACCGAATCCAAAGCATCACCAATGACCTGCCGGGGGTTACTTTCCAATATATTGTCTATCCAGATGGTACTGATAAGCTGGCTTCGGTCAGCCAAAAATCCACGGAAATATGGGGGATGAGCCCAGAAGAATGTGAGAGGGATACCGCACCTGTATGGGACCAGATAAGAGAAGGCGGCGCGTATGCAAAACTCCAAGGGGAAATCCAAAACTGTATAGAAACGCTCTCCCAATGGTACAGTCGTTGGACAAGCATACTTCCCAACGGAAAGCTACGTTGGCACGAAGGCTATGGAACCCCCTATAAATTGGCCGACGGCACCGTTCTTTTCAATTCCATGATCTTTGACATCACTGATGAGGTCAAGTTGACCCATCTCTTGGAAGAAACCTCGGAACTCTCCAAAATTGGCAGTTGGGAAATGGATTTGCTTGCAGAACCCGGAAGCGATTCCATGTATTGGTCACCCATGGTACGAAAAATAATAGAAGTGGACGAGGACTATGACGCCTCATTGAGCGGTGGTCTGGAATTCTATACCCCTGAAAGCAGGCCCATAGTGGAAAAAGGGGTCGAAGAACTCATTGAAAAAGGGACAGAATATGACAAAGAGGTATTGTTAAAGACCAGTTCGGGAAAAGAAAAATGGGTTAGGATCATCGGAAAAAGTGAACGTGCCAATGGCGTGTGCACCAAAATATATGGAAGTATACAAGACATCCATGCGATGAAAACCACCCAATTGCAGCTCCAGGAAATATTGGGCAGTATTTCGGATGCATTCTATGCCGTGGACAAGGACTGGAACTTTACCTTTTTTAACAAGGAAGCTGAAAATTTATTGGGCAAGAAAAGTGATGAAGTATTGGGGAAAAACCTTTGGGAGCTGTTTTCCCCTGCCGTGGGCACCGAACTGGAAACCGTATATAAAAGAGTCGCCAAAAAAGGCAAGGCAGAGAGCTTTGAATATTTCTACCCGGGAAATGGATTATGGTACGAGATCAACACCTACCCTTCCAATGGCGGGGTTTCGGTCTATTTTAAAAATATTGACGAAAGGAAAAAGGCAGCAGCGGCATTGGAATCGGCCTATCAGGAAAAAAATATGATCCTGGAGAGTATCGGGGATGCTTTCTTCGCCATGAAAGAGGACTTCACGGTGACCTATTGGAACAAGACCGCCGAACGCTTGCTGGGGGTGAAAAGGGAAGACCTGATCGGTAAAAACCTTTGGGACGTGTTCCCCGATGCGGTGGACCTGCCCTCCTATACCAACTACAACAAGGTCCTGAAAACCCGGGAACCTATCTCTTTTGAGGACTATTATGGCCTTTGGCTGGAGGTCAACGCTTATCCATCGGAAGAGGGCATCAGTGTATTTTTTAGGGACATTACCCAAAGAAAGAAGGCCAACGAAAAAATCCTGCACAAAACAAAACAGCTGGACATCATCGCCGAAATGAACAGTGAACTGCTCAATTATGACGATTGGTTCAAAGTAATTGAAAAAGCGTTCGGGAAAGTTGGCGAATGCGTAAAGGCGGATCGCATATATTATTTCCAAAACTCCTTTAATGAAGAAACAGGGGAAATGGAAACCAGCCAGCGCTTGGAATGGAACAGTAAGGAAGTGCCTTCCCAGATCAACAACCCAGAACTCCAACGTATCCCTTTTTCCAAGATACAGGATTTTGTTGAGCCATTGACCCATAAAAAACCATTCGTGGCCATCGTGCGTGAGATGCAGGATACCGAGACCAAAAGGATGTTTCTTGAACAGGGCATCAAATCCATTTTGGTGCTTCCCATTTTTATCAACAAAGCATTTTGGGGCTTCATTGGTTTTGACGACTGTAATGATGAACGGAACTGGACCTACGATGATATTTCCTTTCTAAGGACCATAACGTCCAACCTTTCCACGGCAATAGAGACTTCCATGACCAACAAGGAGCTGGAACGCTCCTATGCCGAAAAGAACCAGATCTTGGAGAGTATCGGGGATGCCTTTTTTGCAGTTGAGAAAGATTGGACGGTCACGTATTGGAACAAACAGGCCGAAGAAGTCCTGGGAAAGAAAAGAAAGGACATCGTGGGCAAAAAGCTGTGGGACGAATATGCGGATGCCGTTGAGCTTGAGTTTTATGCTCAATACCAAAAGGCCATGGCCACAGGGAAAATAGTCACTTTTGAGGAATTCTATCCCACACTGGGCAAATGGTTCGAGGTGTCTGCCTATCCAAGCAATGAAGGGCTTTCGGTCTATTTTAAGGACATCACCTTGCGAAAGGAGACCGATATACAGATTCTTCAGGCCAACGAGCGTTTTGAAAAGGTGGCGCAGGCAACCACGGATGCGATTTGGGACTGGGACATCGAAAATAAAGTATTCCACCGAAGTGATGGCTTTGAAAAGCTGTTTGGGCACAAGGTCAAAAAGTGTTTGGACGAAAGCAAGGTATGGAAAGACAGCTTTCATCCGGACGATTTGCCAAAAATCCAATCCAGCCTCAAGAAGAGCCTGCAAGACCCTTCCAAGGAATTTTGGAAAAAGGAATACAGGATCATCCACGAGGATGGAGAGGTCAAAACCGTGATCGATAAGGGGGCCATCATCAGGAACGAGTCCGGGGAGGCCATCCGAATGGTGGGTGCCATCACGGACATCAGTGAGCGTATACGACACGAAAGGGAATTGGAAGAACTCAATGAAGCGCTCAGAAAAAACATCAAAGACCTGGAAATCACCAACGACCAGTTGGAACAGTTTGCCTTTATAGCTTCGCACGACCTTCAGGAGCCATTGCGGATGATCACCAGTTTCTTGAACCAGTTGCACCGAAAATATAGCGGCCAACTAGACGAAAAGGCAGACCAGTACATCCATTTTGCGACCGATGGGGCCAAGAGAATGAAGCAGATTATCCTGGACCTGCTCGAGTATTCCCGTGCGGGAAGATTGGATGAGAACCCTGAAACCATCGACCTGAACAAGTTGGTTGAGGAGTACGAAGTACTGCGGAGCAGGTTGATAAAAGAAAAGTCCGTAAAGATCGTCAAGGGAAATTTTCCTGAGGTCACCTGTTTTAAGGCACCGCTGACCCAGACCCTCCACTGTTTGTTGGACAATGCCATCAAATATTCAAAGGAAGGGGTGCCCCCTGTGATTAAAATTACTGTATCTGACAAGAAAAATCATTGGCAAGTGAAGATCAAGGACAATGGTATTGGTATCGACCCTGATTTTTTTGACAAAGTTTTTATTATCTTTCAAAGACTTCATGACAGGGACACCTACGGTGGTACTGGAATGGGGTTGGCAATCTCCAAGAAAAATGTGGAATCTTGGGGCGGTAAAATTTGGTTGGAGTCCAAGCCCGGCAAGGGAAGTGCTTTTTATTTCACCATAAACAAGAATAAGTCATGAAAACCGTGCACATTTTGTTGGTAGAGGATAATGATGGAGACATCGTACTGACCCTTGACGCCTTTGAGGAGAGTAAGATCAAAACCAATATCAGTATTGTAAAGAACGGCAGGGATGCCCTGGATTTTCTTTTCAAAAAGGACAAGTATGCAGATGCCCTTCGCCCCGATCTGATTCTTTTGGACATCAACCTGCCCATTTTCAACGGGCATGACGTTCTCAAAAAAATCAAACAGGACCAGTTCCTGAAGAAAATCCCGGTGATCATGCTCACCACCTCATCCAACCAAAGGGACATCAATGTGGCCTATGAAAACCACACGAACAGTTATGTGACCAAACCTATTGATATGGAGGATTTTATGAAGGCGGTTTTAAAAATCGAGGAGTTTTGGCTGCAACTATCCAAATTGGCCGATTAACACTATAAATAATGACCAATGACGAAGGATGATCAACCACTTTCCATTCTGGTAATCGAGGACAACCCTGGCGACTTTATGCTGATCGACGATTTTTTGCTCGAAAAGTTCAGCGCCATCAAGGTTATCCATGAGGAAACCTTTGAATCGGCCATTGCGGAGCTCAAATCCTTTGAAAACATCGACATCATATTGCTGGACCTTATATTGCCCGATATGAAGGGGGAACAATTGGTGGAAAAAGTACAGGAACACAGTGGCAACATTCCCATCATCATACTAACGGGCTATTCGGATATTGGCCTGGCCAGAAAAATATTGTCCAAAGGGGTCTCGGATTTTTTGATCAAGGACGAGATCAACCCAGAGATCATTTACAAGGCCATTATCTATGCTCTTGAACGAAAAAATTACATAACCAAGCTCAATACAAGCAAAAAGATTTATCGGGATTTGTTCGATTTCAGCCCCCAGCCTATGTGGATCTTTGACCCATCAACCCTTCATTTTTTGAATGTCAACAAGGCGGCCATCAACAAATATGGCTATACTTTGGAAGAGTTCAAGAACATGACCATAAAGGACATACGGCCCAAAAACCACATGGAGTTTTTGGAAAAAAGTCTGGAGGAACGCAAAACAAGAGACCCGGACACCTATGCCGGTGTGTTTTTCCATGCCTTAAAATCAGGTGAGACCATTTGCGTGGAGATCTATAGCAACGATATTGAATATGAGGGCAGAACGGTACGGTTGGTCCTGGCAAGCGACATCACCGAAAAACAGGAATACGTAAGCACCATAGAAACCCAGAACAAAAAACTGAGAGACATTGCATGGACACAATCACATGTGGTCCGGGCTCCATTATCACGCCTTTTGGGGGTCATCAACCTTTTGGATCTGGAACCCAATGACTCGGAAGAAGTGCCCTTTTTGCTGGAACAGATCAAAGTATCGGGGAAGGAACTGGACAAAATTATTCAAGACATAGTAGCTGAGACACGTTCAATGGATATTAAAACGCTAAAAAGATGAATAAATTAGGACTGTTGGTTGATGATGACCCTATCTTTAACTGGGTTTCATCGAAAATGATTGAGAAGGTGGACCCAGGTCTGACCATAAAGTCATGCGCCAATGGCAAGGAAGCATTGGACTTTCTCTGTGAAAACTATACTGGGGAAACCATATATCAGATTTTGCTGGACATAAATATGCCCAGACTCAATGGATGGGAATTTATCGAAGAGCTTGAGGGAATACAAACCATTAAAAGTGATAACGTCTTCATATACATTGTTTCTTCTTCCACGGATGAAAGTGATATCAAAAAAGCTGATGGCCTTGAACTGGTCAAAGGCTATTTTAAAAAGCCGTTGTCAATTGAAGACATTAAATCCATATTCGGGTAGCGTACCACTGTTTCATTTTTAGCCCAAAAATGGTTTTTGACCATATTGAAATGAAATCCGCTTCCAAGCAAGCTTGCTAGGACGAACCAATAAAGGCGTCTAACCAACAGCCTAAGAAAAAAGAGGTTACCCCTTCGAAATTTGGCCGTACTGATAAAAAGAGCATCGTCTTTGAAGGATAGGGTTCCATATCCTTTTGATCAGGCCACACTTCCCCAACGGAAATAGAAACTGTTATATATGATCATCCGATATTGATAGGATATTGCTCCATTTTCAGTAGTATGGTTCTTAATGGGTATATTTAAAACTTATGGAAGATATAATTCAAATTGAAGCCGAATTTATTGAGAAAAACACCCATTTTCCTGATCTGATCAATGCTTTGGAAATTGCTTTTTCGGAGAAAGCAGCTGTTGTTCCTATGCGACATCATCACGATTTTCCAAACCCCCCGGTTGGTAAAGAGTCCACTTTGTTGTTGATGCCAGCATGGAACCCCGGTAAGGATGCAGGTGTTAAGATGGCAACGGTAAGTCCAGCCAATGGAAAGTTTGGCTTGCCCGCCATTCAAGGAATCTACATTTATTTGGATGCTTTAAAAGGAAGCATAAAAGCACTACTGGAAGCCAAAAGTTTGACCGTGAAACGTACAGCGGCAGCTTCCGCACTGGCGTCTAAATTTTTGAGCAGGCCCGATTCCAAAACAATGCTCATGATCGGTACTGGTGCCCTATCACCCAATTTGATCAGGGCGCATGCCAGTATAAGACCCATAGAACAGGTATATGTTTGGGGCAGAAACTTCAAGAAAGCAGAGCACGTATGTCAGCTTCTGAAAGAAGAAAACTTTACCATAACGCCAGTAAAAAATATTGAGGATAAAATCGGACAGGTAGACCTAATTTCGGCGGCTACGCTGTCAAAAACACCTCTTGTATTGGGAAAGTTTTTAAGACCTGGACAACATGTGGACCTGGTAGGGGCGTATCGTACAGATATGCGCGAGGCCAATGACGAGGCAATTATGAAATCAGAAGTGTTCGTGGATACTTTTGAAGGAGGGTTAAAAGAAGGTGGTGATATTGTAATTCCCTTAAAAAGTGGTGTGTTGGAAGAAAAAAACATCAAGGCCGACCTATTTGCAATGGCCGGACAAAAACACAAGGGTAGGGAAGATGATGAACAAATCACTTTTTTTAAATCCGTGGGGCATGCCTTGGAGGATTTAACGGCCGCCACGTATTATTATAAGCTGTTCAAAAACAGTAAGCAGCTATAGGCGGAAAGGTCGTGTTACGTGCAAAGGGATTCCTTTCTCTTCTTCTTTTTTTCCGTTTTTTGAACATACAAAATGGCAATTCCAATACATGCGCCCGTAAAAGCCAAAATGGCGCCAACCACACTCGCATAGTTTACCGGTAGTCCAAAAATCATGGGGACACCCCCCAAATAAGCACCGGAGGCATTTGCCATGTTAAATGCACTTTGATTCATGGAAGACCCCAGTTTCTCTGCTCCTTTCGCAGCTTTGATGATCGATATCTGGATAGGTGCGGCCAACGAAAAGGTGATGACCCCAACCATAAAGCTTACAATAAAAATGGCGATGTTGCTACTGGCCAAAAGCGAGTTTATCAAAAGAATGGTGGTCATGCTCAACAAACTGATGACCACAGACTTTTGTGCCGTAAAAACTTCCACCATCCGGGCTCCCAAAAAATTCCCGAAGAACATCCCCATTCCCGCAACGATCATAACGTAGCCTACATACGCTTCAGGCAATTTGGCCACGTTGATGACCAAGGGCGCAATATAGCTGTACCAAGCAAAGAAGCCACCGGTTCCAATGGTGGTCAATGCAATCAAGGCCCAAAGTTTTTTGCTTTTTATTCCAGAAGAGGCTGCTTGGTTTTCATTGGGTTCCGTTTCTTCCAGGGACTGTTTCGGCATCCAATAGTACAAACTGGCCAATGTTGCAATCCCTGCAATGCCCACAAGCATGAAAGAAAAGCTCCAGTGAAATTCCTGACCGATATAAGTGCCAAGCGGCACACCTACCACATTGGCAATCGTAAGTCCAGAGAACATAACTGCCATGGCTTGGGCCGCCTTGCCCGGTTTGGCCAAATAGCCAGAAACCACTGCACCAATGCCAAAAAAGGCCCCATGGGGCATTCCAGATAAAAACCGGAGCAACATCATGATCCAATAGTTTCCGGAAAATGCGGACAGCGTATTGAACACCGTAAACCAAATCATCAAGAAGAACAACGATTTTTTAGGGGATAGTTTTCCAGTGACCTTGGCCATAAAGGGAGCACCTATCACCACACCCAAAGCATAAATGGCGATAAAATGTCCGGCCTTGGGAATGGAAATGCTCATGGAATCGGCAATGTTGGGCAAAATTCCCATGATCACGAATTCCGTTAGACCAATTCCGAAGCCCCCAACGGCAAGCGAAAGCAAAGCTTTGGTATTTGTTGAATTTATGGGTTGTTTCAAATGTGTATTTTTAGGTCTGTAAACAGCAATGAACCTACAAAGGTACGCGGTTATGCTTGAACTGGTTGCAAGCATTTTCACATAATTCTGTTTTGGTTTGTCCAATTATGGATGTCTTAAAATAGACTTGAAATCGTTGCAATATTTCCAGAACAATTCACCATATCCCTTATCTTTAAAAAACTAAACAAGCAAAATATAAGTGTATGTTGATTCTTTCGTGGAACGTGAACGGCATCAGGGCCATCGGCAAAAAAGGGTTTTTGGAGAATATTAAAAACCTGGATCCAGATGTGCTTTGCATTCAAGAAACCAAGGCCCAAGACCATGAGGCCGAAAAGGAACTTTCTAAGTTGACCGATTATTCCATATTCACCAACTCCGCCGATAAAAAAGGGTATTCCGGTACAGCATTGTTGAGCAAAAAAGAGCCGATTACGGTCAAAAATGACATGGGAAACCCGGAACACGATGCTGAGGGCAGAATTCAATGTGCGGAATACGATGACTTTTTTCTTGTAAATGTCTATGTTCCCAACTCCGGGCAACAACTGGATCGTTTGGACTATCGTAAAACCTGGGATGCTGATTTTCTGGAATACCTGAATACCTTAGAGGCCAGCAAACCCGTAATTGTATGTGGCGATTTTAATGTGGCCCATAGGGCCATGGACCTTAAGAACGACAAGTCCAACTACAACAAAACCGCAGGATACACGCAAGTAGAAATAGACGGCATGGATAATTTTCTGGATTCGGGATTTGTGGATTCCTTCCGTAAACTGCATCCAGATGAGGTGGCCTATACCTATTGGAGTTATCGTTTTAAGGCCCGTGAACGCAATACAGGTTGGCGAATCGATTATTTTTTGGTCAGTCCCAAGCTGATGGACAAAGTTGAATCGGTCACTATTTTATCAAACGTCTATGGTTCTGACCATTGTCCAATAGGGTTGCGCATAAATCTATAGCCCAGCCTTTCGCTATTGCAGAATTTTTATGGGAAAGAAGAAGGGCACAATTTTTTGAATTGGGTTTAAGCTTTAAACTTGATCGTAAAAGTGGTCCCCTCATTCACCTGGCTCTCCACTTTTATGCCACCTCCCAGACTGGTCACGTGGTTGTGCACCAAATATAGGCCAACCCCTTTGCTGTCTTCATTTCCGTGGAATCTTTCGTTCAGTTTAAAAATAAGATGTCCTACGTTATCCATATCAATGCCAAGGCCGTTATCGGAAAAAATCAATAGTTTTTCCCCGTTCTGCTGGGTTGTTCGTATTGAGATGACCGGAGGAACGCCCGGCCTTGCATATTTGATGGAATTGGTGATCAAATTTAGAAAAATACTCTCCATGAAATTGTCCTTGAAGGGCACACTACCCAAACCTGAAAAGTCGATATGGAACTTGGCACCTGCCTTTTGAATCAAGGCACTTATGGAATTTTGAACTTTTTGCAAGGCTTCATTAAAATTGACCTCATTCAATTTTTTCCCCGAAAGGTCATTTTGTTTAAAGGTATCTAAAAAGGAGTTCAAAGAAGTCTTTAATCCTTCCGCGGAAAGTTGAATAAGACTACATATTTCCCGTGTCTCGGGATCATCTATTTTGGTCATATCAATTAAACTGACCAAGGCCATCAAATTGTTCAAAGGGGATCTAAGATCATGTGCGGTGGTATAATTTTGTTGCTTGAGTTTCTCATTTACCTGATAAAGTCGGGTTAAGTGCGACTTGCGTTCATTTTCAAGTTTTTTGGTGTGGGTCACATCTTTTGCAATGGCATAGATCAATCCCTCTTTCGCTACAGGAATGGATGTCCAGTGCAGCCAAACCAAATTTCCGGATTTGCATACATATCTGTTTTCAAAATTGACCAATGGGACATTCTTCTTTAACTTATCCCGGTGTGCAGCGGTACGCTCCCTGTCTTCATGATAGATGAATTCAGAAATCATTTTTGAGTACAATTCCTCTTCAGAATATCCCAAAAGCTCAACAAAGGCTGGATTTATTTTCTCAAAATATCCTTCATAGTTGGCTATGCAGAGACAATCCATGGATTGTTCAAAAAATGGCTCTAATTGCATGTTCATTAATTTCTGGTTTTTTATTGTCCTCATCTACTTTGGATACTGGGCACAGCGCACCTTATTATTTAATGTGTAACCTCAATTCGTTCAACAAATCTACTAACGTATGAAATTTAGTGGTTATTGGCTATGGACCTTGGAAATTATTTACTGTTTTAACTGGAATATTGTTCATTGGGGAAATGGTATAGATGCTCTTTGACCATTCCACTTTTTTGGGTTAAGCCCATGTAAAGCTCCTGATCTATATAATTTAGATTAATGTTGAACAATAGTTAATTGAAAGTTAAACAATATAATATTGATAGTAATACTTTTATATTTGCGAATGTTTATTTCAAAAATGCACATAAAATGGAAAGGTTAATGCAATCTCTTCGTATGGGGATAAATGAAAAACTTTACCTGAAGGATCCAGAATCATCGGATTTAGGCAAGAAAATTATTGAGCAGAGCATTTTGATGATCAATGAAATGGGTTTTGAGAGCTTTACTTTTAAAAAACTGGGGACGGCGATCAGTTCCAATGAAAGTTCCATATACCGCTATTTTGAGAACAAGCACAAACTTTTGCTCTATCTGGCCTCTTGGTACTGGGGGTGGTTGGAGTATAGAATGGTGTTTGCCACATACGGTATTCCCGATGATGAAAGAAAGTTGAGAAAAGCTATTGAAATCCTTACACAGAATGTTGAGGAGGACAACGCATTTACCCATATCAATGAAGTGATCTTGAATAAAATAGTCATCAATGAATATTCCAAATCCTATCTCACCAAGGAAGTGGACAAAGAGAACAAAGAAGGCTACTTTTTGGTGTATAAAAGAATGGTGAACAGGCTTGCCGAAATGATCATGGCCGTGGATGGTGATTATCCCTACCCCATAAGTCTGGCCAGCACGATTTTTGAAGGGTCACTGCATCAATATTTTTTGCAGGAACATTTTCCGGCCCTTACCAATTGTAATGAATCTGTTACCCCGCTTGAATACTTTACCGATCTAATTAACCGAACCTTAAACGTAAAACCCAATGACTAAAGATATATTAACGGCATGGCAGCGATTGATGGGCATGCTCACCTTGGACAAAAAAGATGTTTTCCAAGTATTTTACTATGCAATTTTCGCAGGGCTGGTCAATCTTTCCCTTCCTTTGGGAATACAGGCTATCATTAATTTGATACAAGGGGCCCAAATAAGCACATCCTGGGTGGTGTTGGTGGTTTTGGTGACCCTGGGGGTAGCTTTTGCGGGCGCACTTCAGTTGATGCAGATCAGGATCATTGAGAACGTCCAACAGAAAATTTTCACCCGATCGTCTTTTGAATTTGCCTACCGGTTTCCTAAAATACGCATGAGCCAGCTGAGAAACTATTATCCGCCGGAACTGGCCAATCGTTTTTTTGATACACTGACCATCCAAAAGTCACTTTCAAAGATATTGATTGATTTTCCAGCGGCCCTGCTCCAGATCATTTTTGGACTTTTGCTGCTCTCCTTTTACCATCCGTTTTTTATTATCTACGGATTGTTGCTGGTATTGTTGATCTACGTGGTCTTTAAGTTCACGGCACAAAAAGGTCTGGAAACCAGTTTGGAAGAATCCAAGAACAAGTATAAAGTTGCCCATTGGATTCAAGAGATTGCCCGATCCATCATCAGTTTTAAACTTTCGGGAAAGACCTCGCACGCCATGGATAAAAATGATGCCCTTGTGGCCAATTATTTGGATGCAAGGGAAAGTCACTTTAGAGTAATCGTCATACAGTTTATCCAAATGATCGGTTTCAAGGTTTTGGTAACGGCCGGTCTATTGCTTATTGGAGGATTGCTGGTACTGGACCAGGAAATGAACATAGGTCAGTTTGTGGCAGCGGAAATCATTATCCTTTTGGTGATCAACTCCGTTGAGAAGCTGATTTTGGGACTGGAAACGTTTTATGATCTCCTGACATCCCTTGAAAAAATGGGGCAGGTAGTGGACAAAGAATTGGAACCCCAAGAAGGAGAAACCCCATTCAATGGATTTGAGGGACTGACCGTTGAACTCCATGAAGTGACCTACAAAGTACCGGGTAGGGACAAGAAAATCCTTGATGACATATCCTTTACCATAACGCCAAACTGTTCAATTCTGTTGAAAGGGCCCAGCGGATCTGGACGATCTACCTTGCTTCGTTTGATCGCGGGAATTTTGGAGCCCGATGAAGGAAAAATTTATGTGAACAACGTAGACCTAAAAGGAATATACCTCAACGAATACCGGTCATATTTGGGCCAATCCCTTACCGAGGAATATCCGTTTGAAGGGACCATATTGGACAATATTACCTTCGGTAACAAGAACATTCCCATGAAAGACGTTTATTGGGCCATAGAAAAAACCGGACTTACCCAGTTTGTGAAGGAGCAGCCCAACGGACTTCAAACCATGCTCTATCCAGAAGGAAAGAAGATTCCCTATACCATTTCAAAGAAAATTGTTTTGGCCCGTAGCATTGTGAATCGTCCAAAGCTATTGATTCTTAAAGACCCCTTGGATCAATTTTCGGAAAAGGAAGCCGATCAGATTATGGAGTTTCTAACAGATTCCTCCAACGGATGGGCACTGGTCGTTGTAAGCGAAAATCCAAAATGGGTTCGCTTATGCAACAGAACAATTGCTATAGAAAACGGAAGGTTGATCAAAGAAAGTTAAAATCATGCTGAATATATCTCATAACAAACTGAACCAAAAAGTGGACATTAGTGTGTATAGGGCTGGATTAAAAGTCTTTCACAAACGCCACTATAAGCAGTTCAATCGTTTTTTGGCTGCATTTTTCATCATGGCATTCGTGGTCATGTTCCTGCCATGGACCCAAAATATTTCCGGACGTGGGTATTTAACCACCTTAACACCAGATCAACGTCCACAGACCATTCAATCCCCAATTCCGGGTCGTATTGAAAAATGGTTTGTGCGAGAAGGAGACTTTGTGGAAAAGGGGGATACCATTCTACAAATCTCTGAAGTGAAGAGCGAATATTTTGATCCCAGGTTGGTGGAGCGTACCGGGCAACAGATCAAGGCCAAATCCATGTCGGTAAACTCATATCAAGAAAAAGTGGGAGCACTGGGAACACAGATTCAGGCTTTGATCCAAGAGCGTCAGTTGAAACTGGAGCAGGCAAAAAACAAATTGATACAATCCAAACTCAAGGTAAAAAGTGATAGTATCGACCTAGAAGCGGCCAAAACCAATATTGCTATTGCACAACGGCAGTACGATAGGGTGGTGCAATTGGAAAAGGAAGGATTGAAGGCGGTGACCGATCTGGAAGAAAAACGGTTAAAACTCCAGGAAACCCAAGCAAAAATAATATCCCAAGAGAATAAGTTGTTGACCAGTAAAAATGATGTCATCAATGCACAGATGGAAATTACCAGGGTACAGGCAGAGTACACGGACAAGATTTCCAAAGCCCGGAGTGATCAGTTCACGGCCCAATCCAATCAATTCGATTCTGAAGCTGAGGTGACCAAGCTGGAAAATGCCTACACCAACTACGAAATGCGGAACAGTCTTATGTTTGTACGTGCACCACAAAGTGGTTTCATTAACAAGGCGCTGCAATCCGGATTGGGAGAGACTTTTAAGGAAGGTGACCAACTTGTTGGAATTATGCCGGACAAGTACGATATGGCCGTGGAAACCTTTGTAGATCCCATTGATTTGCCCCTCATCCATGTAGGGGAGAAGGTGCGTATCCAGTTTGATGGTTGGCCCGCGATTGTTTTTAGCGGTTGGCCCAACGTCTCCTACGGTACTTTCGGAGGGAAGATTGTTGCCATCGAGACCTTTATCAGCCCAAATGGAAAATACAGGGTGCTTCTGGCTCCGGATGAGGATGACGCTGATTGGCCCAAGGATATAAGAGTGGGCTCAGGTGCAAGTACCATGGCCTTGTTGGAAGATGTTCCCATTTGGTTTGAGCTATGGAGGCAACTCAACGGCTTCCCACCCAATTATTATCAACCTCAAAATTCAGGTGCCAATGCAACTAAGCAGTAGGACAAAACTTTTCCTTTGTATTTTTTTCCTTGCCAGCTTTGCTGCACAAGCCCAACAGGATAGCCTTATCTTGGGTTTCAAGGAGTATTTGGGCTATGTGAAAAAGTACCATCCCGTAGCCAAACAGGCCCAACTCACGATTGCCACAGGTCAGGCCAATCTTATGAAGGCCAGAGGCGGGTTTGATCCCAAAATAGAAGTGGATTATGACCGTAAGGAATTCAAGGGAACGGAATACTGGGACCGACTCAATACCACTTTTAAAATCCCTACGTGGTTTGGGATTGAGCTTAAAGGGAACTATCAGCAAAATGAAGGTACATACATCAATCCTGATGAGACGCTGCCAGAAGATGGTCTGTATAGTGCAGGAGTGTCCATGTCATTGCTGGATGGTCTATTGACGAATGAGCGTATGGCCACCTTGCGCAAGGCCAAGTTTTTTAGGGAGCAGTCCAAGGCCGATCAAGATATAATGGTGAACGAGGTGTTGTACCGCGCTTCAACAGCGTATTTTGATTGGATGAAAGCCTTTAGGGATGCAGAGGTTTTCAAAGACTTTTTGGATAATGCAGAAACCCGATTCCAAGGGATTCGCCAAAGTGCACTGGCAGGTGATATTGCCATGATTGATACTGTGGAAGCGGGAATAGCAGTTCGGAATCGTGAACTTGGATACGAACAAGCCAAGGTGGAGTTGATGAAGAAGTCACTGGAGGTTTCCAATTTTCTGTGGATTGAAGATGTGCCGGTTGAGTTACAGCCGAATGTAGCTCCGGACTTGGATACGGAAAATGAGATTGATGTTACTCTGGAAATTATGGGGAAACCCCTGGACAGTTTCAGTTTGGAGAATCATCCCAAATTACGCTCGCTGGAATATAAAATAGATGGCCTTACCATTGATAAGCGGCTCAAGGCCAACAAGCTGCTGCCAAAATTGGATGTGGAATATAATTTTATCACCGAAACACCAGATCAAATAAATTCCTTGGTAACGGAAAACTATAAAGGGGGGATCACCTTTCAGTTGCCATTGTTTTTGCGAAAGGAGCGGGGGGATCTTAAATTGGCAAAATTCAAGTTGATGGATGCAGAGTTTGAACGGGACAATGCACAAGTTGAAATTCAGAACAAAGTGGTGGCCATATACAGGGAATTGGATTCCTACACCACCCAAAATCAGTTGATAGCAGACATTGTGAGGGATTATAGCACTATGTTGACAGCAGAGGAACGCAAGTTCAGTTTTGGTGAAAGTTCTTTGTTTTTGATCAATTCCAGGGAAAGCAAATTGATTGATGCGTACTTGAAACGAAACGAGATGCAAAACAAGTTTTTTCACACCAAGGCCAAACTCTTTAAAAGCTTAGCCATCAACCCAGAAAACCTGTAAATAAAAATGTTTAATGTTAAGTTTTAAAAATTAAACATTTCGTATCTTTACAAAAAAGAAGAAAATGGCTAAAAAGAAGAATATTTCCAAGCAGCAAATAGTCTCATGGTTTATGGACTATGTG
>NZ_LXTT01000091.1 GCF_001683915.1 Allomuricauda sp. CP2A | reverse complement strand
CTTCATAATTCAATGAAAATATGATGACCTTTGTTTTAAGGTAAAATATCGTATATCATTCGTTTATTATATTTAAAGTTATAGTTGTCTGGATTCCACGGTTGTATCCATACCCCACCACCAGTTCATGTAGTAAATGTTTATGTAGGGGTTTGTTTATAAGATATTGCCGAGGATTGATTTAAAAAAGCAATAATTGACAGATTCCCTTTTTCAATTGATGAATTAAAGTGGCGAGTTATTGTAAACTATTTTGGTCTAAGGTTGATTTCTACCTTTTATCAAGAAACAACTGCATAAAAACCAAGTCCAGCCAACGGTCAAACTTGTAGCCAACTTCCTTAAAAGTGCCTATTTCTTGAAAGCCAAATTTCTTATGGAACCCATAGCTGCCTTTGTTTGATGCATCGACCCCGGCAATCATGGTATGGAAGCCTTGCTCAATGGCCAGTTTAATCAATTCTGTCATGATTAATTTCCCGATTCCCATTCCCCTGAAGTTGTGATGGGTGTAAATGGAATGTTCCACACTAAATCGATACGCATCCCAAGGTCTAAAAATGCCATAGGTACCAAAACCAACAACTTCGTTGTCTTTTTCTGCCACAATTACCGGCATACGGTCTTGCAATTTTTTTTCAAACCATGCGAGTTGCTGCGCATAGGTGCGTTCTTGATAATCATATACCACGGTTGAGTGCAGGATTTCATGATTTATGATTTCCAGAATGGCTTTTACATCCTTGACTTCTGCTTTTCGGATTGTTAGGTTCATACAGTAAAATTGAAAGTTACTCTAGTTTAGACCAAATGCCCTTCCATCGATATCGTCTAATAAATTTCCCCTCCTCTTTGGAAACATATCGGGGTCGACCTTGGAAGAATGCCTTTAGGTAGCCAACTGTCATTTGAAAGAACAAACCTATACTTTTGGCCTGCCAAGCCATTTTCAAGGCAGCGATTTTGGCAAGAGGAATACCGTAGCGCATTTTGTAGAGCGCCTCGCCTTTGGCCAGATGGTTTTTGGAACTGTACCCATGCCCGGTGGGACGAAGATGCTTTACGTGCAGTTCGGGTATGGTCTGGGTGTCAAAATCGTGGTATTGGGCCAATAGCACATCCACAGTGTCCCAACCAACTCCGGGGCGTAACCCATCAATCTTGTCGAAACAGGCCTTGTGGTAGAGTTTTATTGGACCTCGGATATGGGATTTATCGGCAATGTTCTCATACACCCAATCAGAACCTTTTTTTATGTACAGCAATCCAGAACACATGCCCAGTTTCCAATTGGCTTGAAAACGGTTCAAAACTTCTTCAAAATAGTTGGGAGGCAAGATAATGTCTGCATCAAACTTGCCGATTAAATGATACTCCGAAGCATGTTGAAGCCCAAAATTGAACGTATCCACCACTTTTTTCCCAGGGATATGCGCATCGGTGGATTTTCGTTGAATCACTTTTATCCAATCGTGTGCTTGGGCATATTTTGAGGCTATCCCAAAGGTTGTATCGGTGGAATTGTCATCTACAACCATGACTTCATTTGGTCGGTGGGTTTGCGCCACAAAGGAATCCAAACAATCCTTGAGGAAAGCAGCTTCGTTGTGTGCGGGAATGATGATGCTGATTTGCATTCGCTAAAATTCCAAAAAACAATTCATAATTCCCAATGTAGTTTTGCGGTTTCTGTCATTCTGGATGAACAAAGTGATTGAAGAATCTCTTTGTCTTCCATCCTATATAGCGTAAAGCAGAGATTTTTCGCTACCGCTCAAAATGACAAACTGTAACCATTCAGTTATTGATAATTGTTTATTGTAAAATGATGCGAATCATCGTTCCGCGTAAACTATATAGTAACGGTTGGTAAAAAGACGGAGTAGGGGTCGCAGTCCAATTTTTTTGGTGGGGTTGGTCCATTTGGCGGAGTCCTTTATGGTCCATCCAGCCTTTTCCAACAGCCAATCAAACTGCCAGTCTTCAAATTCGTGATAATGTCGGTCCCAAGGGTCGGTCTTGCTTTTATAGGCCGATGAAAACCACAACCGCATAGGAATACTGGCCACCAGTTTTTTGGCCTTCACTTCCTTGAGCACGTTAAAAGGTGCAACCAAATGTTCAAAAATCTCAAAAGCCGTGACCACCTCGGCATTGGATTGGGTAACCACATCAAAATCCACGTCCAAATCCTCGCCTTTGGTGTTTTCCACTTCGTAGCCTTGGGCTTTCATAATTTCGGAAAAAGGATTTTCAACCCCTAGATCCAAAATGGGTTCTGAAGTTTTGATGTGTTTCTGAAGGAACGCCAGCGTATGTTGGTAGCGTTTGTTGGGAAAATTGTTCTCGTACATGTGCTAAAATTCCAAAAAACAATCCACAAATACCAAATAAGTTTTCATGTTATTGAGTTATGCCGTTATCTAGCTACTGGAATTTGAGGTATGGCCCTTATTGCTTAAACTTGCCCTCTGAACTTGACTCTTGAACTTGGAACTTAATATCTGTACACCATGGCGTTGATGTTCATTCCGGCACCTACACTGGCAAACATAACAACATCTCCCTTTTTTAACTGATGCTGGGGCATTTCTCCTTTTAAAACCAAATCGAACAACGTAGGAACCGTGGCCACGGAACTGTTGCCCAATTTATGGATGCTCATCGGCATGATATTTTCGGGAACCTCTTTTTGATACAATCGATAAAACCGTTTTACAATGGCCTCATCCATTTTTTCATTCGCTTGGTGGATGAATATTTTTTTAACGGCATCGATGCCCACACCACTTTTGTCCAAACATTCTTTCATGGCCTGGGGTACATGGGTACAGGCAAATTCGTAGATTTTTCTTCCATTCATTTTGATATACCGGGTGTCGGCACAAGCATCTTCATGGTTGGATTTGTCAAAATAGAGATAATAAGCCTCCTCATTGGCATACGTGGCAGAGGCGTGACCCAATATTTTTCCTGATTTAGGGTTGGCTTCCAGAATTGTGGCTCCAGCACCATCGGAAAAAATCATGCTGTCCCGATCATGTTTGTCAACAACCCTTGAGAGGGTTTCTCCACCAATGACCAAGCATTTTTTGGCCATTCCACTTTTAATGAAAGCCGCTGCTTGGATGACACTTTCTATCCAACCAGGACAACCAAATATCATATCATAGGCCACACATTTGGGATTTTTAATACGCAGTAGATGTTTTACACGTGTGGCCAAACTCGGTAATGTATCCCCTTGGATTTTACCCGCGGTCATGTCCCCAAAATTGTGGGCAAAGATGATATAGTCCAAGTCTTCGGGGTCGATTTTGGCACTCTCAATGGCCTTTTGCGCTGCCAAATACCCCAAATCGGACGTCTTGAGGTTGGATGGAGCATATCGCCGTTCTGCAATCCCAGTGATGGATTTGAACTTTTCTATAATGACCGCATTATCTTGTTGGAAGCTGGAACCGTCATTTTCCAAAAAAGTGTGACCCAAAAAGTCTTCATTCTTTGTAACGATGGATGGAATATAACTTCCAGTGCCTGTGATGCCAATATCCATGGTAGAAGTTTTATCCGAAAAGATAGTGAACAATTCTTTGGCTATTATGCGCGCATAATACTCCTTACAATGTTCAAAGCTTATTTTAGTGGGTTGTTGTATAAAAAAAGCCCTGATTTTATTTTCAAATCAAGGCTTTTTCCCAATAATTTCATGGTTTGGCTATGCTTCGGCATATGCTTCAATGGGGGCGCAGGTACATATCAAATTACGATCCCCAAAAGCTTCATCCGTTCTTCGAATAGCGGGCCAAAACTTGTTTTCGGTGACATATGGCAACGGAAAAGCGGCTTTTTGTCTACTGTAGGGATAGTCCCAGACATCACTTGTCACCATCTCCAACGTATGGGGTGCATTTTTAAGCACGTTGTTGGGGTCATCTGCACTGGCTTCATCAATTTCCTTGCGGATGGACAACAGTGCATCACAAAATTTGTCCAACTCGGCAAGACTCTCACTTTCTGTTGGCTCGATCATCAGGGTCCCTGCCACGGGAAAGGATACCGTTGGCGCATGGAAACCGTAGTCTATAAGTCGTTTGGCAATATCCGTCACCTCAATGCCATTGGCCTTGAACGGTCTGCAATCAATGATCATTTCATGGGCAGCCCTTCCCCTTTCTCCCGCATACAACACATCAAACTTCCCTTTTAATCGGTCTTTGATGTAGTTGGCATTGAGAATGGCAGCTTTGGTGGCATTGGTGAGCCCCTCATATCCCAACATTTTGATGTATCCATAGGAAATCAAACACACTAGGGCACTGCCCCAAGGTGCTGCAGAAATGGCATCGATGGCTCGGTCTCCACCGGTCTCTACCACTGGGTTTGTGGGCAAAAAGGGTTTTAACTGCTCAGCTACACAGATAGGGCCTACGCCCGGGCCTCCTCCGCCATGTGGAATGGAAAAAGTCTTGTGCAGGTTGAGGTGGCATACATCAGCACCAATGGTCGCCGGATTGGTAAGGCCAACTTGGGCGTTCATGTTGGCACCATCCATATACACCTGACCCCCATTGTCATGGATCAATTGTGTGATTTGTTTTATGGATGACTCAAATACACCGTGGGTCGATGGATAGGTGACCATTAAAGCGGCAAGATTTTCGGAATGTTGCTTTGCTTTTTCCTCTAAATCGTCAATATCGATGTTGCCTCGCTCGTCGGTTTTGGTCACTACCACTTTCATTCCGGCCATAACAGCCGAAGCAGGGTTGGTTCCGTGGGCCGATGCTGGAATAAGACAGATATTTCGGTGTCCCTCGCCTCTGGATTCATGATACGCACGAATGACCATGAGCCCGGCATATTCGCCTTGCGCGCCAGAGTTTGGCTGCAAAGAAGTAGCTGCAAATCCCGTAATGACGTTCAATTGTTGTTCTAAGGTTTTCAACATTTCTTGATAACCTTCAGCCTGGTTCAAAGGCACAAAGGGATGTATATTTCCCCAGTGGGCCCAGCTCAACGGAAGCATTTCGGAAGCAGCATTCAATTTCATGGTGCAACTTCCCAAGGAAATCATGGAATGGTTCAAAGCCAAATCCTTACGTTCCAATTTTTTGATGTAGCGCATCAACTCGGTTTCCGAGTGATAGCTGTTGAACACTTCGTGTTCCAAAAATGGGGTTTTCCGTTGTAGTGCAGTTGGAATAACTTCTCCAACTTCTACATTCTTTGCACTGTGATTCTTAACATCATCTGATTCCACAAAGCAAGAAATCAATGTTTTCAAATCTTCGTTTGAAACGGCCTCATTCAATGAAATGGAAACGGTATTGGCATCAACATAATTTAGGTTGATGTTTTTGCTTTCGGCAACTTCTCTTAACCGTTTTGAATTCTTAACGGCTACTTTAATGGTATCAAAATAAGCAGCATTTAATGGTTCAAATCCTATGCTTTCAAGGCTTTTTGCCAATTGCTTGGTCTGGTTGTGCACTTTATCAGCAATATATTTCAATCCTTTGGGACCATGGTAAACGGCATACATCCCGGCCATGACGGCCAAAAGCACCTGTGCAGTACAAATATTGGAGGTTGCCTTGTCCCTTTTAATATGCTGTTCCCGAGTTTGGAGTGCCATACGCAAGGCTGGATTGCCATCGGTATCCTTGGTCACCCCAATGATTCTACCGGGAATACTTCTTTTGTAATCTTCCTTGGTGGCAAAAAAGGCGGCGTGTGGCCCTCCGTAACCCAATGGAATTCCAAAACGTTGGGTGGTGCCCACCACAACATCCACTCCCCATTCCCCCGGAGGGGTAAGCAGTACCAAACTCAAAATATCGGCAGCAACGGCCACTTTGATTTCATTCGCTTTGGCTTTTTGTGCAAACCCAGCATAGTCGTAAACCTGTCCGAATTTTCCAGGATATTGCAGTAGGGCTCCATAAAAATCTTCTGAAAAATCAAAAGTTTCATGGTTGCCGATAACCAGTTCTATCCCCAATGGAACGGCTCGGGTTTTAAGAAGGCTCAATGTCTGTGGAAGGATTTCCTCAGAAACAAAAAACTTTAAGGTATTGTCCTTTTTTTGTTGACGTGAACGAAGCTCGAACAGCATGGTCATGGCTTCGGCTGCTGCGGTACTTTCATCCAAAAGGGAGGCATTGGCAATTTCCATTCCGGTGAGGTCGCTTACCATGGTCTGGAAATTCAGCAAAGCCTCCAAACGTCCTTGGGCAATTTCAGCTTGATAGGGCGTGTAGGCAGTGTACCACCCTGGATTTTCCAAAATATTCCGTTTGATTACGGATGGGGTCAGGGATTCATGATACCCCAAGCCAATATAGGTTTTGAAAACCTTGTTCTTTAATGACAATTCTTGGATATGGTTCAAGAACTCATGTTCACTTATCCCTTCGGGAAGGGCCAAGGCTTTTTTCAATGTAATATCATCTGGAATGGTCTCATAAATGAGTTGTTCCATATTTTCCACCCCAATGGTTTCAAACATTTTGGGTAGGTCTTTCTCTGCAATGCCAATATGTCTGGCGGCAAACACTTCTGTATTCATCTCAATCCAATAAAGTGCACAAAATTAGGGATTAATTCAATGAAAATGGGCAATTTTGAGGGACTCTAAACCAAAGTTGTTAACCACAAATTAACCTTTGGGCCTACAACAAAGATTCTGTTCAATGCGCATTGTGAAATCCATCTTTGATTTTTATTTGGATGCCAGTATCCATGTGGCATTGGCGGTCATATGCCTAACCGGGGTCACTTTTTATCTATTAAACACTTCTTTTGATATTTCACTTCTGGGATTCATCTTTTTTGGGGTGATCGTATGCTACAACTTTGTTAAGTATGGCGTGGAGGCCTATAAATATTTGATTGTTTCCAGTGCCTATCACAAAACCATACAAATCTTTAGTTTTTTGGCCTTTGTGTTTGCGTTTTACTTTTTAATGCAGTTGGATCGTAAAATATGGGCGGCCATAGGAGTTATGACCTTACTTTCCGCCCTTTATGCGGTTCCTTTACTGCCCAGAGCAAAGAATCTCAGGAATTTGGGTGGGTTCAAGATTTATATTGTGGCCTTGGTATGGGTGGGGTTCACGGTTCTTTTGCCGGCTATGGACGCTGATATTCCGCTGCACTGGGATATATGGCTATTGTTCTTGCAACGCTTCATTTTTGTAGTGGTGCTCATACTGCCCTTTGAAATCAGGGATTTGCAATGGGATGATACGAGTTTGAGGACATTGCCCCAGATGTACGGGGTTAAAAAAACCCAAAGAATCGGAATTGTATTAACGGTGATTTTCTTTTTCTTGACCTTTTTACGGGATGCCATTTATCAATATGAGATACTGTTGCGACTCATTCTTTGCGGAATCATGATTTTTGTGCTTTTGTCCAGCAAAAAAATGCAACCCCGATATTTTGTCTCATTTTGGGTGGAAGGAATACCTATTTTATGGTTGGGAATGTTCTGGGCAGTGGAAAATTATTTTTAGAGCCGTTTTTCCAAATCACGCTTCATGCATTCCTTGTCATCATCAGAAAGGGATGTTAGTCCGGCCTTGTCACAAAGTGAAGTCAACTTGGAATTCTTTTTGGAATATTTTGCACAGGTCTTACAATAAAGTACGTGTAGGCGCAGCTTTAGGACTTCCCAAAAACTTGCTTCGTCATATTGTGATTTGGTGCAGATATGTGATGCCTCCTCGCATGATATCTTCATAGCTAAAACCAATTTTCATTTAAACAACCCATAAGAGCCGTCCTTGCCCGGTGGATCATTACCCACAAATTGGACGGATTAATCCCCAGTTCATTACAAACATCTTCAGTGCTCATTCCTTGAATGGTCTTCATTTTAAAGACTTGTGCCTGTTTTTTGGGCAACTTTTCAATGCATTCCTGTAGCGCCAGTCCCAACTCTTCATTTTCCAGCACGTTGTCACCATCCCTACTAAAAGGATCGGCCACTTGCTCCTCAAGCCAATCCCCATCCGTATCTGAATCGGTATTGTAACTGATGCGGACTTCGGCCTTTCCTTTTTTGGAGTTGATCTTGCGATAATGGTCGATCACTTTTCGTTTTAGGATAGCGATCAGCCAGGTGCGCTCTGCGGCATCACCCTTGAAATTTTTGGCCGAATTGAGTCCGGCAAAAAAGGTCTCCTGTACCAAATCCTTGGCAATTTCCGAATCGCTCACGCGGGCCACCGCATAATTGAACAGGTAATCTGCGTACAGGTCTATCCAATTCTCAGGATGTAGTTTGTGTTCGGCCATTGGTTAAAAACAGGTAGCAAAAATAATGGAATTTGGTCAATCATATATGATGTTATCCCATGCAAATAACCTTAAATGGGTGTTTTGTTCAATTTTATGATTTTATATGGAAGAAATTGACCAAGTCTTTGGTAATCAACTTGCTTTTTCCACCAATCCAGCCCTTTCCAACAATGCATCAATTTTGGGTTCTGCTCCCCTAAATCGTTTATAAAGTTCCATTGGATTTTCGGTTCCGCCTTTGGAAAGAATATGTTCTTTGAACTTATCTGCAATTTCCCTATTAAAAATCCCCTCTTCCTTGAAATAGGCAAAGGCGTCGGCATCCAGAACCTCGGCCCACTTATAGCTGTAGTAGCCTGAAGAATACCCGCCTTGGAAAATATGGGCAAATGAGGTGCTCATACAGGTTTCGGGAACCTTGGGAAACAGGTCTGTGTTTTCAAAAGCTTCAGTTTCGTAAGCCTTCACATCTTTAATGTTGGTGGGGTCGGTGCCATGCCAAGCCATGTCCAAAAATCCAAAACTCAATTGTCGCACGGTTGCCATTCCCTCCTGAAAAGTGGATGAATCCTTGATTTTTTCAACCAGCTCCATGGGAATCAACTCACCCGTTTCATAATGGTGGGCAAACAGTTCCAAAGCTTCCTTTTCATAACACCAATTTTCCATGATCTGGCTGGGCAGTTCCACAAAATCCCAATACACCGAAGTCCCCGACAACGAAGGATATACCGTATTGGCCAACATGCCGTGAAGTGCGTGCCCAAATTCGTGGAACAAGGTGGTGACTTCATTAAAAGTTAACAATGAGGGTTTTGTGCTCGTGGGTTTGGTGAAATTGCAGACATTGGAGATGTGTGGTCTACTGTTTTCGCCATTTAAAGTGAATTGGGGCTTGTACAAAGTCATCCATGCACCCCCTCGTTTGCCGGCTCGGGGATGGAAATCGGCATAAAAGAGCGAAATAAAATTGTTGGCATCGTCATACACCTCAAAGGTTTTCACATCACCATGGTACTTATCAACGGTTGAGACCTCCTTAAAAGTGAGTCCGAACAACATTTCAGCAACTTTAAAAACTCCATTGATGACATTTTCCAGTTTAAAATAGGGTTTCAGCTTTTCATCATCCAGATTGAACAGTTTCTGCTTTAATTTTTCGGAATAGTAGGCGCTGTCCCATTTTTCCAATCTGTCAATGTTGTCCAGTTCCTTGGCAAAGGTTTCCAGCTCGTTGAATTCCCTTTCAGCGGCAGGTTTGGCTTTTTCCAAGAGTTCATTCAGGAAATCCATCACTTTTTCAGGCGTTTCTGCCATACGTTCCTCCAGTACAAAATGGGAATGGGTTGGGTAGCCCAGCAAATTGGCCCGTTCATGTCGTAGGGCAACAATTTTGAGGACATTTTCCTGATTGTCCAATTCGTCATTATGGAATCCTTTGCTGCCAAAGGCGATGGAAAGCTCTTTTCGCAATGCCCTGTTCTTGGCATATTTCATAAAGGGAATGTAGCTGGGGTAATCCAAGGTGATCAACCAACCTTTTTTGTCCTTGGATTGGGCCAGCTGTTCAGCAGCTTCTTTTTCTCCCTCTGGAAGGCCTTCTACATCCTTTTCATCGGTCAACAAAAGCTCATACTTGTTGGTCTCGGCCAGCACATTTTCGCCAAATGTCAATTTTAACTTGGCCAGCTCAGCATCAATTTTACGAAGTCGCTTTTTATCTTCCTCATTGAGATTTGCGCCATTTCGACTGAACTTTTTGTACCGTTTTTCCAATAAGGTTTGTTGTTCCTGGGTGAGGTCCAAGCCATCTCGTTGTTCATAAACAGATTTCACTCTTTGGAAGAGCCCTTCGTTTAGAATGATGTCATTGCCAAATTCAGACAATAGGGGAGAGACTTCTTGGGCAATTTTTTGGATTTCTTCATTGGTCTCGGCAGAATTCAGGTTGAAAAAGATGCTGGAAATCCTGTCCAACTGCTGTCCAGAAAAATCCAATGCTTCCAAAGTATTTTCAAAGGTGGGGGGCTCCGGGTTATCAACAATGGCATCAATTTCCGCTCTGGCATTTTCAATGGCCTGAAGAAAAGCGGGTTTAAAATGTTCGTTTTTTATTTTCGAAAATGGAGCTTGGTCAAAAGACTCCAACAATGGATTGTTCATAGTTGATTCTTGGATTTTTTGATTTTTAATCTTGTAACAATAAAATCAGCCACTAAATATGCAAAGGAGACCATGCTGGAAAATACGGCAACGGTGATGAAGGCAAATCCTCGGGACGTATCTTGGGTAACTCTGTTCATGGCTTTTAGGGCCTCGTCGGAATATTCGTTTAAATCCACAAAGCCATTGCCATTCAAATCAAAGCTTTCGGCGTAGGATCTAATATAATGCCATCGAATTTCAACCGCTATAAGGAGAACAGCATAAAGCGTGAAAACCAATAATCCACTTCGCCAAATGCATTTGAGATAGGGGTTATGTATTTTCTTCCACGTTAGAAGAATAATAAGGATGGCGCATATACCCAATAAAATTCCAATTTGGTTGTAGCTCATAAGGTTTTTTGGGATTACTCTTTTTTCTTGACCTCTTCTGCTCCCTTGATAACTTTTGCTTTAAGTCCTTCTTTGTAGGCTTCAATTCTACTCAAAACTTCGCTATCCGAACTTCCGATGATCTGCGCAGCAAGAATTCCGGCATTTTTTGCCCCATTTAAGGCAACGGTGGCCACGGGGACCCCGCCGGGCATCTGGAGAATGGAGAGCACCGAATCCCAACCGTCAATGGAATTGCTACTTTTTACAGGAACGCCGATCACGGGCAAAGGCGATAATGAGGCCACCATTCCGGGAAGATGTGCAGCCCCACCCGCTCCGGCAATAATAACGGAATAGCCATTTTTATGGGCGTTTTTCCCAAAATCGAATAGTTTTTCTGGGGTGCGGTGTGCGGAAACAATATCCACATCCACTTCGATCCCGAACTCTTTTAATATATCAATGGCGTCTTGCATAACGGGAAGGTCGCTGGTGCTTCCCATGATCACGGCTACTTTTTTCATATCAATTTTTGATTAGGTTGACAATCAGTTTTATCATAATATCTTTATCGTCCGGATTGCTCTGCGCTATCAGCAAAGATAGAGCAACAAGGGTGTTTTCACTGATTTTGGCATCACCTGAATTGTCTAAAAGAAAGTCGTTTTGCTGTAAATACCAAACAAAAAGTAAGGCTCCAATCCTTTTGTTTCCATCTGAGAAAGGATAGTCCTTAATGACAAAATACAACAAATGAGCTGCTTTTTCCTCGATAGAAGGGTACAATTGTTGGCCGTCAAAAGTTTGCTCTATATTGCCTATGATGCCTTTGAGCGAGCCATCTTTTTCACTTCCAAATAAATGAGAAGCTTCTTTTAGTAAAAAAAGCTTGGCCTTGAGGTTTTGGATAAGATCTTTTGCTTCATTATAATTGATGTGGTATTGAATTTTTGACGAAAGGTTGTCGCTATCCAATCTGTTTTCATCAAATTTATTGAGTAAGATAAATGATTGTGTGTATTTTGTTAAGATTTCAATAAACCCTCTTGCCTCTTTCAAGTGAAGGTTTTTTCCTAATTTGAATGATTCTGAAAGCAAACTTACGGTGTTGCCCAGTTGCTCCAAATTGCTGTTATAAGTTTGTTTTAACCTTTTTTCGTTTAGGGTATATCCTTGTATGAGGTGCTCTTTGATCAGGTTGTTGGCCCATATTCTGAACTGGGTCGCTCTATTCGATTTTACCCGATAACCCACTGAAATGATCACATCAAGGCTATAAAGATCGATTTTTCGCTCAACAATTCTCCCACTTTCGTTTTGATGAACTGTTGCTTTTTTTGCAACAGTTGGATCCAAAACCAATTCCTTTTCCTTAAATATGTTCTTTATGTGTCTGGAAATGACAGATTTGTCTCTTTCGAACAAATCTGAAATTTGATTGAGGGACAGCCAAACAGTATCATCACCAAGACTTACTTCAATCTCTGATTTTCCATCTTCGGTCCTGTATATTTTAATATTAAAAGACATATTAGATATTTGTGACGACCTTAATGGTCTCCTTCACTTTTTGGGCCACCTCCCGGGCTCGTGCCATATCTTCATCCACAATGGTCACATGGCCCATTTTCCGAAACGGCCGGGTCTGTTTTTTTCCATAAATATGCGGAGTAACACCCTTCATCTCCAATATGGATTCTATATTCTGGTATACCACATCTCCCGTATGCCCTTCCTCGCCAACCAAGTTTACCATAATCCCGGCTACTTTGCTATCGGTTTTTCCCAAAGGTAGGCCTAAAATGGCACGGATATGTTGCTCAAATTGGTTGGTATAACTGGCTTCAATGCTGTAATGACCACTATTATGGGGTCTGGGGGCGACTTCATTGACCAGGATTTCATTGTTTTTGGTCTGAAACAGTTCAACGGCCAAAAGACCAACGTGTTTCATGTGTTCCGAAACCTTCAGGGCCACCGCCTTGGCTTTTTGTGCAACGGCATCGTCAATACGGGCGGGGCAGATAACGTATTCCACTTGGTTGGCCTCTGGATGAAACTCCATTTCCACCACGGGATAGGTCTTCACTTCGCCCTGGGAGCTTCTGGCCACGATGACAGCCAATTCGTTTTTAAAATCAATCATTTTTTCGGCTATGCACTCCACATTGGGAAGATCCGTAAGGTCATCAATTTTCCGAACCACTTTTACGCCTTGTCCGTCATACCCAAATTGGGCACTTTTCCAAATAAAGGGAAGCTGGAGCCCCCCGTTGGAAATACTGTCCTCAATTTCTGAGGTATAGGCAAATCGTGTAAACGGTGCCGTGGGAATTCCATGGTCGGTATAAAACAATTTTTGGGTGGCCTTATTCTGAATGGTCCTTAGGGTTTTTGTTGGCGGATAGACCGTTATGCCCTCATGCTCCAGTTTTTCCAAGGCATCCACGTTCACGTTTTCAATCTCTATAGTGAGGACATCCACATCCTTGCCAAAATTGTAAACGGCATCAAAATCCATGAGACTGCCTTCCGCAAATTCGTTGCAGGCTATTTTGCAGGGGGCTTCGGGGGAGACATCCATCACCTTGGTGTAAATGTCCCACTTGCGGGTTTCGTAGAGCATCATTTTGCCCAGTTGTCCACCTCCTAAAATTCCTAGTTTAAAGTCTGAAGAGAAAAATTGCATTGATCAGCGAATTGGAATGACAGCAAAAATACGTGAATTCCTTGAAGGGATAAAAGACTAAGGGCGATACCGCCCCCAAAAAATACTATCTTTGCCAACCTGACTAAAATAATGTTGCCTTGATCAAGCTTCACGACAAGATTTTTAAACCCTATCTGAAGGAAGAGCAAATTCTTCAGGCCATAGAAAAAATGGCCACTGAAATTGCGAAGGATTACAAAGATGAGACCCCGCTGTTTGTGGGGGTACTCAATGGGGCTTTTATGTTTGTCTCGGATTTTTTGAAGGCATACCCATATCCCTGCGAGGTTTCGTTTGTTCGATTGAGCTCGTACCAAGGTCTTACCTCCACAGGGATTGTGGAAACTTTACTGGATGTTCCGGAGGAGATAGAGGGCAAAAGTGTCATTATTTTAGAGGATGTGGTCGATACGGGAAGGACACTGAAACAATTGGTGCACCTGTTTTCCCAGACCAATGTTAAAGAATTTAAGATCGCCACGCTTTTTTATAAATCGGACATGTACAATGGAGAGTATGCCATTGACTATGTGGGCCTGGAAATCCCAAATAATTTTATTGTGGGCTATGGTCTGGACTATAATGAGCAAGGGCGAAATTTAAGGGAAGTATACCAATTAAACCAAGCAGATATGATCAACCTAGTGCTTTTTGGAAAACCAGGCGCAGGAAAAGGAACCCAAGCAGAGGTCCTAAAGGAAAAGTACAATTTAAAACATATTTCCACCGGAGATGTGTTCCGCTACAACATTAAAAACGGAACGGAATTGGGCAAATTGGCCAAATCCTATATCGATAAGGGGGAATTGGTGCCCGATGAGGTCACCATTGATATGTTGAAAGACGAAGTAGAGAAAAACCCGGAGGCCGCAGGCTTCATTTTTGATGGATTCCCCAGAACGGATACCCAGGCAGAGGCTTTGGACAATTTTTTGGAATCCAAGGATATGAAAATAAACGCCACTATCGCCTTGGAGGCCGAAGATGATGTTTTGGTAGCCCGTTTGTTGGAACGCGGCAAAAGCAGTGGCCGTTCCGATGATCAAGACGAAAGCAAGATTCGCAATCGCTTTGACGAATACAACCAAAAGACCGCTCCGTTGAAAGCCTTTTATAAAAAACAGGGCAAGTTTCATTCTGTGAACGGTATAGGAGAAATCAAGGAGGTCACAGAACGGTTGTGTGCCATTATTGACAAACTATAGCCATGAAACGCCTTCTTTTCCTTACCATCCTAGTTTTAGGCTTCTCCTGCAATTCAAAAGATCAGTGGGTTGATGACCTCAACAATGCGGTTAAGGAATATAATAAGAATGCTGAGCTTGAAGAGAAAGAGTATTTGGTGGATTCTGGGACATCCACAGCCATTTTCGTTGCGCCCTATAAAGAACAAAACGGGATACGAAAAACGGTTTTTAGGCACATGCGGACGGAGGTGATGTATTTTGAACGGCATATCTTTTTTAAAGGAGATGATATTGTTTATGAGCACCACATGGGGATTGCCCCAAGATTGGTAAGTGCGGAAGGCCGTGGGGTAAAGGCTTCCAATTATTTGATTTTCAACAAGCAAAGCTTTTTTAAGAATAATGAAGTAGGGAAACAATTTCGTCAGCAGCAAGTTGTTGATGAATTTGTGAATAAGGATTCCGTGCTGTCCATTGTGCAAAGCCTTGATATTGAAGAATCTTTCCTGTATCATGAGGATTATCTGGAGATAAAGAACTACCTTAATGATATTCAGGCTTTAGAACGCATAGAAGAATGACCGAGGGCAATTTTGTGGATTATGTGAAAGTGTATGTCTCCTCTGGAAACGGAGGGAAGGGCTCTGCGCATTTGCACCGCGAAAAATATGTGGCCAAAGGTGGCCCGGATGGTGGTGACGGTGGCCGCGGTGGCCATGTCATCATAAAAGGCAACAAAAACCTTTGGACCCTATATCATTTTAAATTTAAGAAACATTTTAAGGCCGGTCATGGGGAACACGGGAGCAAAAACCGCAGTACCGGAGCAGATGGGGCCGATGTGTATCTGGAGGTGCCATTGGGGACCGTGGTAAGGGATACAGAGACCAACAAGGTGCTGTTTGAGATTACCGAGGATCAAGAAGAAAAAATAATTTTGGAAGGTGGAAAGGGAGGTCGTGGCAACTGGCACTTTAAAAGTCCCACCAACCAAACCCCTAGATATGCCCAGCCCGGAATCCCCGGTCAGGAAACCCAAATTACTTTGGAGCTAAAGGTTTTGGCCGATGTGGGCCTTGTGGGCTTTCCCAACGCCGGAAAATCCACATTGCTTTCCGTAATGACCTCGGCAAAGCCCAAGATTGCCAATTATGAGTTCACCACTCTAAAGCCCAATTTGGGTATTGTGGAATACCGCGACTTTAAAAGTTTTGTAATGGCCGATATTCCCGGAATCATTGAAGGTGCCGCCGAAGGCAAGGGACTGGGCCATTATTTCCTGCGCCACATAGAGCGCAATGCCACCTTACTTTTCCTGATTCCGGCAGATAGTAAGGATATCAGTCAGGAATATGCCATATTATTGGATGAATTGCGACGGTACAATCCAGAATTGTTGGATAAGGGACGATTGGTGGCCATTTCCAAATGTGATATGTTGGATCAGGAACTCATTGATGAAATGCGGGAAGACATGAAAGAGGATTTTAAGGATGTGCCCTATATGTTCATCTCCTCGGTCAGCCAATTGGGCATACAGGAACTCAAGGATAAACTCTGGGAGCTGTTGAACGAATAACAGTAATAATTCAATTTCAAACGCCAAATATTCATTATTTTTAGAGGTAATCCAGATGTACCTGTCATGCGATACCTGCTATCTCTTGTGTTTTGTTGCCTTTTGGCATCCTGTGTCTCCATCAAGGTGAACTACGACTATGACAAAGGGACTGACTTTTCCAACTATACCACCTACAATTATTTCTCTGACATGGAAACGGGCCTGAGCCAATTGGACGAGCGACGATTGATTCGTGCCTTGGATTCAACCTTGCAGTTTAAAGGGTATCGTTTGGCCGAGGAACCCGAATTTTTCATCAACATTTTGAGCAGTGAATACAGAAGTGCTCCTAACAGTTCGGTTGGAATTGGCATGGGAGGAACCGGAAGAAATGTTGGGGGAGGGGTTTCCGTAGGACTGCCCATTGGCAATAGCGGTATACAGCGACATATACAGTTTGATTTTGTGGATGCCGAACGGGACGCTTTGTTCTGGCAGGCTTCCACGGAAAGCGGATATAGGGACAATGCCTCCCCCAGTGTAAGGGAAGATCGTTTAAGAGCCCTGGTCAAAAAGGTATTTTCAAAGTTTCCCCCTGAAACGAATCGGTAACCGATCATCATCTTCAGAATACTGTTGCCCATATCCGGGTTAGACCAGTTTGTTCGTGTCAATACATTTGAAATCAATATGTAACAAAAGAGAACAAGACTAGTCTTATCTTTTATAGCAACACTAAATTTCAATCAAACAATGAATTCAAAAACTATGAAAACAACACAAAAGATCAAATGGGTCTGTGGACTTTCCCTGTTCCTATTTTTGGGAAACCCAGTTCAAGCCCAAGAGAAACCGGGGGACACCATCTTGGTAAGTTCAGAAGAAGAACTGCAATCCTTGGCCGCATTGGACCAAGGCGATTACAGGTATACCGTAGAGGATTATTTTGGCAACCCGAAGGCCTTTACATTTCGGTTTAGCCCTGATGGAAAATATCTTTCCTACCGGGAAAGTGATGAAAATGGAAAACGTCACATTTATGTGAAGAATTTGGAAACCAATGAGGTGGAAAGAGCAATTGAGGAAAAAGAAGAATTGGTTAGGGTATATGGTTGGTTAAATAATGAACGACTCTACTTTTCCATGGACAAAGGGGGGGATGAAAACTACCATATTTATGCCGTTGACTTGGACGGGGACAACTTAAAGGACCTTACGCCTTATGATGGGGTCCGGGCAGAGTTCAATGAATTGCTTCGGGATGACAAAGAACACATCATTGTTGAGCTCAACAAGAGCAACCCCCAAGTGTTTGAACCTTACAAATTGAATGTGATTACGGGTGAAATCACCCAGTTGTATACCAATGAAGATGCTGCCAACCCCATTCTTGGATATAATTTCGATAAAAATGGAAAGCTGAAAGGGTTTGCCAAACTACGTGATGGTGTGGAGCAGGATGTGTACTATGAGGATGGTGAAGGTGGTTTCAAGATTTTGAAACAACTCAACTGGAAGGATAATTTTTTTATAGCCAATTTTAATTATGCCACGGAATATCCCCATGATGCTTACGTAGTTTCAAATTTGGACAATGACAAAGCCGAAGTGCAACTGTATGACCTTAAGGAGAACAAAATCATTGAGAAGGTTTTTTCCCATGATCAATATGATGTTGGGGGTATGGGGGTTTCCAGAACACGTAATTATGAGATAGACTACTTTAATTATGAAGGTGAAAAAAGCATTATGGTTCCCGTAAGTGACGTGTTCAAAAAAATGGATGCCAAGGTAAAAGAGGAACTTCCCGGAATGCAGTATGATGTTTTGGACAGTACTGAGGATGAAAACCTGTACATGCTCTATGTGGATAGCGACAGGGTGTATGGCATCTACTACGCCTACAACGTTGCCAAAGATGAGCTTACCGAGCTTTACAACACCATGCCCCAGCTCAGAAAAGAAGACATGGCCGAAATGCGCCCCATTACCTTTACAAGTAGGGACGGTGTAACCTTGCATGGTTACATTACCTTGCCAAAGGCAGCTTTGGCCGGGGAAAAAGTACCCGTCATAGTCAATCCGCACGGAGGGCCACAAGGCATTCGGGATTCATGGGGATTTAATCCGGAGGCCCAATTGTTCGCCAGTAGGGGATATGCCACACTTCAGGTGAATTTTAGGATTTCCGGAGGTTATGGACGGGAATTTTTGGAATCCGGTTTTAAGCAGATAGGAAGAAAAGCCATGGATGATGTTGAGGATGGACTCAAATATGTTGTGGAACAAGGTTGGGTAGACCCCGATAAAGCAGCCATTTATGGTGGTAGCCATGGCGGGTATGCCGTTTTAAGGGGGTTGACAAAGACCCCGGACCTGTATGCTTGTGGCGTGGATTATGTTGGGGTGTCCAATTTGTTCACTTTTATGAAGACCATTCCACCGTATTGGAAACCCTACTTAAAAATCATCAAGGAAATTTGGTATGATGAAGACAATCCTGAAGAGAAGAAGATTATGGAAGAAGTTTCCCCTGTGTATCAAATCGATAAAATAAAGAAGCCCTTGTTTGTGGTACAGGGAGCAAATGACCCACGGGTAAATATTGACGAGTCGGACCAAATTGTAAGTGCCTTACGCGAGAAAGGCTACGATGTGCCCTATATGGTAAAATACGATGAGGGGCATGGATTTGGTAAGGAAGAGAACCGCTTGGACCTCTATAAATCCATGATGGGCTTTTATGCCAAGCATTTGGGGCAGCAAGAAATACCCCAACCTTTAAAAGATTAAGAAAACCTCTGGAATTCAATGAAGGAGGGTGTCTGAAAAGCTCGTTATCTGTCAGTTCGAGCCTGCCTTTGTCGGCAGACAGGCGCAGTCGAGAACCTAAGTCAATTTGATAATCAATGGGTTTCGACTTTAGTTTATCCTGAGCGTAGCCGAAGGGCTCAACATGACAAAATCAAATTTTTGTTGCTTTTTAGGCACCCTTTTTGTTTTATAACTGTTTAAATAAAAGCTGTTTACCGTTCGCATCTGCATTTTTACCACTGCCCATAATCTCCTTTCAGACCGAAGAAAGTGCCACTACTTTAGCACCGTACAAAACCATTAAAGCAAGAAATGATGATCGCACTCGCAAAATTGATGATATCCCTTTTAATGGATATCCTGTTATAGATCAACCATCAAAAACTTTTAAAATCAGTCTAATGAGAAAGTTGAATACAACACAGAAAGTAATTTTGACAATGGGAATTGTGGGAGCCTTGATTGGGTTCTACGGCAAATGGACCGGATGGGCCTACGATGACTATTTTGTGTTCTTTTACACGGGCATGACCTTTGTTTGGATAGCATTTTTACCTTCGAGCAAGGCCTGTTGCATCCCTTTTTGGAAAAAGAGAGCCCAAAAACAGTAAAAAAGGAATTCCCCAGGTTACATTGCAAAGAGTATATTTGGGCCATCACAGGTACTATTCCATGGAATTAAATACAAGGAAAAGAAACATTGTTTTTTGGATCCTTCAACTTTTGGGTTGGGGGTTCATTAATTCGGTATCCATTTTTGTGGTTAAGGGCATAAGTCCCCAACTGCTTTTGTATTCCGTTGTAATGGGTACTTTTCTTGGAATTTTCACTACTTCCTTGCTCCGTTGGTACTTAAAGCGGAATGTACAGTTTGAGTCGTTTGGTGTGAAGGAATTCATTAAGATCCTATTCGCTTTTTTGCTCACGGCACTCGTGTTTGGTGCCTTGAACACCCTTTTTGGTTTTCTCTATGTAAAATTCGGTCCAACACTGACCGAGGCCGAGCATCAAATATTCAAAAACTATGACAATATTGGGATTCAGGTACTCAATTCATTTTTCTTAATTGGGGCTTGGACGGTAACCTATCTCGTTATAAAATTGTTGCTCAAACTTAATCAAGAGCGTATTGAGCGCCTGGAGCTGAATACCCATTTAAAGCAGGCACAACTGAACACCCTTAAGGGGCAGATCAACCCCCATTTCATGTTCAATAGTCTCAACAACATTCGCGGACTCATGCTTGAAGATGTGGAGAAATCCCGTGAAATGCTCACCAAACTCTCCGAGATTTTACGATATTCCCTCACCAAGAATAACATAAATGCCATTTTGGTACGGGAGGAACTTGAGGTGGTGGACAATTATATCGACCTTTCCAAAATTCAATTTGAAGATCGGTTGGAGTTCATCAAGAATATAGATTCAAATGTGTTGGATCTGCAAATTCCGCCCATGATCATACAATTATTGATCGAGAATGCCATAAAACATGGTATTTCCAACCTTAAAAACGGTGGAACCATTATTTTGAATATCAAAAAAGAAGGCGAAGTGCTGGTCATTGAAGTTAAGAATACAGGCAGGCTACAGATTTCCCAAGATTCCACACAATTGGGGCTGAAAAATATTGAGCAACGGTTAAAATTGCTCTATGGTGATAAAGCCTCTTTTATTTTAAAAGAGATTTCCGATGAAGTGGTGGCCCATATCAAAATTCCACTGGCATGAAGATAAAAGCTGTCATTGTTGAAGATTCCCGCTTGGCCCGAAACGAGCTGAAGGAACTCATCAAAAAATATGATGATATCGAACTTGTGGGGGAAGCGGAAAATGTGGACAATGGTTTTGAGCTTATTCAGAATACATCACCCGATGTTTTGTTTTTGGATATCAACATGCCCGAAAAAGATGGATTTGAACTCTTGGAAATGCTGGACGAAGTCCCGATCACCATTTTTACCACGGCCTTTGATGAGTATGCCATAAAATCCTTTGAGTACAATGCGTTGGACTATCTCTTGAAGCCTGTTAGTGAGAAACGATTTACGATGGCCATGGATAAGGTTAAATCCAAATTGGGAAATGTAGACCAGATTAAGGGTGCTGAGACCAAAAAATTATCGGAAAACAGCCAGATTTTTATCAAGGATGGAGAATCTTGTTGGTTGGTAAAGATCGGGGATATTTCTCTTTTTGAAATTGTCGGGAACTACACTCGGGTATTTTTTGAGGATAAAAAACCACTGTTGTACAAATCGTTGAACCAAGTAGAGGAAAAACTCCCCGAAACCTCTTTTTTTAGGGCAAACCGACAACAAATTGTGAACACCAATTACATAGAGAATGTAGTGCCCTGGTTTAATGGAAAACTCAAACTCACCCTAAAAAATGGGGAAGAAGTTGAGGTGTCACGAAGGCAATCCTATATTTTTAAAGATCGGATGAGTTTGTGAAAGGGAGGGTCTTGGTTTAGAGTTTATATGACAATTTGAACATCACGATTCTGGGCATCACCGCCGTGGACTGGTCGCTGATCAAAAAGTCCGAGAAGGAATTCTGTCTTTTGTACCTTATATCAAAGAGGTTGGTCACCGAGACCTCAAATCCCCAAGGGCTGTCTTCTTTTTGGTAGAATAGTGAAGCCGCTGCCATATCAAAAATAGTGGTCAGGTTCTGGGTTTCATTTCTGTATTCGGTCCTTTCAAAATCACCTTTAAGATGGAAATCCTTCAAAAAGACATAATCCAGATGGGCAAAAAACCTGGAATTGACAAAGTTGTTTTTAGCAGATGCCGTGGTGTAGATGGAAGGTTGGTGCGTGTACCCCACTTCCCAATTGGGCCATTTTTCAAAGAAAGTCTCTACCTTGCCCGTGGCCGAAATGGAGCGTGAAAGGTTCTTGGACACTTTATCATTGACCAATTGGAAGAATTCATTGTAATTGCCCTTGCCTTCAACCCCCATCTTGACCTTACTAATCCTCTTACCGAAGTTGAAATTGGCCGAGAAGGAATTTTCAGGTTCATAGAACATGGTATAAGTCACAAATTGTTCAATGCCCTCCAACATCGTGGTGTTCTTTATGCTCTGTGTCTTTTTGTTGTAGGTCAATCCAGCGTTGAGGTTCAGGCCCCTGAACAGGCTGAACTTGAAATAGTTCAAGGAGTAGGAGTGATAACGTTCGTTCTGTAGATTGGGATTGCCCATCAGTACGGAGTTGAAGGAGCCTAGCATAAAATTGGACGCTAACTGATCGATTCTAGGGAACCGCATGTGCTGTCTGTACTGAAAACGCAGTTTCTCACTGCTGTTGAACTCGGCCTCTGCATTTAAAGCAGGCAAAAGGACTTGGGTATTGTTGTTGGCAGAGATTCCGTCTTGATCGTTGTCCCAACTATAATTGTGGTAAAAAAGACCCGATTTCACCGTGAAGATTCCTGTCAGGAACTTATATTCCAATCCCAGAAAAGTGTCATTGAACCGATGGTCGATGGAATTCCCAAAACCATTTGTTGAAAAGTCGTTCACGGTCCCGTTTGCAAGCTGTTGGTATTCTTGGCTTGTAAAATCCTCAAAGGCCAAGTTGGTCCCAAAAGTGGTATAGATGTGATTAAAATTATTGAGCACCCAATAATCCTTCAGTACCAGACCTAACGAAGTAATGCGATTTTCCTTCTGCTGAAAGACATTGTATACGCTGTCCTCCTCCAACGGTACAAGGCCTGAAAGAAAAACTTGGTTGGTTTCCCAAAGGTTGTCAGGAGTGTTTTTTTCATGGGAGACCGTGGCCTCCAAACTAAGGGTTTGCGCCCTGGAAAAGCGCTTACTGTACTCGAGGTTCTGTTTCAGGTCAATGGCCCAGACATCCGAAACGGTATTGAAAAAGGTGCTTTGGCCCAAACTCTGGGTCAGAATGGTGCCATTTCCATCGTTTTCGGTCAGTTTCACAAATGAATTGGCCGTTAGGTTTTCCTTGCGATTGGGTTCATGTTCCAAAGCCATCTTACCCATCAGAAAGAAATTGTCAAAATTGTTGTTCACGTTTCGGGTCTCATCAAACAACCCAACAGAGTTGTTGTAAATGTTCAGATTGTCCGTTTCTGTTTGGGTAATGCTACTATTGGCAATGGCATAACTATTGATGTCGGTTTTGGAAGAAACCGACTGCCTTATGTTCAGTGCGCCAAAGCGGTTGGTGTTGGCCTTGAAGTCATTGTTGGCCAAAAACTGGGAAAAGTCGTCCCTGCTCAGGGAGAGGTAGCTCCCGATATCGTCCATGAGCTTTCCGAACCCACCATTGAACTCTAGATAATCGGATAGGGTGAAGCTTTTGATGCCCACATTGTTCAGGTCCCCGATAAAGTTCAGATTGGTCTTGGGGCTGTAATAGAACAGGTTGGGATGGACTAAATATCGGTCCTCAATACCTCCTCCAACTTCCATATCGCCAAAGGCGAACCTTTTTTTGCCCTTCTTGAGCTTGATGTTGAGGGCGAGTTCATCGGAATCCTGAAGCCCTTTGAGGAATCCAATTTTATTGTAGTTGTCCAGCACTTGCACCTGGTCCACAGCGTCCGCGGGAATGTTGTTCACGGCCAGTTTGCTGTTGCCCGTAAAAAAGATCTTGTCTTCCACGAGCACTTTGGTCACTTTTTTGCCCTGGGCGGTAACGTTGCCATCGTGGTCCACCTCTATGCCCGGGAGTTTTTTGAGCACTTCGCGAAGTTTGCGCTCCTCTCCAGTGACAAAGGCATCGGTCCGGTAGGTTATGGTGTCCTCTTTGACCTCAATGGGGATCTTGTATTCCAGCACCACCTCGTCTAGGTCATTGGTCTTTGGGATCAAAAACAGGTCTTTGGTCCCGTCCTGGGTGGCCATGTGATCAAAGGAGAGTCTTTGGTAGCCGAGGTAGCTTACCTCGATGGTGTAGGCAACAGCTTTTTCCAAGCGGAGCAGGTATTCCCCCTTTTCGTTGCTGATGGCAAACTTTGTGCTTTCATCGGAGTTTTTGGGGAAGGCAAGGATGTTGGCATTGGCTAAGTGCGTGGTATTGGTTGTATCTTTTACAATTCCGATCAACCCAATGGCTTGCCCGTGCACGTTGATGCAACCGACTGAAAAAAAGATACCCGCAACTATAAAAATCCTACCCAAAAAGTTATCTAGATTATCCATTTTGGAAAAATGGATGATTACACAAAGAACCTTTATCATTTAAACCTTACCCATTAGTTTATTGTGGTTGGGTATTCATAGTTCCAAACCTAAATTGCCCTCTCATTTATTTGCAGAGGTCCTTGGGTTGATTTGGCTAAAATTTGGATATTCTAAAAAAGTCCTTTGCGGTCTTTTCCACAATACTATCAAATTCCCTTTGTGTTACCAAAGCTCCCTTTTTTCTCGAAATATCAAATGTAGGAATATTGGCCGGTTCAAAATCGATTTCTTTGGCTAGCAGACTGATTTTTCCATTTTGCAATTCCAAAATCAGACCAGCTAGTCCAAAATAACCGGCAGGTCCAAAAAAACTCGGTAACTCAGGGCAAAACCATGCAACAACATCAAATTTAAATACACCTTTGGGGTTTACGACAGTATCTACGGTAGTGGCTTTTACACATCGGTACTTATCAATATATTTGAACTCTTTGGAATGTATTTGCCAATTTTTGGCCTTCGTCTTTATTTTAAATTGATTTCCTGAAAACTCTTTCAATTGCAAGTATGAGGAATCTCTTTTGTTGATATAAAATGTCCCATCTGTCCCGCCATATGATGAGGCCAATTTTCTTATCGCATCTGAATCGGGTTTCAATGTCAATGATTTCCTTTCTTTGAAAACCGAATAGAACTCATTTATACTCAGTTCATAAACTAAGGTTTCCACATCCTTTAGCACCAAGGCGTTAATTTGCGATATTGTGCTATTCGCTTTTTTTGTCCCGGTGGTATCAATGAACTTGTCCGCTTTTTTAAGATAGGAAACATTGATAGCTTGTTGGGATTGCGAAAATAGTCCTTGGGTTATTGCAAGGGTCATCAATAAAATGAAAACATTGAAATGAAGCTTTTCTTTCATGGATAATTATTTTGGATTTCCAATCATTTTTTCAGAAGTGCATATCGAACCCTGCTATCCCAAATAGAATCAAGACCCTTTCCAACGATAAGGGTTTCAGAAATTTCAAACTCTGAATAATTCCTGATGTATCATACTATTGATTCAAAATTTTTTTGATATGCTTTGCTGTCATCGACAAAATCTCACTTGAAAATCCTTGCCTTTCCTGAAGTTCCATCTTATCTAGATAATGGTCTATATCAACGCTATAAGTTATAACACCATTGTTCTGTTGGGTGCGGTCAACGGTTCCGACCAAAAGAAAATGGGCAGAGGTTATGCTTTTTTATCAATTCAATCAATAATTACAATCTTAAAATTTCTTGCTGTATCTCTTTCTTCTAAGTTCATTAAAATCTTCATTTGAGATTTGAATTCCATTTTTAGGGACGTCCTGTAAGTTTCGGTTTTTTTCGATATTGAGGTTTATCCGATCAGCTCTGATGATTATGCTCCCAAAGTTCACTTCCAGGACCAATCCTGGTAAGCCGTTTACTCCCTTGGGTCCATAAGGGAAGTGTATATCGGGACAGAACCATGCCTTAACTTGGAAATCTTCTGTCTTATTTGTGAAATTATTTTTTTCTGTGAAAGAGGCTGTAGCTTTAAAGGTTTTGAAATTGCCTATCATTTTTGATTCGTTGGAAATCGCCCAATCATATGTCTCGTAGGGTCGCTCTACATTGAAAATTTCGCCCATGGTTCTTATTCTTTCAATCTTGGTTTGTTCATTTCTATATATGAACCACTCATTTCCTGCCATTATTCGAGCGACTTTGTATGGCAGATCATTTTCTTTTCCCAGAATTGATTTAACAACGTACCTGCTTCTTTCTGAATTGAAAAATAACTCTCCCTTTATTTCTGAAAGCGCAAGCACAACAGCATTTTTCTCTGTTTCATATTGCCCTTCCCCGTTGTCATCCTTTTTTTCCTGTTCGTAAATGATGGAATACTCAATATGGCCATTTTCCACCCTTGTCTGACCCAAGGGTGGATTGATGGCCAAAAAAAATACTAAAAAATATAGGTTTATGATCATTGCCTATTAGTGCTACTGAAAACTGAAAGACTTACTCCCAATTTTCACAACCCACATAAGTGTCTTCATAGATTAATTCCATCTCAGTGCCGGTCAGACCGAACTCGTCCTGCATATGAAGTGCAAAATGCCATGCAATCTCATGGCACAGTCTACCATAATCCATGTTGGAATTATTTTTTGCATTTAATGATGAAGCTGCCGAGATACATAAAAGGAAAATGACTAGTACTTTTTTCATTTTTCTAAAAATTTTAGTAGGTTAAAACTTATTTCTCCTTACCGTCGATTTGGCCGAAAATGTAAGGTTGAAGTGAAGCTATATAAATTCAGCTATAAATATGCTTAAAATTCATGGATGACCCTTTGGGGTTGCTGTACACCACATTTGAATTGATGGATGGGCAATATGTACCTATAAAAATGTGGCAAAAGGCATGTACCCATCACAGGTTCGTAACAGAAAAAACCTGCCCGTTAGCTAACGGGCAGGTTTCGGTTGAAAGATAGATGTATTTTGTTTTAAGGCCTCAATATGTCCTTATACTTATCCTTATAGCCTACAAGCGCCAAAATGTTCAATATCAACAAGGCCAAAGCAGGGCCTATGCCCTCTGGCAACAATGTGGCATGGAACAATACAGCGTTTACGGAAACACTCATCAAGATGATAGCCATTAAAGCGCCATATTTATTGAAAATAAAGGAAAGACCCGCTAAAATTTCCACAATGGCCACCAATTTCAAAGTATAAGAGGATGAAACGGCCCCAAAAAAGGCAATAACGGAATCGGGCATTTCGCCTCCCATTGGGATGAAGTTTAAAAACTTGTTCAGTCCAAATA
>NZ_LXTT01000078.1 GCF_001683915.1 Allomuricauda sp. CP2A | reverse complement strand
ACATATAGCCTTAATACCAAATGTAAACTAAAGGCTTAAACAAATAAATGATATTTATCATATCGCCGATAATTGATTTTGTTCATACGTGACTTGAAAGAAAAATCAAGGGATTAGATTTCCAAAATTTTGTTAAACAAAAAAAGAGTGTTAAAATTTTTGTAGTTTTGCAGAACGGATGAAAAGTGTTTTCCATAAAATAACATCGTTTACAATGGCACTATTAGTGCTGTTATCAACCTTCTCTTTTTCGGTTGCACAACACTATTGTGGTGATGTTCTGGTTGATTACTCTTTCTTGGGCCATGCAGAATCTTGCGGCATGGAAGTTCAGGAGACAGCAGAGTTACCAGAGTGCAATTTGGTCAAAGCCGATTGCTGTAGCGATGAAGTCCTTACCGTTGATGGCCAGAACGACTTAAAAGTATCGTTTGAAAAATTAAGCTTTGAACAACAACAGTTTGTTGCCAGCTTCATCTACACCTATCTTAATCTTTACGAAGGACTACCTGAAAACATAGTCCCGTTTAGTGATTACCCCCCTCCACTTTTGGTCAAGGATATACAGATCCTAGATCAGATTTTTCTCATTTGATTTTTAAGTAATAGCATTTTACAGCCCGACTGATAGCAGTTTAGGGCTTATCCTGTTTTCGTTGGTTTCCGGCCAGCACTTCTAATTACTTAATCATCAATACCATGCTGAATAAAAGCATCAAATTCCTTATCGAAAATAAATTGGTAGCCGTTTTGCTCCTAGTCCTTTTTGTAGGCTGGGGAACCGTAAACGCCCCTTTCGAGTGGAGCACTGGCTCATTACCAAGAAACCCTGTTGCCGTAGATGCCATACCTGACATCGGGGAAAACCAGCAGATTGTTTTTACCAAATGGGACGGTCGTTCCCCACAAGATATCGAGGATCAAATTACCTATCCATTGACAACCTCACTCTTGGGAATACCAGGGGTTAGGACCATCCGTAGCTCCTCCATGTTCGGATTTTCAAGTATCTATATCATATTTGAAGAGGATATCGAGTTCTATTGGAGCCGCAGTCGAATCCTTGAAAAATTGAACTCCTTACCGAGCGGTTTACTGCCCGACGGGGTCAACCCTGCATTGGGGCCGGATGCCACAGGACTTGGACAAATCTACTGGTACACTTTGGAGGGACGCGATGAGAAAGGAAATGTCACAGGCGGCTGGGATTTACAGGAGCTTAGAAGTATTCAGGATTTTTATGTCAAATATGCCCTATCATCGGCAAGCGGTGTTTCAGAGGTGGCCTCTATAGGGGGTTATGTACTCGAATATCAGGTAGATGTGAATCCCGAACTGATGAAGCAATATGGTATTGGGCTACAGCAGGTGGTAAAAGCTGTAAAACAAAGTAATCGTGATATTGGGGCACAGACCTTGGAAATCAACCAGGCCGAATATCTCATTCGCGGGCTTGGGTATGTGAAGTCCATCGAGGATCTACAGAATGCAGTCGTTACCTCTGAGGATTACACGTCCATTCGCTTAAAGGACATTGCAAATGTTTCCTACGGACCGGCCACACGGCGCGGCATATTGGATAAGGAAGGAGCAGAAGTTGTCGGGGGGGTAGTGGTCGCACGGTATGGTGCCAATCCCATGGAAGTCATCAATAATGTCAAAGACCAAATCAATGATTTAAGTGCCGGACTGCCCTCAAAAGTACTTGAGGATGGCAGAACATCCCAACTTACCATTGTTCCTTTTTATGATAGGACCGAACTTATTCAAGAAACGCTCGGAACCCTCAACGAGGCCCTGACCTTGGAAATATTCATTACCATTTTGGTCATCATTATCATGGTCTTCAATTTAAGGGCATCCATCCTGATATCGGGACTGTTACCGGTTGCAGTGCTTATGGTGTTTATTGCGATGAAGCTATTCAATGTGGATGCAAACATCGTGGCACTTTCGGGTATAGCCATTGCCATTGGAACCATGGTGGATGTAGGGGTCATACTCTCGGAAAACGTCATACGGCATTTGGACGAAAATGAAGAGGGCCTACCCATTAATACCGTTGTCTACAATGCCACCGCAGAGGTGTCGGGGGCCATATTGACCGCCGTGATGACCACCATCATCAGTTTTATTCCGGTATTTACGATGATCGGGGCCGAAGGAAAACTCTTCAGACCCTTGGCCTTTACAAAAACCTTTGCGCTTACCGCATCCATTATCGTAGCCTTATTTTTGATACCACCATTTGCGGCCTTTCTATTTAGAAAAAAAAGCATAAAGAAAACTACTGGATACGCCGTTAATGGAATATTGATACTTCTAGGGATTATAGCCCTTGCTTATGGCTTTTTATTAGGATTTATATTGATTGCCTTCGGTATCGTAGGCTTGCTAAAAAATCCGGAATTGGCATCACGTATTTCCACTGGATTTTCGCTTTCCGAAGAACGAGCCAATCTTATCAATATCATTATTTCGGCCTTTGCAATTGTTTTTGTTTTGGCGGAATACTGGAGACCTCTCGGTCTTGATAAGAGTATTTTTTGGAACCTGATTTTTGTTTCGCTTATATGTTTCGGACTACTGGGCTTCTTTACCATATTCCGGAACTATTATACAAGGATACTTCGCTGGGCATTACGGAATAAGCTGATATTTCTTTCCATACCCACCGCCATTGTGGTATTCGGAGTAATGATTATGCGCAATACGGGCAAGGAGTTTATGCCTTCATTGAACGAAGGTTCGTTTTTGTTGATGCCTACCTCCCTTCCGCACGCCGGTGTCGAAGAGAACAAACGGGTATTGCAGCAACTGGATATGGCTGTAGCCAGTATTCCTGAAATAGCAACGATAGTCGGCAAATCCGGTAGAACCGAATCCGCATTGGATCCGGCGCCCTTGTCGATGTATGAGAACGTCATCCAGTACAAGCCAGAATACATGTTGAACGAGAACAGGGAGCGCCAACGGTTCAAGGTCAATGAAGATGGCCTCTTCGAACTCAGGGACGGCACCTTTGTGACCAATCCGAACATGGTTGTAGATGATGAAGGAAATTACGATGAATCTGCCATAGTTTCTGCATTCTCTGTTAAACAAAAGGATTTGATTCCCGACGATGATGGGGAATATTTTAGAAACTGGCGGCCTGAAATTGAATCCCCCGATGATATTTGGAACGAGATTGTACGTGTAACGAAACTTCCAGGCGTTACATCCGCGCCCAAACTGCAACCTATTGAAACCCGCTTGGTCATGTTGCAGACCGGCATGCGTGCGCCCATGGGTATCAAGGTAAAAGGGCAAGATTTAAAGGAAATAGAAGCCTTTGGCCTCAAGCTGGAGGACATTTTAAAGGAGGCCGAGGGGGTCAAGGATGAAGCCGTGTTTGCCGATCGAATTGTCGGAAAGCCTTATTTGCTTATAGATATCAACAGGGAGCGTTTGGCACGATACGGCATTACCATTGAAGATGTGCAAAGCGTGTTGCAAGTAGCGGTTGGCGGCATGGTGCTTACCCAAACTGTTGAAGGCCGTGAGCGTTATGGAGTTCGAGTACGGTATCCAAGGGAATTGCGAGAGAATCCAGCGGACTTAGAGAATATTTATGTTCCCGTTGCCAAGGGAAGCCCGGTTCCTTTGAGCGAGTTGGTTACCATTCGATATGAAAAGGGACCACAGGTCATCAAGAGCGAAGACACCTTTTTGGTGGGTTATGTACTGTTCGATAAGTTGGACGGTTTTGCCGAAGTCGAGGTGGTCGAGAATGCACAGGCCCTTATACAAGAAAAAATAGATAATGGAGAATTGGTGGTTCCCAAGGGCATCAATTATTTGTTTACCGGTACCTATGAAAACCAACTACGTGCCGAAAAGACGCTATCGGTCGTAGTACCGCTGGCATTGGCCATCATATTCTTGATTCTTTATTTCCAATTCCGTTCAGTAGGTACCTCATTGATGGTGTTTACCGGGATTGCTGTTGCCTTTGCCGGAGGTTTTCTGATGATTTGGTTCTATGGTCAGGATTGGTTCCTGAACTTCAACTTTTTCGGGGAAAACCTACGAGACCTCTTCCAGATGCATACCATTAACCTGAGTGTTGCCGTATGGGTTGGGTTTATTGCGCTCTTTGGTATTGCAACCGATGATGGTGTGGTCATGGCCACCTACCTGACCCAAACTTTTGATAGAAACAAGCCCGATTCCCTTGTATCCGTTAGGGATTCGGTTGTCGAAGCTGGTGAAAAACGTATCCGTCCGTGTTTGATGACGACCGCAACCACTATTCTGGCACTGCTTCCGGTATTGACATCCACCGGCCGTGGTAGCGATATTATGATTCCGATGGCGATCCCTTCTTTCGGGGGGATGCTTATCGCCTTGATTACCCTATTTGTTGTTCCAGTGTTGTACAGTTGGAAGGCCGAGTTTCAATTAAAAAGAATGTCCAAATGAAGAAATACCTATACATATTGATCGGAATAGTATCCATCGCTTCTGTGAACGGACAGGAACTGGAAAGCCTTATCCAACAGGCCGAACTCAACAATCCGGAAATCCAGGCTTTTGAGCTGCGGTACAATATTGCCTCCGAAAGAGTGAACGAGGTCAATACTTTGCCCAATACGGAGGTAAGTGCCGGACTTTTCGTAAGCGAGCCCGAAACACGGACCGGAGCACAGAAAGCACGGTTCTCGGCAAAACAGATGATCCCGTGGTTCGGTACCATTACCGCCCGTGAAAATTATGCAAGTTCATTGGCCGATGCCCAATACGAAGAGCTGGTCATCGTCAAAAGAAAATTGGCGTTGTCGGTATCTCAGTCCTATTACCGATTATTCTCGATAAGGGCGAAGCAAAGCGTTTTGGACGAAAATATAGAATTGCTGGAAACCTATGAACGATTGGCCTTGACCTCGGTAGAAGTTGGTAATGCCTCCGCAGTAGATGTGTTGCGCTTGCAGATTCGGCAGAACGAACTGCTTCAGCAAAAAGAAGTTTTGGAACAGGAGTATTTGGCCGAACAAACGCTGTTCAACAATCTATTGAATAGGGACGAACAAACACAAGTCGAAGTTTACGAAGGGCTTACGGTACCCGAACAAGACCCGATAACGGAAGAAGGAAGCCTTGACCTGCATCCTGAACTTTTAAAGTATGACAAGTTGTACGAGTCGGTCGAACAATCTGAAATCTTGAACCAAAAAGAAGCCTTACCGAATCTTGGTTTCGGATTGGATTACGTACCCGTTGCCGAAAGGCCTGATATGTCTTTCGATGATAACGGAAAGGACATCTTGATGCCGATGGTATCGGTGTCCATCCCGATATTCAACAATAAATACAAATCCATTTCCCAACAGAACAAATTAAGGCAAGAGGAAATAACCGCCCAAAAGCAAGAACGAAGAAACAAGCTCGAAACACTTTTGAGCGAGGCCATTAACAACAGAATGGCTGCCAGGATTCGTTTTAGGACCCAAACAAAAAATATCGGACAGGCCAAGGACGGGGAGGAAATCCTTATCAAAAGCTACGAGACCGGAACCATCGATTTTAACGATGTGCTCGATATTCAAGAGCTTCAGCTTAGGTTTCAAATCAATCGAATTGAATCCATCAAGGGCTACTTTGTGCAGTCGGCCATTATCAATTATCTAAGGAGTTAATGTCCGTATCGATAGGAGTAAGGTATCTCGACTGAATAAAATAAAATATTATAAACCACAAAAATGAGAATCATGATCAGAAAAATTACAGTGTTGTTGGTACTTCTCATTTCGTGCAACATTGCCGCACAATTAGTATCCAATGAAAGCGAAGAAAATGTGGATAATTGGCCTGAACGGGTCTATGATTTGACCATTGGTTACGAAACGGTCAACTATACCGGAAAAGATGTGAAGGCCATGACGATCAATGGTGGTATTCCTGGACCCAATCTCGAATTCAACGAGGGCGAGTTTGCCATTATCAACGTAACCAATACGATGGATGTCGAAACCTCGGTACACTGGCATGGGTTGATACTGCCCAACTTCTACGACGGCGTACCTTACCTTACAACGCCACCAATTGAACCCGGCGAGACCCAACAATACAAATTTGCGCTGAAACAGTCGGGCACGTATTGGTACCATTCCCATACGGGTTTACAGGAACAACGTGGTGTTTATGGCTCCATCCAGATCAATCCCAAAGAAACAAATCTTGAGTATGACAAAGATTTGGTACTGATACTTTCGGATTGGATGGATGAAAATCCCAAGACACAACTGAGAAACCTTAAACGAGGCAATGAGTGGTACCTAATCAAAAAGGACCAGGTTCAAAGTTGGGACAAGGTAATCTCAAAAGGTGCGGTAGGTGCGAAACTAAAAATGATGTGGCAGCGTATGCCCGATATGGCCATATTGGACAATTATTACGACCTGTTTTTTATAAATGGAAAATCTTCTAATGAATACCCTGATTTCAATCCCGGCGAACGGGTACGATTGCGCTTCGTAAATGCGGCCGCAGCTTCCTATTTCTGGCTGACATTTGGTGGTAATGACCCTATGTTGGTCTCTGCCGACGGCCTTGATGTAGTGCCGGTAAAACAGAACAAGACCCTTATCGGTGTGGCCGAGACCTATGATTTTATAGTGACCATACCACAAAGCGGAAAACTTGAAATACGTGCCACTTCTCAGGACGGATCTGGTCAGGCTTCCGCCTATCTAGGGACGGGCGATGTTTTGGAAGCCCCCACGGTACCTATACCCGACCTTATCAAACTAATGGAAAACATGATGTCGATGGACATGAAGATGGGTGCACCCGCGGCCAAATTCAATCCCTCCAAAAACGATTCCATCAAAGTGATGAAAAAATATGCGATGGATATGGGCGGTATGAAAATGGACCATTCCAAAATGGATATGCAAAAAGAAGATCAAATGCAGAAGAATGACCAAAAGATGGAAGATGAAGGGGGTAAGATGAAAATGCCAAAGGATAAGACGGATCATGCCAAAATGGAGATGAAAGACGATAAAATGGATATGAAAATGGGCTATGTGCTGCCCGCCGACAAGGTCATTGGCGATGCCATGAAAACCGGGGGCAATCCGGAATTTAACTACAACTATCTCAAAGCACCCGGAAAAACGGTATACGAAGACAACAAACCTGTTAGGGAAATGCTGTTCAACCTTACGGGAAACATGAACCGTTACGTATGGAGCATCAACGGGGTTCCGCTTTCAGAAACCGATAAAATAAAAATTGAACAAGGCGAAGTAGTGCGCATTACTTTGAACAACCTGACCATGATGCACCACCCGATGCACCTACACGGACACTTTTTCAGGGTACTGAACGAACACGGCGAATATTCGCCCTTAAAACATACGGTCAACGTGGCCCCGATGCAAAAAGTGGTCATCGAATTCGATGCCAATGAATATGGCGACTGGTTCTTTCATTGCCACGTACTGTACCATATCAACAGTGGTATGGCAAGGGTATTCAGCTATGACACCCCAAGGGATGAACGATTGAAAGGGTATCCCTTATCCAACCTGACCACCGAGGCCGACCATATGTGGACATGGGGTGAGGTTACGGGTGCCAGCCACATGGGCGAGTTTTTTCTGACCACTACGAACATCCGAAACCAGTTCATATTGCGAGCGGAATATGGATGGAACGAGAACTTGGAAGCCGAATTTACCTATGAACGATGGCTGAACAGTTATTTCCGTGTTTTCGGTGGGGTAAATGTCGAAAACGAAATGGAAGATAGTATGGATGAAATAGGCACCACGGGAGTAGTGGGTATCCGGTACTTCTTGCCATTGTTGATAGATTCTGATCTACGCATCGATAATAAACTACGGCCGACGATTTCATTTTCGACGGCTACGATGATCTTTCAGAGACTCGCCCTTTTTGGCGAATACGAATATCAAATGGATTTTGGCTGGGTCAATGATTTTGAACCGGGAACCGATTTTGAACAAGAGCAGACCTGGCAAGTAGGATTGGAATATGTCCTGAGCAGAGATTTTTCCTTAATGGGCAGTTACGACAACCGTTTCGGTTGGGGAGGCGGACTTTCAATGCGATTTTAACACATGGGACAATACAAAAAAAATAGCCTGAGTTTGACCGGTGCCGTATCTCTAGGAACGGGGGTAATGATTGGCGCAGGTATCTTCGCGCTGTTAGGGCAGGTAGCAGAATTGTCTGGTCAGTGGTTTCCCTATGCGTTTTTGCTGGGGGCCATTATCTCGGGTTTTAGTGCCTATTCGTATGTTAAGATGTCCAATGCCTATCCCTCTGCGGGCGGTATCGCCATGTATCTCAAGAAGATATATGGTAAAAGTGCATTGACAGCTTCCGGAGCGTTGTTGATGGCCTTGTCAATGGTCATCAACGAGAGTTTGGTTGCACGTACCTTCGGCTCGTACACTCTACAATTGTTCGATGTAGATGATAACAGTGTTTGGGTGCCCATTTTGGGGGTATTCCTGCTGATTGTCGCCTTTCTTATCAATATTTCGGGCAACAAAGTTATCGGAAAGGCCTCTTTGGTCATGGCCATTCTAAAAATAGGTGGGATAGCCATTTTTGCCATAGGCGGTCTATGGGCCGCAGGTTTTTCATTCTCCGAAGTAGTTCCGTCCGAAAGTCTGACGGAATATCCAATCACTAATTATTTGGGAGCATTAGCTCTATCTATTTTGGCTTACAAAGGTTTCACTACAATTACCAATAGTGGCGATGAAATAGTCAAACCCAATAAAAATGTTGGGCGTTCAATTGTCATTTCTTTGCTCATCTGTACGGTGGTCTATTTATTGGTCGCTTTTGCGGTCTCTTCCAATCTTTCGATAAACGAAATCATAGCAGCGAAAGACTATTCATTGGCAGAAGCTTCCCGCCCCGCTTTTGGCAAGTATGGGCTTTGGTTCACAGTGGGTATCGCCATCATATCGACAATTTCTGGTGTGATAGCAAGCATTTTTGCAGTATCCAGAATGACAGCAATGCTGACCGAAAAGGAATTGATTCCCCATGAGCATTTTGGTATGCCGGGCAGGCTTCAAAAACATATGCTGGTGTATACAGTAATTCTGGCCATAACCTTAACGGTTCTATTTGATCTTACGAGAATCGCTTCATTGGGTGCTATATTTTATTTGATTATGGATATAGGAATCCATTGGGGAGTGTTTAAAAATCTTCGTAAGGATGTTAAGGCCAATCCTGCCGTTTTGATTACTGCTATTATTCTAGACGTAGTGGTTCTTGGGGCTTTTCTTTGGATAAAGGTAAGCAGTGATGTATTGGTCGTACTAGTGGCGGTCCTACTAATGGTCTTGATTTTTTTCGGAGAAAAATGGTTTTTGAAAAGAAATGATAGTGATGAAAAAGAAGATTTTAAAAATGATGTATGAATCTATAAAAATTAGAAAAATGAAAACAAAAGGAATTTTAATGACAATCGGATTAATAGCAACGATGGTTGGCTGTAAATCAACTTTCAATGCCTCCGAGACCATGCAGGTAGATGAAAATAGAAATGCCATCTATCAAGAGATTATCTCAAATCCGGTGCAGTTTGCCAATTTTATCAGTGAGGCAAGAAAGAATGAAGAGGCCAAAAAATTATTGATGAAAGCCCATATGGAGCAGATGGAATCTGGGGATATGAAAATGATGATGGACAAAAATCCCGAAATGAAAGAAAAAATGCAGGCCCATATGCAGAAGATGATGGAGAAGAATCCTGAAATGAAGGAAAAGATGCAGTCCAAAATGCTCGATAAGATGATGGAGAGTGAAAAGGGCCGTAAGATGTTGATGGAAAAAATGCACAAAAACGAAATGATGAAAAAACAGATGAAGGAAAGAATGAAAAATATGATGGATGAGAATCCTGATATGATGGAAGAAATGATGCAGAAAATGATGGAAAAAAATCCAGAGATGATGAAAAAGATGAAAGAAAAAATGAAAAATAAAGGAGCGTAAGCCTTTGAATACCGAGGTGGATTGAAAACAGAAAATAACTATTGAAATTCTACAATTATGATGATGTGGTGGTGGGTATTGATACCGGTCATTTTGGTGTTGGCCTTTTTTATGTATAACGGACGAAATAGCAGAGGTTCCAGGACCAAGGAAAATCCTATGGAAATTCTAGACAATCGATTCGCCAAAGGCGAACTATCCAAAGAAGAATACGAAGAACAAAAACGAACTATTAACTCTAAAAATTAAAACGATGGAATATTATTTCAACAAGACCCTTAACGAAGACTTTGATAAGGTAATCGAGAGAGTAACGGAAGAACTGAAAAAAGAGGGTTTTGGCATCTTGACCGAAATCGATGTCAAGGAAACCCTGAAAAAGAAACTGGATGTTGATTTTAAAAAGTACAAGATCCTCGGTGCCTGTAATCCGCCCTATGCCCATAAGGCACTGGAAGCCGAAGATAAGATAGGTACCATGTTGCCTTGCAATGTAATCGTGCAGGACGTATCGAAAGGGAATGTAGAAGTGGCGGCGGTAAATCCAATGGCTTCAATGCAAGCAGTCGACAATGAAATATTGGCTGAAATCGCAAATGATATTACCGCCAAATTGGAAAATGTGATCGAGAAACTTTAGAAGGGATAAATATGGAAAATAATAAGGGTAAAAGCGAATGGGTCTCGCAACAAAATTATTCAGAAAGTCAGAGTACCCCTTATTGCATTACGCGGAGGTACGGTAGTTTGACATTTGAGGAAACCGTACAAAACGTAAAAAATGGCATTAAAAAGTTAGGTCTTGACCTTGTTGGTGAATTTGACGTGCGCGAGTATCTCAGTTCAGATATGGAAAAGATGCCTCGGCACCTCATTCTAATGGTATGTGAAAAAGAAACTGCATTAAAACTGATTTCAAATGATATTCAAATGAGCGTTCTTTTTCCGTGCAATGTAACCATTAAGGAAGTGGAAAATAATACGATTATCGAAGTGTCGATAGAAGATACAGATTCGACTTGGTCTTCCGCAAAGAAGAAAGAAATAATAGAGGTGGCCAAAAACACAAAGAACATCTTGAAAAAATTGCTCGACACTATTGAACAGCAAAATGTAAAACTATAATTAACATCAAATTCAACAATCATGAGAAAATCAAATGTAACAACTGGAATTTTGGCCATGGCAATCATAACCCTATCGGCCACATCTTGCAAAGACAAGAAAAAAGTGCAGGAAAACCAAGAAGGTCACCAAACAGAACAAATGGAGGACAGCGGCCATATGGATGGCGCTATGGAAGACCATTCGCAAATGGACCATGACAACATGAATCATGGCGAAATGGCAATGATGTCATCTGAAGTCATCGCTGACTATCTGACGCTAAAGAATGCTCTTGTGTCCGATGACAAAGATGGGGCCGCAAAGGCAGGAGAAAAGCTTGAAGGCAGCCTAAAGAACTTCGATACGAGCAAATTCAGTGATGAACAGCAGGATGAGCTGAAAGACATTATTGAAGATGCCACCGAACATGCAGAACATATCGCGAAAAGTGACATCGGGCATCAACGTGAGCACTTTAAAACCTTGAGCAAAGATGTAGTCGATATGGTCGCCATTACTGGTACAGAAAATACTTTGTATGAACAATATTGCCCAATGTATGATAACAACAAAGGAGGTGCCTGGCTAAGCATGAATGAAGAAATCAAAAATCCATATTTCGGGGATAAGATGCTCACTTGTGGAAAAGTACAAAGGGAAATCAACTAAGTGAAGAAAAGTATAAAAATCATAGCACTAGTGTTTTTGGTCGGGTTTGTGGGGATACAGTTTTTTCCCACTTCCCGAAACCAAAGCGACACAATACCAAAAACTGACTTTATGCTTGTGAACGATGTACCGAAACAAGTGGAGAACATCATCAAGACCTCTTGCTACGATTGCCATAGCAACAACACGGATTATCCTTGGTACAACAAAGTGCAACCCGTTGCCTGGTTTTTGGAGGATCATGTTACCCATGGCAAGGAAGAATTGAATTTTAACGAATGGGCCGATTATTCAAACAGAAGAAAGAACAGCAAGTTAAAATCGATCATAAGTCAGATAGAAAATGGAGAAATGCCCCTTTGGTCTTATACACTAATTCATAGGGAAGCAAAACTTTCGGAGGACAAGAGGAAAACCGTTCTCGATTGGGTTTCAAAATTAAAGGACAGTTTATAAACTAAAAATCCAATAAATGAAGAATTTAAAACATGGTGTAGTAACCCTGCTCATGTTGGGGACTACAATGGGCTACGCACAGCACAAAATAGAACTGAACCATGACCATAGCAAGATGGAGATGAAAGTGGTCGAGTTGGAATTTAACGACAAGAACATCGCCAATGCCTACGAACATTACGAGCACATTAAAAATGACTTGGTCGGTTCCAATCCGGGCGATACCCAAAAGGGAGCGGTTATGTTGAACGAAGCGCTAGAAAAAATCGAGGGTTCCGAAGCGGCATTGGCGGCCTCGCAAAAAATCGCTGCTACCGATAATTTAGAGAGACAGCGAAAGGCTTTTTCCGATTTGAGCAATGAAATGGAACCCTTGTTGAAAGGAACCGTTACATCGGGAAAAATCTATAAGGATTTCTGCCCCATGGCCTTGAACGGAGGTGCTTATTGGTTATCTGCCATTAAGGACATCCGCAACCCATATTATGGAGCAAAAATGCTAAGCTGTGGAAAAGTGACAGCCATCATCGAAAAGTAAAGCTGATTGGGGAGGTTGAATATAGTTAATGATTAGTGTTTAAAATGCTTCCCCTTTTCAGGTAGTAACAATTGATTGTCTCGGTATAGTTATAGGAGTTTTTAAAAATAACGTGTAGAAAAAGAAAATAACATTCGCAAAATCTAGATGGAAACATTAAGCCTTGACATTTTTGTTGTGCCCACCGTTGCGCTGACTTTGGTCATTCTGATGTATATCTATTTTGCCAAACAGGTACGGAACAAAAAAAATTATAGGAACTATATCATCGGTATTGCATTAATAGCGTTTTCGTTCAATTTTATTTGGGAGCTGGCACAAGGTCCGCTCTATGAAGGTTTTGAATACGATTGGCAACATATTTCGTTTTGTGCCTTGGCATCCATCGCCGATATGTTGATGGTGCTTATTCTGCTTTTCGGATTTGGCCTGTTGTATCGCAATGTGTTTTGGATAGATGATTTAACTCCAAAACAGATTTTGGTACTAGTTACAATCGGAACGATCGGTGCCATATTGGGAGAAATTTGGCATACCTCAAGAGGCGATTGGAACTATGCAGGGGCTATGCCTATAGTGCCATGGGTAAATGTGGGGTTGTCGCCGCTATTACAATTTGCGGTATTGCCCTATTTGATTTTTGTGATTGGTAAAAACTATATAAACAAGGGGAATTTGGAAAAGTAAAATCTGGGCTGGTCGGGAATGTGTTTTTTGATTGGTTAGTTATTTAGTGTATTTCATGACCGCCCAGATTGTTTTAATGAAGAAAAAGTCCTGTTATGGGAAGGGGAACTTCGTTGATGTAGTGTTTAACGCCCTTCCCTTGACAGGCACAATATAGATAATGTTGTAATGAAAGATTGTTGTAAAAGGGGGCCGGAAAAGTCAGGGAAACAAGGTTGGAAAAAGTGGTTCAACTATACCATTTACATCGTTATAGGCGCTATTGTATTAGGTGCGCTTATTGTACAGTTAACGAATAATGCATCATAAAAACGATTGATTATGAAAAAAACGGTCTCATTTTTAGTATTACTTCTAAGCCTAATGTCGCTTCATGCAAGTGCACCTAAGTCCATTGAGAACAGTTCAGGGTATTCGGCGAATAGTTTAGGAACCTTTAATACTGTTGAATTGTCCGAAAAACCACAGCAACATACCGAAACCCACGCCGAAAAGCCCATAAACAAAGAAGAGGTAGGTTTGGATGAATTCGACAATTTACATCCGTTGGTAGTGCATTTTCCTATCGTACTCCTGTTGTTTGCGGCATTGCTCCAAGGTATTCAGCTCTTCGTCCTTAAAAGGAACTTGGACTGGGTTATCCTGTTTCTTATCGGTACGGGTTTTATTGGGGCCTACGTAGCGGGAACTTTTGTACACCCGCATACCCATGGCCTTACGGATGTAGCTCAAAAAATCCTGGACAACCATGATAAATATGCAGATTGGACTATTTGGTCAAGTGCTTTGGCCGCAGTTTTAAAAATTATCAGCCTTTTTTGGATAAAACTGAATCGAGGTTTTGAAATTGCCGTTCTCTTTATTATGGCCTTTTCGGCGTTCTCCGTTTCGCAAGCAGGGCATTATGGCGCTCAGCTCGTTTATATTCAGGGTGTTGGACCACAGGGCCAGTATTTGGAAACTGAAAGGGCAGGGGAAGAAAGCCATTCGCATTGAAAAACAAAGCATGAGAAGAATATTTTTAATATCGTCGATAACGCTTTTAGTGGTACTTGCAGGGCTCATAATGTGGAAGCCTCATTTCTGGTGGCTTGCGCTGTTGATCACACCTTTTATGCTTCTCGGCTTAAGAGACTATTTTCAAAAAACCGATAATATCAAAAGAACCTATCCGTTGTTGGGCAGGATTACGAAGCTTCTGGAAAAACAACGTCACGTCGTTCAAGAAACGGTTTTATTGAATAGAACAGAGGGAAAACCTTTCAATTGGATACAGAAAGAAATTGTTTATAAACGTGCCGAGGACGCGGTCAAAAACCAACCCTTTGGAACGCAGATTCCGTATGACGAAGTTGGTCGCGAATGGTTTACCCATTCCACGTATCCTGTTAAGGAAATCAAAGATGATTTTAGGGTTGCCATAGGGAGTTCAAAATGCTCAAAACCCTATTCAGCGAGCATTCTAAATCTGGCAGGGATGAGCTATGGTTCCATCAGTAAAAATGCAACGCTGGCCCTTAACGGCGGTGCAAAAATTGCTGGCTTTGCGCAAAATACCGGCGAAGGTGGATTTACGCCCTACCATCAGGAATATGGAGCTGATATTATCTTTCAGTTCGGTACAGGCTATTTTGGGTGTAGGACAGAAGAAGGGAATTTCGACCCTAAAAAATTTGTGGAAATCGCATCCAATGAAGTGGTCAAAATGATTGAAATAAAAGTCTCACAGGGTGCAAAACCCGGTTTTGGGGCCATTCTTCCTGCCAAAAAAAATACCGAGGAAATCGCAAAGTACAGGGACGTAGAAAAAGGAACCGAAATTCTATCGCCACCACATCACGCTGCATTTGGTACTGATTTGGAAATGGTAGCTTTTATCCAAGAATTACGGAAGCTTTCCGCTGGAAAGCCCATAGGGATTAAAATGTGCATCGGACAGCAGGATGAATTCGAAAGAATGGTCCGCATTTTCGCCGAAAAGCAAAACTATCCGGATTTTATAGCCATAGACGGTGCAGAAGGTGGTTCCGGTGCTGCACATATGGAATCGCTGCATTGGGCTGGAATGCCAATAATTGAAGCCGTGCATTTCGCAAACGGCATTCTTAAAAAGTATGGGTTGCGCGATGAAATAAAAGTAATGGCAGCAGGAAAAATAATTTCAGCTTTTGATATCTATAGAATGTTGGCACTTGGTGCCGATGCTTGCTATAGTGCCAGAGGGATGATGTTTGCCTTGGGCTGCGTACAATCCTTAAAATGCAATCTGGATACCTGCCCTACGGGAATCACCACAATGGAACCTTCAAGGGTCGCATCATTGGTAGTAGAAGATAAAAAGACCAAAGTAGCCAACTACCATAAAAACACTATGGAAGCCTTTAAGGAGCTGCTTAAATCAATGGGAATTGAAAATAGAAGGGGTATCACCAAAATGTATATAAAGAGAAGAATCAGTGAGAATAAAGCAAAAGGCTATGATGAAATTTTTATAGATAACAAATAAGAATGGATAAAGAAAAAGACATAGAAACCACAGGGGCATTTTATGGACAGCTTTTCAATAGCTCAAAGTATGTTCTATTGGTGATGCTTATTGCTTCAGTAATCGAACTGTATGCGCTACCTACTATGGAAGGGTTTTATGCTATGATTATCCTACTGGCCTTAACATTACTAAAGATAGGATTCATTATAGCCTTGTCCTTTAACCAATTGATGAAGATAATTGGTCAGAGCCATCTATTGAGCCACGTACTGGTGTTGTTCGGATACCTGATTGTGTTGATAGTTTTCTCGTTTGCAATAGATTACACAGCGTTGCAGTTTGTGGATGCTATTCATTTTAAAATGAACAACAGTATTGGCAAAGATGGACTGTCGGTATTTTTTGATTTATCCTATTTCAGTTTGATAACATTCTCATCAGTAGGATATGGTGATATAGTCCCAATTTCCTTACCCGCGAAAACCTTGGTGGCGCTTGAAGTGGCACTGCGGTTTTTCGTCCTGGTCTTTGGTATCGCAAATGTGAATAGAATACGAGTAAATAAATAACCTTTAAAAACTAAAAGTATGCAAACACTAAAATCAACTACAGTAACAATGTTGCTCATAATAGCGACAAGTCCACTATGTGGTCAAGATGCAAAAACAGAAAAAGAAGCAGTGCTTACAGTAATGAAAAGCTATAAGGATGCCCTACAAAACCTAACGACCGATGGTACTTTCGAATTATTTACCGAGGATTCCGAGGTTTTTGAATCGGGAGGCGTCGAGGGTACGTACAGCCACTATATAGAACATCATTTAGGACCGGAATTAGGTCATTTTGAAAAATTCGAATTTTCAGATTATGAAATCGATGTAAAGGTAGATGTACCCTATGCCTTTACTACCGAAACGTACATATATACCATTGTCCTCAATCCAGACGACAAGGGAAATAGCCGGACTATAAAGAAAAAAGGGGTAGCAACCTCAATCCTTAAAAAAATAGATGGAAAATGGAAAATAATAAAAACCCATTCATCTTCAAGAAATATTAAGTAACACCCGATGAGTAGATATATTTCAATTAGTATAGTGTTTGGTCTTCTTCTTATTACCAGCTGTAAAGAGAAGAAAACGGAGCCAATGCCAGAACCGTCAAAAGAAGCAATCACAGACCAACCGCCAAAAAAAGTGTTAAGCCCTCACACCTCTGCAATGGCGACCATTGGTAATGCGCACATCCATATTGATTATTCATCGCCAGGGGTTAGGGACAGGATGATTTTTGGTGGTTTGCTGGCGTATGACGAAGTCTGGCAAGCTGGGGCACATATGGCTACGTGGATAGAGACGGATACGGATATAGAAATAGATGGTAAGGAACTAAAAGCAGGTAAATATGGATTTTTTACCATTCCTTCAAAGGAAGAATGGACCATCATTTTAAATTCCAATTGGAACCAGCACGGTAAGGATGAATATGACGAAAAAGATGATGTAATACGATTTAAGGTGACACCGATTATTGCGGATAGCCTAAAGGAACACTTAGAATATAATATCGATAAAATTAGTGATACTGAAGGTGAGATAACATTAGCTTGGGAAAAAGTTAAAGTAGTAATTCCATTCAAAGTAAAATAACAAGATAGGGTCAACAAGGGTACGATGATAAAAAAATTAAAAAAACGTGTATCATCAAAGAATAAAAACTAATACAGTTTAAACCGTGAACGAATTTTTAAAACAATGGGGCGAAGCCGCCTATACGACTACCGGATTTTTCTGGATGGCGCTTTGGGCATTCATTTTGGGTTATATCATCAGTAGTATGATACAGATTTTCGTGACCGAAAAACGGATGCAAAAAACAATGGGCGAAAACGAAGGCAAAAGTGTGCTGTTGGGCACGTTTTTCGGCTTTATAAGTAGCTCGTGCAGTTTTTCTGCTTTGGCAGGTACAAAATCCATCTTTAAGAAAGGTGCAAGTTTTGTGTCTTCCATTGCTTTTCTGTTGGCATCGACCAATCTCGTCATAGAATTGGGGATTATCATTTCCATCTTTTTAGGTTGGCAGTTCGTGGTGGGCGAATATGTAGGTGGTATTCTCTTGATTGGTATTTCGTGGATTCTGATACGACTCATCAATCCTAAAAAACTCATCGAAAAAGCCCGCAAAAATATCGAAAATGAAGATGATGATGAGATGGACGGTTCCAAAGATTGGAAGAAACAAATCAAGAACGAAGACAGTTGGGCGCGCGTTGCCAAAAAATACAAGATGGAATGGCAAATGGTCTGGAAGGATGTAACCGTAGGTTTTACCGTTGCGGGTATTACAGCGGCTTTTGTGCCAGATTCGTTTTTTCAGACCTTATTTATAAATAGTGGTCAAGGCAATACAGATTTCACTTTTCTCGAAATTCTGGAACATATTGTTGTTGGTCCAGTTGCCGCATTCTTAACATTTATCGGTTCAATGGGTAACATCCCATTGGCAGCATTACTATTCAGCAAAGGCGTAAGTTTTGCGGGCGTAATGGCCTTTATTTTTAGCGATTTGGTGGTTTTTCCAGTACTGAGAATCAATGCAAAGTATTATGGTTGGAAAATGTCACTCTTTATTCTATTCTTACTTTTCACGGCATTGATTGGCACCTCTTTGACCTTGCATTATGGTTTCGATTTGCTGGGAATATTGCCCGACCCTTCGCAGGTCAAGATTCAGGATAAGGAACATTTTAAGATTGATTATACCTTTTTCTTGAACGTTGCTTTTCTCATCATTTCGGCCTATCTCGTTTATCTGGGTTTTTTCAAAAAAAAAGATGTAGAACATTCAATGAGCGAGATGGCACCCAAGAGTCCATTGTTGGAAAGTGTTTTAAAATATGCAGCCTTCATCTGTTATATATGGCTCGCTGGGGGACTTATTGTAAAATTTTTAGTGAACTAAAATTCGGATATAGAATAAAACAAATATGGTCAACAGAAAAACAGCAAAATGGATTCGAAAAGCCCACCGCTACTTGGGCATCTTCCTAGGTATTCAGTTCCTGATGTGGACGATTAGCGGGATGTATTTTAGCTGGACGGATATCGATGAAATACACGGCGACCAGTTCAAAAACCAGAAGCCAAAACAGACGGCTTTTTCAGATTTATTGGGTACAGGCCAATTAGATAGTACGCAGCCCATCCAAACGCTTGAATTATTGGAAATAGCAGAAGAACCTTACTATTGGATAAACGAAGCAAAGCTTTATAATGCCAAAACAGGAGAGGAAAAGGACGGTATCACTAAAGAAGAAGCCCAAGAGGTAGCACAAAGATATATACTTCCAGAGCTTAAAATAGCCGCAATAAAAAGGATAGAAGAAGTCGGAGACCACCACGAATATCGAGGACGTCCCCTACCGGCTTATGAGATTTCGTATGAAACACCACAAAATTTAAAGGCTTATGTGGCTGTCGAAAATGGGGCGTTTCAAACGGTGCGGCATAGAGATTGGCGCTGGTTCGACTTTCTGTGGATGACCCATACCATGGACTATGACACAAGAGATAATTTCAACACCCTTTTGTTAAGGTCATTTTCGCTTTTGGGACTAATAACCGTGTTGAGCGGCTTTGTCCTATGGTATATATCATCGCCATCTATTCGAAAGATAAAAAAACAGATTTAGAAAGTAATTTAATGAATGGAGACGTAATTTATGGAAGAAAAGAACCCGAACGGCGAGATTAGAAAAGTGCCATTTGAAAAGGAAGGCGCCTATATTTTAGCGGGCATTATCATACTTTTTATAGTACATACGCTCATTGTACTGGTTTTGAAAACTATTAGTGAATCCGTATAAATTTTTAAGAAACAATAACATTTCAATCTTCAATATCATGAACAAGAACATCATTTACATTGTAGTAGCCGCCTTAGCGGTCGGTTTATTGGGGGGATATTTTATTTTCTCAAACGCTGAGGCCGATCAATCGGCCATAAAAGATCTTTCGGATATGTCCGATAGCCATGACCATTCCGGAGAATCCGAGAATCAGATGTGGACCTGCTCCATGCACCCACAGATTATGCAACCCGAACCGGGAGACTGCCCAATCTGCGGTATGGATCTCATTCCTGCTGAAACCGGAGCGACGGGGCTTAGTGCCAATGAAATAAAAATGACGGACAACGCCTTGGCCTTGGCCAATATACGCACCTCTACCGTTGGTACAGGTGGTTCGGATGGGAGTTCACTTAAACTCTCAGGAAAGATTCGCGAGAACGAAGAAGCCAATGCTACCCAAGCTACATATTTTGCGGGTCGCATTGAACGGCTAAATGTGAATTATACCGGAGAGAACGTTGCCAAGGGCAAACTTTTGGCAACCATCTATTCCCCAGAATTGGTAAGCGCACAACAAGAGCTGTTGACGGCCGCATCCATGAAGGAATCGCAACCGGCATTATACAATGCCGTTCGCAATAAATTAAAATTATGGAAGCTTTCTGACAATCAAATAGATAAGATAGAAGAAGTGGGCAAAGTGCAGGAAAACTTTCCAGTCTATGCCACAGTTTCAGGAACGATTACCGATATCATGGTTGAAGAAGGAGATTATGTAAAACAAGGGCAGCCTTTGTACAAAATTGCCAACTTAAATTCCGTTTGGGCGGTATTCGATGCCTATGAAAATCAGATAGCATCGTTGAAGGAGGGTCAGGAGGTCAAGATAACGACGAATGCCTATCCCAATGAAGAATTTACGGCAAAAATATCCTTTGTAGACCCGTTACTTAATTCTTCTACAAGAACGGTCATGGTAAGGGCAATACTTAACAATAAGGATAATCTCTTGAAGCCGGGTATGTTCGTGGAAGGTACGATCAAAGCTGCCGAAATGCAGATGGAGAATACCGTTATCATACCGGCCAGTGCCGTAATGTGGACGGGGGAACGATCGGTGGTTTATGTAAAGACCAATCCCAATGAGCCTGTCTTTGAAATGCGCGAAGTTGCCCTTGGAAGTACCAATGGCGATACCTATACAATAATTAGCGGGCTTGAAAAGGGGGATCAAATTGTGACCAACGGAACATTTACCGTTGATGCGGCCGCACAGTTACAGGGTAAAAAATCGATGATGAACGCAGAGGGAGGCAAAACCATGACCGGGCATGAGGGTCATTTGGGTATGCAGGAAGGAGATAAAATGGAACCCTCAACAAGTACGGGCACCGACCATTCTAAGATGAAAAAAAGGATTGAAGTATCAAGTGAGTTTCAAGGTCAGTTGAAGCAGGTTTTCGAAGCCTATATAGATGTTAAGGATGCTTTGGTAAATGATGATGGCGCGGCCGCACAAAAAGAAGCAAAACAAATGGAAGAAAGTTTGGCCAAAGTCGATATGAAGTTGCTAAAAGACAAAGAGGCCCATGATCATTGGATGACCATTCAAAAAGAGCTCAAAGCATCGTCAAATGCAGTGGCCAGCACTTCTGAGATCAAGGAGCAAAGGGACCACTTTAAACATTTATCGGCCCACATGATCAGCGGTGTTCAGCTTTTTGGAGTCAATCAAAAAGTGTACAACAGCTATTGCCCGATGGCAGATAGCAATAAGGGAGCCAATTGGCTAAGCCTGGAAAAGGAGATTCGAAACCCATACTACGGAGAAGCAATGATGACTTGTGGGGAAATTAGGGGAACGATACAATAATTAATTATAAGGCCGATAAAATTATAATAGAGAAAATTGAATGGTGTGAGTAAAAGAAAAATGAAAAGATTTTGGCATCATGAGTCAAAAACGTAGGGAGAGAAGAAGCCAACAAAGAAAGGAGAGCAAGAAAACAAAAATAGAATCTAACCGAAAAACAAGATTCTATGCTGCATTGGCGATTATCATCTTGTTTATAGTCACGGTAGTCTTGGTTTTGTTGAGAGCGATTTGGGAACATCGGTCCCATCTGTGATAATGGATAATGTGAGCGCAATGTATTTTAAAACTTTATCATGAGCCATATGCTGCACATAAAAAACATGGTCTGCCCAAGATGTGTTACGGCGGTATACAATGTTCTGAAAAAGATTGGTATTGATTATTCCAATGTGCAACTGGGCCAAGTCACATTGAAGGAAGAACTGACCGCAAAACAAGAAAATCAATTACAAACCGAATTGAATAAGCTGGGTTTTTCTTTGATCGGTAATCGCAAGTCTCAATTGATCGAGCGTATGAAAAATCTTGTAATAGAAAAAATTTTTCATTCAAGACAAGAATTAAACGTCAAATTGACCGATTATGTTGGTTCAGAAATAGGTCTGGATTACAAGTACTTAAGTTCCCTTTTCTCTTCCGTGGAGATTATCACTTTTGAACAGTATGTCATTAGCCAAAAAATTGAAAGGGTTAAGGAATTGCTCATCTATGACGAGCTAAGCTTAAAGGAAATAGCCCATCAGTTAGACTATAGCAGTGTCGCGTATTTAAGCAACCAGTTCAAAAAAATCAATGGTATGGCACCTACACAATTTAAGAAAAGTGCCCTTCAAAATAGAAAATCGCTGGATAACATATAATTTATAAGCTTAACCTTCTCTTCGTGGCTTGTGATAAGAAGTCGATTCCCATGCATTGAATTTCATTATCATCTTCTTTATGTTCAGGTTTCAATAAAGATGTTTAGAGATTTTTTGGTGCATAGTGATGGGCGAACTTAAACCTATTGCACTGAATTTTTAGTCATTAATGGCAAAAGCTCGATTACAATAAAACTTTTTAGGTAATCGCATACTTAAATTGATGTAAATAGCCCTAAATAATCGAATGGGTCAAGGTTTGTTTTTTTTCAAACAACGCCCAGATTTAGTAAATGTTATTTTTCGATAACGTATTTGAATCAACACTTCTGATTCAAAAGGTGAAATTGTTAGAATAAAAATTGATCATAATATGAAAAGAAGATACGAAATAGAAGGAATGACCTGTAACGGCTGTAGAAATCATGTTGAAAATGCACTTTTAAACGTCGCAGGAGTGGCCGATGTATCTGTCGATTTGAAGGATGCCGAAGCAACGGTAGAGTCGCAATTTGAAGTGCCTTTGGAAAATTTGCAAGAGGCCTTAAAAAATGCTGGTAATCAATATAAAATACAACCTGTAAATTGAGTGGAACATGGCTAAAATAATCCCTTTATAGTTGTCCAGTAATCTTGATGATGGCCAAAAAGAATGAAATCATATTAACCAATTAAAAGTATATACAATGGAAAATAAAGAAAAGAAAGTCAACAA
>NZ_LXTT01000070.1 GCF_001683915.1 Allomuricauda sp. CP2A | reverse complement strand
CCCCATACCCCTTTTTATAATAAACAAAAAAATAAATTCTATGAGTACGAGATTATTCTTTTTAATTTTTTTCTTTATTATTATTCTCTTATCATGTAGAAATATACAATCCAGTTTGTAGAAATCAACATAGAGAATGTAGATTTCAACTGCTTAAAAACAATTGGCTCCTATCATTGAAAATCTTGTTGCAGTAATGGCTGAACACAGGAAATCCATCAAGCTGCGAATCATAGCTGGAGAAATTATTCAATGCGTGAGGCGTATAGTCCTTTTCATCAAGTAAATTGTCGATATAAAACCCAAAGGTCTCCAGAATTGTATCCACGTTATATCTTAATCTCAACATATTCATTTGATAGAGAGATTTGTTGTTATAATCCAGGTTGGCGTTGAGCGTTAAGTCACTACCATGGTTCAAACTATTGTATACACGCCTACATTCATTGTAAACACTGTCCATTCGTGTTATCAAAGCAAGAGTCATTTCCCTTTCTTCTTCGGATATGGATTTTGCATCCTTAAAATTCAAGGTCCTGACCTTCGAAAGAAATTCTTCGAGGTAAATTCTCCTTATCATATCGCCGGCAAGATTACTGATGAAATCGTAGTTGACATAATAATGGGTCATGTTCAAGGCTCCCCTTCTTTCAATCATCAATCCATAATCCAGAAACTTTGCCCTAATGGTTTCCAGTCTTGACCTTTTGATTCCTATTTCATCAATGATCCTCTTGGTTTGATAGTAAAAGAAATCATCGCCAAAACATTTTTGTTTGACAATCAACCATTCAATAAAAAGTACTTCATCAATGGAAAATAGATTTAGGTTGTACTTCAACAATTTCTTGAAATTAACGGCCAAAGGATGTTTATCCACGGTATTCTTCATAATTAAATTTTATTATAAATTAAGGATTTACCGTTAGGCGTTTGATAGAACTTAAACCATCTTTCAGAAAGTTTTAAACAGTTATGATTTTCAAATGTGCATCGTCTTGAAAGTTTAGGGGGAAATCGTTTGTGTAAATGCTCGTCGTGGTCCTTCTCTTGTGCCCAACAATCTGGGCTGTGACCCTTTCATCAATCAACAATTGTTGGGCACGATCAATAAAAGTGTACCTAGCGGATTTGGGTCGTAATTCAATGCTCAAGTCCAACTTCATGCTGAGTTCCCTTAACCTCCTGCAGAAATTGCCGGAGAACGTCTTATAATTCGAGGAAAGATGTATTGGTACAAAATACGGACTGTCTGGTTTCTTGTATTGCTCCAGAATGGTCCAAGCTTGTTCAGCTATTAGGTTGTTACAAGCGGTCTTGGATCTTCCCTTATCCCTATTAAAGACTATCCGACCATTAATTAGATGCTTATCATATCTGAGTTTTGCCAATACCTCTGGGTCAATGCCGCCTAGATAAAACATTAGCAACCAATAGTTTCTATAGTGGTAAAAACCACTGAATCCGCTATTGTTAGGAATTTCTGATTGAATTAGTTTTAATAAGTCTTGGTGAGAGGCTACCCTTTTCACAGTGTCCGGAATCTCTGTTACCACGCCTTTAAAAGGGTTTGGTTTATTTGACAATCTGTTCCATAGAGCTTTTAAAGATCGTATATAGCTGTCAACACCAGATGGTTTGTTTCCTTGCTTTAATAATTCATCCCTAAATCCAATAGCTATCTCATGCGAAACATTAGTAAATGACGAATATGGATAAAATTTATTAAATCTCCTTATGGCACTCCAGTCTGTACCTCTATAATCATCCTCGAATAACTTAATTGCTGAATGATAGAAGGAATCCCGATTCTCATTAAAAACCCAAGTTTTTGCCTCTTCAAAGGACAAAGGTCTTTTAGTGGACTCTAAGCTGATTTCATTCAATCTTACTTTTAATGCATTAAGGTAATCAAGTAGAAAATAGTATTGGGGATGCTTTGCCTTTGGTACAGAGCGTTGCGAATTCCAGTCAGAAAGTTCAGTATAGTATCCTGTTCTCCATTCTTTGTCTTGATAATTCTGCGATGCATAGACAATTATGGGATAACCTTTCTTTGTTTTCTTTGATTTTCTTTTGTTGACAGTAATTGACAGATTCATAATGGGTCGGAAATAGGTCGGAAATAGTTCCGTTAAGTTACCTATTTAGACGGAATTTCATCCTATAATTGTCTAACAAAAAAAGTGTGTAAAATGAAAAACCCCCATAAATACTGGGGGTTTCGGGTAGTGATCGCGGAAGGATTCGAACCTTCGACCGTCTGCTTAGAAGGCAGATGCTCTATCCAGCTGAGCTACGCGACCCAAGTTTGCGGGTGCAAAGATACTAATGTCAATGGTTGTAAAAAATATTTTTTTTATTTCTTACCCTTTTTAAAACATGCTCCTCTTTGTCAGGAATTTAGCTAGTCAAACCCTATTTCTTTAATGCCCTCGTGACTTATCTCAATAACTTCCAATGGTTTTTTGTCCCACGTCATATCCTGCTCCACAAAATATTTTACCATTCCAGAGGTTTCCTTTTCCTGTAGGATTCTTTTAAAATCGATATGGCCTTCCCCAACGGGTGCAAACTTACCTTCATCATCCATATCCTTAACGTGCCACGACTTAAATCTTCCCGGATACTTCTCAAAGTAAGCAACTGGGTCGGCTTCTGCCTTGGTCACCCAGTATAAATCCATTTGGAAGTTTACATATTTTGGGTCTGTGTTTTCCAACAAATAATCAATGGGTTTCACACCGCTTTCATTGTTTTTGAATTCAAAATCGTGGTTGTGGTACAAGAGTTTCAGACCAGCGGCTTCACACTTTTTGCCCAATGTTGTTAAAATTTCCGCAAGATCCTCCAAAGAACCCTTCATACCCATGGTTCGGTTCTCTGCATTAAACGTAAACATGCCCATAGGAGGAACCGGTATGGTAAAATATTCAAATCCAACGGCTTTGGCATCCGCAATTTGTTGATCTGCATTTTTCAAAGTTACTCCCCCCATATGGGCACTTATGGGTTGTAGACCCAAAGTTTCCAAGTACGATTTAAACTCTTGCGGCTCCATACCGTAAAACTTGCCTTCCTTATAATCGGCAGTTTCAATGTAGGCATAGCCTGCATCGACCACTTTCTTTAAAGTTGCCTTGGCATCCTCGCCCATATTATCCCTTACGGTGTAGAGTGCGAGTCCACCAAATTTATCCTGTGCGTTAATTGTGATTGACATAAGTACTAAAAAAGAGGTGAGAATTCCTTTCATTGATAAAATCCTGGTCATAGTTGTTGTTTGTAGTTAATTTCAGTTTCCAGTGTGGGGACAAGATACTGAATATTGGTTTTGACAACTGCCCAAAAATAAAAAATCCATTGGATCAGGGCATCGCAACGGATTTTAAATGCATCAAGTGATAAAAATTAAATCTCGCTCATCTGTAAGGTTAAATGGACCCTGATTTCATCGTCCACCTTGATCATCCCCAGCATCTTCTTGGGAGGTTCCAACTCAAAATCACTGAGTTTCAACTCCAAGGTGCCATTGACACAGATATTACTGGTTTGCTCACAATAGAGTACGGATTGATACTTACGGGAAACCCCAGCTATTTTGATCTCGACCCCTACGTCTACCTTACTTTGATTTGGTGAGGGAGGGTCAACATAAAGAAGCTTTAGTTCCACCTGCGGGTGCCTTTCGGTCTTTAGCAACTCCTGAAAGTCTTTGTTGATGGCTTTTCCCCCACAATCAAAACAATCGTTGACCAACTTTAATTCGGCATTTTTAAACTGAATCTGCTCAGATTTTTCGTCATAGATCAAACGGATGGGCATTTCCAATTCTTGCAGATTGTATTTGCAGGTAAACTGATTGACGTTCGTTGTGCCGGAAATCACCACTTCACTCTCTGGAGCAACCCTTACTTTTGTTTCTCTTTCAGGGTCGTTAAAACTGAACCAGGATATAACAAGTAATCCTAATAGCGCTGTTTTGGTGATATGTGGTATTGAGGCCAACATGATACTTAAATATACAATTTTTATGTTTAAGACCTAGGACACTGCTGTCCTAGGTCTGATCAACTAACATGGGAGTTTAGAAACTGATCACAGCTTCCAATAAAACTCCTTTAAATTCACCGTCATGGAAGATACTTGTGGTATCGTATCCATCGTATTGCTGGTTTACATATTCTATTTTGGCCAAAATGTTCTTGGTCAAGAATATACCACCTCCCAATTGGAACCTATCAATTGTTATTTCCGAACCGGATGGATCATCTGAATTTACGGTGTTGTAACGCGTACCCAAATAAAAGTTCTCACTGTTTCCGAATCTGTAGATCAACTCACCTGCCAATTGCGTAGCGTTTCTATCATCGGTTTCAGCATCGGTCTTACCGGAAGCAGTCTCAAAGGTTCCAAAGAACTCCAATCCTTTCCATTTTACAAATGGATTGATCATAAAGGCAGTAATCTCATTGTTAAAGCCTGGGTTGTATCTGCCCGATCTAAAATTACTGGTTGCTGAAGCGTCAACATCTTCCATCACCAAATAGTATCTTGATCCTGCACGGTCTGCACTATAAAGATAGGTCCTAGCGGATTTGTTTGTGCTATATACAGAACCTGTTAGTCTCAGTCTCAAGTCTTCGTTCACTTGGCCATCATAGCCCAACTTGGCCAATATTGATGCCCCTGTGGTCTCTGGATTGTCCACTGCTTGGTTCAATTTTCCATTGGAAAGCCCAAACATACCGATGAATCCATCTTTTCTGAAGTAAACTTCACCCCCAACCTCTGTGGTAAAGGCATCCATGATCAAGTTGCCCACAAATGGATTGTGCATGGCTTGGGAGTTATCACTTCTTCTAAAGTGCGCATCACCGTAGTTGTTTTCCATGTGACCGACCTTAATGGTCAAGTACTTCATGGCTTCTTCCAACAAACCGGGGCTGATGAAATCCAAATTGTCCACTTGAAAATAGCCCCCTTTTACATAAGGCTCTGGGTGGTGACGGGAAGACAAGTAGGTTCTCAAGTGCATTCTCACACCTTTGGCCAAGGCCACATCCAAGTCTAAGTTTGCCGTTGCCAAGTTAAAGTTATCCCCAATGGGAATAAGCTCTACGGCTCCTGAGTTCTCATGATCCAACGCCTGGAACTGTAGCGTTGATGATCCGCCTACCCTTACTTTTACCCCATCAAACGTTGAGACGGTATCTTTGGGAGCTTCAAAAGCATTGACTCCGTTTTTGTCCGGTGACCGGAAATTGTCAAGTTGTCGGTTTTGGGAATATCCCGATAGGCCTACTATGAAAGTAGCAGCCAATAATCCGTATTTCGCAAAATTTTTCATTGTTCTAGATTTATTTAGTTGAGTATTAAGATTAAATTATTTCCAAACGGTGTTATAATGAACTTCTATCTCATCACCAGTGGTAATGGTGCCCAAAAGGGCCTTGGGAGGTTCAATGTTGTAATCTGTCATTTTTAAAGGTTTTTTTCCTTCCAGCAATACTTTGTCTCCATTAATAATTAGGTTAAAGGGCAAGTCTACGGTATTGGTGGTGCCCGAAATGGTAAGGTTGCCCGTAGCCACAACCTTATACTTGTTGGATGCAGAGGTTACGGGCGAAACACTCTTCACATTTTTCATTTCAAATACAATTTGGTTGTACTTTTTGGTATCTAGTGCTTTGTAGGTGTTCTTGTCCATGGCTCCCTTTCCGCTCTTTAGGCTCTCAGCCTCCACGGCAAACTTTAATGTGCTGATTTTTGGAAGCTCACCTCCATTGTCCAACGCAATTGAACCTGATTTTTGCTCTGCGATTTCCTCCCAATCATGTAGTGTGGAAGTACCGGTCACGGTGACCTCACTTTCGCTGTTGTTCAACGTATAGTGCTGTGCAGAAATTGATATGGAAAGTAAGCTCAAGGCTATCACAAGGATAACTGCTCGTAGTGAAAACTGACCATTTTTAATGTGTGATTGCATAATGTCGATGTTTTAATTTGTGACAAAGTTCAGACACCGAATCATTCTAAAAGATGATAAATGTCAGTGTTTTCCTAAATCACTGATTATTACTGACCAATGTCATGTAATTTTTTTATTCGTTTGATTTACAACCGTTTAAATCAAGACATTTTTCATCATGGCGGACAAAAAAACAATACAATACCATAAATGCAAGGTTTGCCCGCACAATAAACCCCTGAACATGCCCCTCTGGAAGACCCATATGTAAAACCCTGATTTTTATCATGTTCTGAGGATGGGATAGCTGCTACTTTTACATATCGATTTTAGCATTTATCAATCTCTTAATAGATAAAAAAGATGGAAACACTTACAGCAAACCAACTCAGCGTATACTCCTTTGGCAATAAAAAGGCTGATGGCGGTCGTGATATGAAGGAACTGCTCGGTGGCAAAGGGGCCAACTTGGCCGAGATGAGCCGAATTGGAATCCCTGTGCCCCCCGGCTTTACAATTACCACAGAAGTTTGTACACAATACAACGAAGAAGGCAAGGAAGCCGTAATAAACCGTATTGAACCCGAGGTTCGGGCGGCCATAACCCGTATCGAAGAAACCATGGGGGCCATTTTTGGCGATGATGAAAACCCACTATTGATTTCGGTACGTTCCGGGGCAAGGGTCTCCATGCCGGGGATGATGGATACCGTCCTCAACCTGGGTCTGAACGATGAATCCATTAAAGGTGTCATTAAAATGACAAGGAACGAACGCTTTGCCTGGGATTCCTACCGCCGTTTCATTCAAATGTACAGTAGCGTTGTAATGGGGCTCAAACCCGAGTCCAAGGACGACCTTGATCCCTTTGAAGAAATCATCGATCATTTAAAGGATAAAAGACGAATTGAGCACGACACCCAATTTACCGTTCAGGACCTTCAAGATTTGGTGTATGATTTTAAGGAAATCGTTAAAAAAAGAACAGGAAAACCCTTTCCCAACAATCCATGGGACCAGCTTTGGGGTGCCATTACCGCGGTATTCAATAGCTGGAACGGCGACCGTGCCCTTTACTACAGAAAAATGCACGGTTATCCCGAAGATTGGGGCACTGCAGTGAACGTGCAGGCCATGGTCTTTGGCAACATGGGTGAAGATTCCGGAACCGGAGTATGTTTTACAAGAGATGCAGGTACGGGAGAAAATGTGTTCAACGGCGAATACCTCATCAATGCACAGGGCGAGGATGTTGTTTCCGGAGTTCGCACACCGCAACAAATTACATTGATGGGCTCGCAACGTTGGGCCAAACTTGCCCAAGTAGACGAGGAAGAACGTAAGGAAAACTACCCTTCCCTGGAAGAGTTGATGCCTGACATTTATAAGGAACTGTTTGAATACCAAAATAAACTGGAAACCCATTATCAGGATATGCAGGACATGGAATTTACCATTCAACAAGGTAAACTCTGGATTTTGCAGACCCGTAATGGCAAGCGTACCGGTGCCGCCATGGTGAAAATCGCCATGGACTTGCTCAAAGAAGGGCTGATAGATGAAAAAAAAGCCCTAATGCGCATAGAGCCCAACAAACTAAACGAACTTTTACATCCCGTTTTTGACCCTAAAGCTTTGGAGGAAGCCGAAGTAATTGCTCAAGGTTTGCCCGCATCCCCTGGAGCAGCTACCGGCCAGATTGTTTTCTTTGCCGATGAGGCCAACAAATTCAAGAACAGCATTTTGGTCCGTGTAGAAACCTCTCCGGAAGATGTAGAGGGCATGAACGTGGCCAAAGGTATTGTAACTGCAAGAGGGGGAATGACATCCCATGCTGCGGTTGTGGCCAGAGGTATGGGCAAATGCTGTGTTTCCGGGGCAGGTGCGTTAAAAATCAACTATAAAACCCGAACCCTTAAAGTTAATGGCCATGAGTACCACGAAGGGGATTGGATTTCAATCAATGGCTCAACAGGTAATATTTTGGAAGGAAAAGTCGGCACCAAGGAACCAGAATTGAGCGGGGAATTTGCCGAGTTGATGGAACTATCCGATAACTACGCCACCATGGAGGTAAGAACAAATGCCGATACCCCAAAAGATGCTCTGATCGCACGAAATTTTGGTGCGAAAGGCATTGGTTTGACCCGTACCGAACATATGTTCTTTGAGGTGGACCGCATTAAAGCCATGCGGGAAATGATTCTGGCCGATACCGTAAAAGGCCGTAAACAAGCCTTAAAAGAACTGCTCCCTATGCAACGAGACGATTTTGAAGGAATTTTTAGGGCCATGGAAGGCTATCCCGTGACCATACGATTGCTCGATCCACCATTGCATGAATTTGTACCCCATCAGTTGGCGACCCAAAAAGAGTTGGCCGAAGAGTTGCATATTTCTTTGGCCGCTGTAAAAAGTAAAGTGGCCGAACTGGAAGAGTTCAACCCCATGATGGGACACCGTGGATGCAGATTGGGGAACACCTATCCTGAAATCACCGAAATGCAGACCCAGGCCATTTTGGAAGCTGCACTTAGTGTAAAAAAAGATGGTATCCATGTAAAACCTGAAATTATGGTTCCATTGGTAGGTACCGTTGAAGAGTTTGTGCAACAAAAAGCAATTATTGATGCAACTGCCCAAGAGGTATTCAAAAAACGTAAGGATACGGTGGAATATTCCGTGGGCACCATGATAGAAACCCCAAGGGCTGCTTTGATAGCTGATAAAATTGCAGAAAATGCGGACTTCTTCTCTTTTGGAACCAACGACCTTACCCAAATGACATTTGGATATTCCAGGGATGACTCAGGGAAATTCATGCCCACCTATCTTGAAAAAGGTATCCTGAAAGCAGACCCTTTTGAAGTTTTGGACCAAGAAGGTGTGGGCCAATTAGTGGAATTAGGCACCAAACGAGGTCGTGAAACACGATCCAACCTTAAAGTTGGAATCTGTGGGGAACATGGCGGGGAACCTAGCTCAGTAGGCTTTTGCCAGAAAGTGGGAATGAACTATGTGAGCTGCTCACCCTTTAGGGTGCCCATTGCACGGGTCGCCGCTGCACAAGCAACTTTGACCGAAAATTGACCAACTGACTTTTACTTGGTTGAATCCCCAGCTTTTTTATGATTCAAAAAGCTGGGGATTTTTTTTGGGTGCTTTTTTATTCTGTAATCACGACCTTAGCAACATGTAATCAAAAAGAGTGAGCAACGAAAAAACCGCCATACGAACCACTTATTTTAGCATACTTGGCAATGTGGGCTTGGCCTTGATAAAAGGTTTGGCGGGATTTTTCGGGAATTCCTATGCGCTAATTGCTGACGCCATAGAATCCACTACCGATATTTTTTCGTCCTTTTTGGTCTTGTTGGGCTTCAAATATGCCGAAAAACCGCCAGATGAGAACCATCCATACGGGCATGGAAAAATTGAACCCCTGGTCACATTTATTGTAGTGGCCTTTTTGGTGACTTCGGCAACCATCATTGCCTACGAAAGCATTCAACACATTCAAACCCCGCACAAAGTTCCAGAACCTTGGACGTTGATTGTTTTGGGAGGCATCATCCTTTGGAAGGAAATTTCATTTCAAGTGGTCATCAAAAAAAGCAAACAGACCCAAAGTTCCTCGTTGCGGGCAGATGCTTGGCACCATAGGAGCGATGCGATAACCTCCGTAATGGCATTTTTGGGGATTTCCATTGCGCTCCTATTTGGCGAGGGCTATGAAACAGCGGATGACTGGGCCGCCCTTTTGGCATCGACCTTTATCCTTTACAATAGTTATTTGATATTTCGTCCCGCTCTTGGCGAGATCATGGATGAACACCAATACGATGACTTGATTTTGGAAATAAGAAAGAAATCTGCCCAAGTGAATGGTATTTTGGGAACCGAAAAATGCTTTGTCCGAAAATCGGGGATGAAATACCATGTGGATCTTCATGCCATTGTGGACGGCAAGATTTCAGTGGAAAAAGGCCATTGGATCGCCCATGAGCTTAAAGATTACCTACGAAAGGAAATTCCCAACCTTGGTCATGTACTCATCCATATTGAACCCAACAAATACACGTATAAACAGTAACGTATCTGAAATACTGACACGGCTCAATTTATGCGTACCGTAAGTGGTTTATATTTGTTTTATGAATCAAATGCTGATACCTGTTCTTCTAGTCCTTTATGTGCTTATTGCATTGACAATGGTTGTAAGCTTATTGTTCAATGGGGTCAGGCCAAGTAAAACCTTGGCATGGCTTTTGGCCATTTTCACAATTCCGGTTGGTGGTGTTCTTCTTTACGTCCTATTCGGGCGAAATAGGAGAAAGAACAAGATGTTCGCTCTAAAAAACCGGTTTGATCAAGAAAATACCAACAACACCATCCATTGTGCACCCGAGGTTTCAGTAAACAAACTCAAAATCACCCAACTGATCAACAATACCTCATGGTGTCCGGTTACCTGCCATAATGATCTGGAATTGCTGAAAGACGGGAAAAACACCTTTGAGAGCATATTTGAGGCATTGGAGGAGGCCAAAGAATACATTCATCTACAATATTACATTTTTGAGGACGGGGAATTGGCCGATAAACTGCTTCAACTATTTGAAAAGAAGATAGCCGAAAATGTTACCATTCGACTTTTGTACGATGGTATTGGCAGTTACTCCCTTAGCAAAAAATATCTGAAAAAGCTTAAGGAAATAGGTGTGGAAACAGCTCAGTTCCTTCCCTTTAAGTTTGGCAGGTTTATTAGTTCCCTAAATTACAGGAACCATAGAAAGATCATTGTTATTGACAATAAAGTTGGATTCACCGGGGGGATCAATATATCTGACAAGTATTTAAGGGGAGACACTGCCCTAGGAAAATGGCATGATACCCATTTAAAAATTGAAGGCGAGGCTGTTGATTTCTTGAACAAAACCTTCATTAAAGATTGGTTCCTTGCCAGTGAGAAAAATGTGGATACCTCAACTTTTAAAACATTCCCCACTCCAGAAAAAGGGTATTCGTTGCAAATAGTTCCAAGTGGCCCGGATGATGATTTTGATGTGATGGAGCAGGCTTATTTTTCCATCATAAATAGTGCAGAAAGGTATCTATACATCGTAAACCCATACATTATACCCAACCATGCCATTTTACAGGCCCTAATGACCACAGCATTGAGCGGGGTGGATGTTCGGATTCTCATGTCTACCACAACAGATAGCAAACTGGTGGATTGGTGTGTTAGGGCTTATTTTGAGTCCTACCTAAAGGCCGGCATCAAAATTTACTTATACGCTGATGGTTTTTTGCATAGCAAGGTGATGCTGTGCGATGATGAGATAGCCAGCATTGGAACTGCAAACTTGGACAATAGAAGCCTGCAACAAAATTATGAGGCCCAGGTTTTTGTTTACAACGAAACCCTTTGCCAACAAATGAAATCCGATTTTTTGAAGGATTGCGAAAAATCCGTCATTCTATCGGATTATGAAAAACACAAACAAAGGCATTGGTTTAAAAAGTTGATTGAAGGCTTTGCCAAATTGTTGAGCCCCCTTTTATGAGACAAAGGTTTCATAACCCAACTCGTTTTTGCAGCCCCTCCCCTCTTGCCAGCAGTCAATGTTGTAGATGGTGGTCTCAGCAATCCGGTCCAGGGCTTCATTGGTGGCAAAAGCTTGGTGCGGGGTCAGCAATACATTGGGCAACGAAAGGAGTTCCAAAAGCTGCTCGTCCTTAATCCCCGTTCTGCTGTTGTCCTTGAAAAAAATGCCTTCTTCCGCCTCATATACATCTGTGGCATAGCCTGCCAAATTGCCTTTTTTGAGTGCGTTTATAACATCTTTGGTCTTTACAATGGCTCCCCTAGCGGTATTGATGAGAATCGCATCCTTCTTCATTAGTTTGAACAATGATGCCCTAAAAATGTGATGGGTATCGTAAGTAAGCGGAGCATTGATGCTGACAATATCGGATCTTTTGCAAAGCTCTTCCAGGGTTACGTACTCCAAACCGTAGTGGTTCTCCAAATATTGGTTCTTTTGAACATCATTGGCCAATACCTTGCATCCAAATGCATGGAGGATTCTCACCACAATGGACCCTATCCGGCCAGTTCCGAACACGCCCACAGTTTTTCCGTTTAAATCAAAACCCACCAGATTATCCAACAGAAAGTTGTATTGATGTACCTGTTCATGGGCCTGAATCAATTTTCGGTTCAACGCCAAAAGTAGTGCTATGGTATGCTCAGCAATGGCATGTGGGGAATATTCCGGTGCATAAGCCACTCTAAGACCTATACGTTTTGCAGATTTAATGCTGACATTGTTGTAGCCTGTTGCCCTTAAAGTGATGTACTTCACCCCCAGGTCCTTCAAAATCTCGAGCACCACCAAAGAGGCATCATCATTGGAGAAAATGGAAATGGCCTCATATCCGGCGGCCATAACTGCCGTATTGGAATCCAATTTATCCGGCACAAAGGTGATTTTGTGCTTGTTTCCATTCACCTTTTTTATATTGTCAATCTCAAAATCTTTGGCACTGTAAACTAGTACTTTCATCGTTGGCGTATTAGTATAATAAATGGGCTTGGGCAGAGTTCAAAATGATTCTACTGCATCCATTAAAATAAAACAAATGGGATTCCCAACATCCTAATTGAGAAGTTTTTTTTGCTTTTTTCTTTTGATGGCCTTGGAGACTACATCAAAAATCTTGGTTTTGGCCTCACGGTATTGTATAAAGTAGGCCTCCATTTCCTTGGCCAATTCTGAATGGGTGTCCAAATAGGCATTCTCCATCTTGTTTTGGTCCACCTCATCGACCATGATCTCCAGTTGGTTCTCATGCAATTGGACTTTTTTGAAGATATGGACCAGATCGGATTCCAACTTTTTCAACGACTCAACCACGGGTTGCACGGTGTTGAACATATCAGCATCCAATATGTCCAAGGTATAATCCTTGACCATACTGTTCAAGAACTTTTGCTCGTCCTTGGCAAATTTCAGTTCGGAGCACCATTTTCTGGATTCTTCGTGCAGTTCCGCTGCACTGAACCACTCCCTGAACGTTCCTTTTTTGTTTTTTGGTTTCATAGCTTTTGGCATTGTTGCGGCAAATGGAAATCCATTTGCCGCGTGTTCTCACTTAAACAACCTCAATGACCTTTTTTTGGTTTTTCTTGGCTTCCTCCATTTTATGAAGGTTCAGCTTTAGAATGCCATTTTTATAGGTTGCCTTTACATCTTTTGAACGGTCCACCGAATTGGGCAATTGCATACTTCTGGTAAACGCACTGTAGTTGAACTCCCTTCGGGTGTATTCCTCATCTTTTTTGGTTTCCTCTTTGCTTTTTTTGGCGGAAACTTCCAAGACGTCATCCTTCATGGTGACCTGAAAATCTTTTTTATCGAACCCTGGGGCCGCAATCTCAATTTCAAAATCATCATCATGCTCCTTTACATTCATTGAGGGGTGGGATTTTTCCAAATTGAAGAAATCATCGTCAATAAATGCATCGCGATTAAAAAAATCGACCAAGCTTTCGTTCCATGGAAATCGTTTTCCATTAAATTTTACAAGTGACATAATAATTAGGTTTTAAGATTAATGAACTTTAGTTTAAAAACATTCACCGTGGTATGGCAAACATCAATCCACGGGCTTCCTTCTTTTCAATACAGACCCTGCGTAGCTGTACACCTTGTTTTTGAGGTTCAGGTAATCATCCAAATAGTTCAGGATCCTATTCTGTAATTTATTGTGCTTTTCGTAGTAGCTGACATCACAAATCTCCGAGGTGCACTCAAAAATGCCTCCTAAATGGCTCTCGTGACGGCGAATCTGCTTTTTAAGCAGCTCCTTTTCTTTTTTTGATTCCAGAAATTCTTGTTTGAATTGTTCCAACCGCTCAAACAAATTGGGGGTCCTGGGTTCAAAGACATAAGAGTTCAACAACTTTTGTATGAAGGACATTTCACCCTCTATGAACTGCAAATGCGATTTCCATTTTTGCAGCTCATTGTGAAGATTTTCTATTTTGTTCTGTACAACCATGACCCAATCCTTCATTGATTTGAAGTTGAACATGAAAGTAAGGTTTGGTTGGTTCCTGTGAAATGATATAAATCAATTTGGTAGGTTGATCAGAGATCCATCACAACTGATCATCAATTTTAAAAAAGCGCTTGGCCATGGCCTTGAATTGGTTGTCGGTCATACTATCAGCCTTCTCCTTGATTTTTACCTTATCGGCCAATTGGGGATGGTTCTCCCTAAGTTCCTTTACAAATTTTTCCGAAGCCTCCGCAGGACCATAAAGTGCCAGTTGATCTACATCTTGGACCGCATCCACGATCTTTTGAAAATAGCGTTTCATCTGGTGTTTTTCCGTTTCCAAATATTTACTGTCTTGGACCACATCCTGGGGCCCCCATTTGGTTTTGGAGCGTGCACCGCCCCTGGGGTTAAAAAAGTCCATTTCCGAAGGAATGTGAAAACCACTTTCCTTCCCATCCTCAAAGACCACTCCCTTGGCCTCCAGTTTATCCATCCAAATTCCTACCTGTTTCATTCTTTCCTATTTTTCAATTATCATTCAGTTCTAAAATGGGTATTGTGGGCTCATACCCAATTTCCTTTACCAACGGATTGGAAAGTATGCTGCCAAAAAACAAATGTTTTCTGTTCATAAATGCAACCATATCGCAATCCTTGCTTTCAATAAAAAGGTTGATGCCCTTGCTGATTTTAACGGCCGACAAAAAATGGATCTCATAATCGGTACCATCCAAAATATCTTGCAATAACCGTTTATTGGTTTCTTCCTGCTTGTTCAACTTTCCGTCCTTGTTCTTATCAATATGCACCACATTGATTTTTGAGTCGTGCAATTTTGCGATCTCCACCAATTGGGCCATCTCGGTCTTCTTAAAGTCTGTTTTGTAATCCGTTGGAAAAACAATTTCTTTGGGCGGAGCATATAAATAATCACTGGGAACGGCAATGACAGGGCATTTTTTTATAGCTTCCATTACCGATACCGTGTTGGTGCCAAAAATCCGTGCCTTCGATTCGGTCAAACCTTTGGTTCCCATAACGATGAGATCAATATCCTTTTTTGCAATCACGTTCTTAATGGCTTCCACCAAACTGTTGAACGTGCAAATGGTATGGAATCGATGTTTTGGGTTTTCTGGGTGGAGTTTAATCATTTCCATGAGCCGCTCCATCCCTTCCTCAGATTCTTTTTTGGCCAAATCGTAGAAACGCTCTCCCGGTTCAGGAACCATCATACTGTCCAAAGTATAGCCCGAAACATGAAACGCATTCAAAATATAAAAATCACACTGAATATCTTTGTAGAGATCTAATGCATATCTAATGGCATTCAATGCATTTTTAGAATAATCCGTAGGCAACAACACTCTTTTGTCCATGACCACTTGGTTTTTCATTAAAGCTACACTAAGCTGTCATCCTGTGCCATGATTTAAGTCAATTTGCCTGATGGGACAAAATCAAAAATGGGACGGTTAATTTGGTGTTCAGTTCCTTAATTATTCCATTCCCAATAAACTCCAAGAAAAAATGATGCGGATAATACACCATGCAGAGCAAATCTATGTTCCATAAATCCACAAACTCCATAATGGTCTTTGTCTTATCCCCAAAAACGGGCAGTACCACCTCTTTGGACATCTTTTCTGAAAGAGCCGAAAAAAAACTTTTCTTGTGCTCCAAGACCCTTTTTTCGCCTTTACCATCATCAATGCTCATCGGCACCAGAGCACTGTCCGTCACTGTTTGAAAAAATTGCAGGGCGCGGATGTTCTCTTCTGAAATGGGGTTGGCGTAATTGGAGATAAATCCAATTTTTTCCACGTTCCTAAAATCTATCTCCAAGGGAACAATAAGAATGGGACAGATAGTGACCTCCCGTACCAATTGCATGGCGTTTGTACCGAACAAAATGTGCTTTACCTCCTCTTTGGCCTTGTTCCCGATGACCATGAGGTCGGCCTTTTGTTCTTCCACATAATTGGAAATGCCTTTGTTAACATCTGCACATAGCGAAACTTTTTTGAGTTGGTGCTCTTTATTTTTGCCAACATCCCTTACCAACCTATGGCAAATGGCATCTAGACCTTGGGCAGATTCAATTTTGGCTTCCTCAATTTTTGATTCGCCTTCATTGCCGCAAACATTCACCACATGAAAAGTACATTTCTTATCTTTTAGAAGTTGGGCAGCATAAAACAGCGCATTGTACGAGTTATTGGAAAAATCGGTGGGCACTACTATCTGTAACATAATGCAAGGTTTTTAGGGGTTATACGAAAGCACCAAAAAGGGAACTTTGCTATGCAACCCAATATTTTTGATTATGGGCTCCACAAAAAGACGCTCCAAAAAGGAGTGTTTGTTTTTTACCATGGCCAACATATCAACAGGGACTTCTTCTTGGAAGGTATTTATGGCCTCTACGAGTTCTTGGTCTGGAAGATCATGGATCTCATGGGCGTGTTGGTGCATCATTTTCTGGAGATTTGCCTTGTTTGTTTTTTGTAGTGGCGTGAGTCCATCAGGAGTGGAAACATGCATTACATGCAGTTTGGCACCCCATAATTTTGACAAGTGCAACAAGAAATCCAGGTCCGTATGCGCATAATCCACTTCATAATCTGTGGGGAACACTATTCTTTTAGGTGGGGTGAAGTCAAAATTGGATGGGACGGCCAAAACGGGAACAATGGCTTTTTTAAGGACATGAACGGTGTTGGATCCAAACAATATTTCTCTGGCCCCGGTTGCACCTTGGGTTCCCATGATGATCAAATCTATGTTCTCCTTGATTACCATGGTCTTGATCTCATCTTCCAAAGTATTGAAGGCCGCATGGGTCACAAATTCATGCCTGGGATTGTCAAACTTGGCTTTGATTCTTTTCTTGGTTTTTTCCAAAGCGACCTCGGCACTGTATCTATGGTCATCAGGGAGCCCAAGTTGGCCAGGACTGCCCAAAGTATAATCCACCCGATAAATAGGTGGCGTGTAGGCATGCAAGAGATAAAAAATACAGGTAGTATCCTTTACTAATTTGGCTGCATATGCAATGGCATTGAATGCATTCTCTGAAAAATCCGTGGGCAATACAATCCTCATCATGACATACTAATTTTAACAAAACTACATCTGACCCAAGTCTTATACCATGATTTTCATCAATTCCCGAAAAAATCGGATCTCATAAATTGCATCCATAAATTGTTGTACTGATGAAAGGAAATTTTAATGACCTGATAGACGCTGACCAATTGGTGCTGATCGATTTTTCCGCAGAATGGTGCGGACCGTGCAAAATGTTGGCGCCCATCCTCAAAGAAGTGAAGGAAGAATTGGGAAATTCGGTGAAAATTGTAAAGATTGATGTGGACAAAAACCAACCCTTGGCCAACAAATACCAAGTGCGGGGTGTTCCCACCATGCTGCTCTTCAAAAAAGGGCAACAACTATGGCGGCAATCTGGTGTACTGCAAAAATCCGAGATTGTCCAAGTAGTAAAATCCTTTATGTAAACCAATTCCGAATCTCCGTTTACTCAAACAGGTGCATCACCAAAAACGGCACTTGGGTATTGAAGGAAACTTTCTTGATAACGGCCTCATGGGTAAGCTTTTCAAAAAATCCATGGCCGTAGTTTATCATGGCCACCATGTCCACATCCTTGTTCTCTTCAACAGTTTTTTGAATGGCACTGTGTATTGAACTCCCTTTTTCCACTTCAACAAATTTATGCTTTACGCTTTTCAGCTTCTTTTCCATGACTTTTTTCGATGCAAGCTGTTGGGGAGTCAATTCATTTGGGTTTCCAGCGTGGGTTACCCATATTTCAGCGTCAAAAAGTTTTGCAAGCTTCAAAAGAGGATGTAGCTCGTAGGTTTCAAAAAGATGCTCATACCCGGTTGCCAACACAATGGTATTGATGGAATCCTTGATTGTATACTCATCGGGAACGGCAATAATGGGGCAAAAATCTATTTCATTGATGATTTTATAGGTATTGCTGCCCATAAAAACTTCTTTAAGTCCAGACGCCCCTTTGGTCCCCATCACTATATAATCGACTTCCTTATTGTAGACGGTCTTTCCAATGGCATTAACAAGGTTGTCCGCAATGGAAAATGTGGTAAAACTGTGTTTGGGGTTGTCACCAATTTCCTTGATTTTTTCCATAAGCCTTTTGAGCTCCCGCTCTGATTGTTCTTTCATCAACCGGAACAAACGGGTATCATTGGCCCTTCCCCTTTTGGTGGCCAGGCCAGAGGAACCCACTTGGTAGGCGTTCACAATGAAGAACTCGCACTCCACACCTTTGAAGATGGATAGCGCATAGTTAATGGCATTCCATGCATTTTTGGAAAAATCGGTGGGCAGTACAATTCGTTTCATGTCTTTGTTGTTTCTATGCTATCCCTGAAAATCTGGTAGGACCATCAAAGGGATTTCGGTTCTAAAAGTTACTTTTTTTACCACAGGTTCCTGTGTCAATTTATCAAAAAAATCATGGGAATAGTTGGTCAGTACGATCATGTCGGTCCTTTCTTCTTCCGCAAATTGCCGTATGGCCTCTGCCACAGTGGTTTTTATGACCACCTTATGGAAGGAGGTTGGATGACCTGCAAACCGCTTTTTCAAGATTTCCTTGTTCGATTTTTGTGTCTCCGATAAGCCAAAGGTCTGTGCCACATGGAACACTTTGACTTTGGAATTCCACAATGTGATCAATTTCAATAGCGGTTGAAGTACATTTTTTGGAAAAAAATGGACATACTCCGTAGGAAAGACCAACGATTCCAGTTTTTGGAAATCATAAGATTCGGGAACTACCACCGTAACACAGTTCTTAATGCCTTTTAAGACGTTTACCGCATTACTGCCCATAAAGACCGATTTGGCCCCGGTTGCACCTTTGGTTCCCATGACAATGGTGTCAATGTCGTACTTTGGCACGAGGTCCCGGATGGTTTCCACCAGCCCTCCCGAAATGGACAACTTCCCAAAGCTATGCTTTGGATTCTTGTGGTTTTTCTCTAAATATTCCATAATCTCCCCAAGCTGCCCTTCCGATGCTTCAGCCAAGGATTGGTATACCACTCCGGCCCGGGTGCTGCTTTTAAACCCAGCAATGTTTTCTTTTTTGGGCTCGAAGGTGTGCAACACATAAAATTTGCATTCCATATCGGCGTAAAGTTTTACGGCCATGAAAATGGCATTCCAAGCGTTCTTGGAAAAATCGGTGGGCAAGAGTATATTTTTCATCATTTCCGGTTTTTTGATATGTCAGCCGTGTCGGGCAGCACCAAAAAGGGCACCGCACTATGGTATCCCACAGCATCTACATTTTGTTTGAGCACAAGCCGCTCCAAAAATGAATGTTTACGGTTCATCATGGCAATGAGCCCTATAGCGTTCTTTTCAATATAGGTGTGCAGGCCATTGGGCATATATTCATCTGTAATATCTTTAAAAACCGTTGGGATTCCTTCCAGTAATTGCTCCAAATGCTTTTTATTTTCCATCTGTACGCTCGTCAAATCATGTTCTTCCACAACATGTGCCACATGCAGGTCGGCTCCAAATGTTTTAACAAGATCTATCAAAGGTTTTATTTCATTTGATTTGTACTTGGACCAATATCCAGTGGGTAAAAGCACTTTTTTTATTTCCTTGAAAGCATATTTTGTAGGGACCGTCAAGACGGGCACTGTGGCTTTTCTAATGACATGAACGGTATTTGAACCAAGGAAAAACTCTTTGGCCCCGGAAGCCCCTTGGGTTCCCATGACCACCATATCTATTTTTTTATCCTCACAGACTTCCTGTACTTCATCTGTCAATGTATTGAAAGCGGACAAGGCCTTGAATTGATGGTTGGGGTTTTTGTGTTCTTTTTTGATGCGCTTCATGACATGTTCCAGCCCCTCGAGGGAAAGATCGATGCCAATGTCCGGTATGGCACTTTGTGCCGGCCCGCCAAACATATAATCTACCCTATAAAAGGATGGCGTGTAGGCATTCAACAGATAAAAAGTGCACTTTTCATTTTTAAAAAAGTTGAGCGCATAATCAATGGCATTCCAAGCGTTCTTGGAAAAATCGGTGGGCAACAATATCTTTTTCATCTTTTTATGGCATATAAGGTTTATCGATTGAGATTTTGCATGACCAAAAATGGAATTTTCACTTTAAGTCCAAGCAAATCAACAGTGGAACGGTAGAGCATATCCTCAAAAAAGGAGTGCCTGGAATTTACCATGACCAACATGCCCACTTCCCGTTTTTCTATGTATTCCATAATGGCATCGGCTTTGTTTTTTACCGATGAGGTCCCAAAGGAGAGGTAAGCCTTTGAAAGAGAATCCTGAAGAAATCGCTTGTTGTCTTCCTGTCTGGAGCTCAGTTCATCAAAATCTGTAAAATACAGGCAATGCACCTCAGATTTGAACTTCCCCGCCAAATCGCCCAAGAGTTTTAACTCCCTGCGCTTATAGGGCAACATGTAATCTGTTGGAAAAAGAATGGCCTTGGGCTGTTTGTATTCAAAGTCCTCCGGAATGGCCAACACGGGGCATTTTACATACTTAAAAACCTCTATGGTATAGCTGCCAAAGGTGGTTTTATGGTCACTGGTCTCCCCTTTTGTTCCCATAATGACCAAGTCAATGTTCATCTCATTGACAAAATCGTTGATGCCGTCCACAAGGCTATCAAAGGAAGCGATTGTCTCAAAATTGTGCAATGGGTTTGGGGGTGTCCCTATCACGGACTGTAGCAAGTTGTCCAGTTTTTTCTCCGATTCCTTTTTCTTTGCTTCTTTTTGCGCTTCCATATCTTCTACGGAAGCCGTTTTGTAGGCACCGTAAACCTCATCCATATACGTGTGCAGAACAAAAAAGCAAGCGCGCTCACATTTGTAGAGTTCCTGGGCATACTTCAATGCATGCAGTGCATTCTTTGAAAAATCTGTGGGAATGAGTATTGTTCTCATGTTGACCTCTTTTTCCAAAGATAGCAGTGCACAAATCGGTAAAAAATGATATTGGTCACTACTTCGGTGGCAACTCCTATTCGTGGATCACATAAAATGGGATTTTGGTATGAAAACTGATTTTTTCCACAATGGAGTCAAACAAGATCTGCTGAATAAAATTCAGGTTTTTGGCCACCATTATGATCATTTCAATATCCCTGCTCTCCACAAAACATTGAATGGCGGATTTTACGTTTTTATTGGTAATGGTATGAAAACTGTACCGGTTTGGAAATGTCTCTTCCAAATAATCAAACAGGTATTCCCTGTTCTTTTTTTGGTCCATATTGAGTTCGTCCCCATTTTTTATGACATTCATTACCCTAAGCTTGCCCGGGCCCAATTGCAACATTTCTGCCATGGAACTTATAATTCCGTGTGAGTAGAAAATATTGAAATCCGTAGGGAAAGCTATCTCCTTGGGTCTGGAAAAAATGACCTTTTCAGGGATTACCAACGTATTGCACTGCACTTTTGTGATGACGTCCCCAGCATTGCTCCCCACCACTTTTTCCTTAATTCCTGAAGCACCGTTGGTCCCCATTACAATTAGGTCTATTTGATGTTCCTCCAAATTCTTTTTAATGCTCTGGATGAAAAATCCATACTCGTGCAGGGCATAGAAATAATGGTTTGCCTCCGTGCTGTGCCTTTTACATTCTTCCACCAAATCCACCAACTTTTCCTTGGTGTTCCCAGTGGAGATGTCCTTGCCCGTTTTTTTTGAAGTTTTGACAGAATCCGTTTGTGTATCCAAAAGGGTGCCAACATACAGCACATAGAAGTTGCACTCCACAGAACTGAACAATATTTGGGCATACCGCAAAGCTCTCTTAGAGTTTTCTGAAAAATCGGTGGGGATCAAAATGTTTTTCATATTCCACTAAATGACGGTGCAAGTTTATCATTCCCCAAAAAAGATGGAATGATAAATATCATTTACGGCTAGTGGACTTGGCTGAGGGCCTCTTTGTCCAAGACCCTAATATTTCGGTTTTCAATGGCGATTAGGCCTTCATTCTTGAAATCGGACAAGGTTCTGATCAAGCTTTCCGTTGCAATGCCCGCTACGCCTGCCAAATCGCTTCTTGCTATTCTTAAGGGACCTTCCTTGCCCTTGTTCATTGTTTGGGAATACAGTAACAGGGTCTGGGCCGTTTTTTTTCGGACAGAACTATAGGCCATTTGCAACAATTGCTTTTTTATGTGTGCCAAATCTTCGGCCATAACATTGAGCAATTCCAAGGAAACACTTTGGTTTTCTTCAAGTATTGACTTTACATGGGTCTTGGAGATTCCCGCAAGTTCCACATCTTCAATGGCAATGGCATATTCGCGATACGGAAGATTTTCCGTCAGGGAGGTAAATCCCAAAAAATCGTCTTCAGAATACACAGAAGTGATGAGTTCCTTGCCCTCTTCATCCAAGCCACAGCACTTGGCCACTCCTTTTAAAATAAGGTACACCATGTTGGAGTGTTCCCCCATTGTATAGATGGTCTCATCTTTCTTAAAGGAAAACTGTTGCCCATGGTCATCAAAAAAATTCTTCAATTCGTTCAATGATCGTATGTCGTGTTGTTTGTCTTGCTCATTTCGCTTTGAAAAAATACTCTCAAGCTGTGTTGCTTTCTCCAAACGAGTGTGTATGGCGTTTAAAAGCTCCGCTTCTTCAAAAGGTTTGGTCAAATAGTCATCGGCGCCAAGATCCATACCCTTTCTTACGTCATTGCGCTCTGTCTTTGCCGAAACAAAAATGAAGGGGATGTGCCTGGTGGCATCAAAGGAAGAAAATTGTTCAAGCACCTCGTAACCATCGACCTCTGGCATCATAATATCGCACAGAACAATATCCGGGGTTTCCCTTTTGGCAATTTCATGGGCCATTTTGCCATTAGGGGTAGAAAATACCTGAAATCCCGATAGATCTAAGAGTTCCTCTATATTTTCCCGTAAAGAGGTATCATCCTCAACCAGTAGAATTTTTTTCATCTTCACTTTTGTTTTTAGGTATGGTCAACGTAAATGTTGAGCCTGCACCAGGTTTACTTTTAAAACTGATGTCCGCTCCAAGATTTAACATATGCTGTTTTACAATATTAAGTCCAATTCCCGTTCCTTGGCTGGTGAGCACATTGCTTGCCCTATAATAACGGTCAAAAATAAAGGGTTGGTCTTCCTCTGGGATGCCAAGCCCCTCATCTATAATGTCTATGTGGAGGCTATCATTGTTCTCCGTGACCCGAAGCTCTATGTTGGTATCCTCGTGGGAATATTTTATGGCGTTGTGCAACAAATTGGACAGGGACAATTCCATGATCTTTTCCTCAAAGGACACGGTTATGCCGTCAATATCCTTCGGATATTGGATTCGCTGGCCCTCCTTTAAAAGTGTGTTGGAATTATAGATCACTTCATTGATGATCTTGCTCAAAGGAAAAGTGCTGATATTGTATTTTACCTTGCCCGTATCCAGACGCTCTATGGACAGGAAATCGGTAAGGATGTTGTCCAAATATTTTACCTTTTCCTTAATGGTATTGATGTGTTTGTCCCGTTTTTCCTGTTGATCGGTCTTGGTATATTTTGAGAGCAAAGAGTTGGAGGTCAAAATACTGGACAAGGGCGTTTTAAATTCGTGCGAGACCAAGGACAGGAACTTTGTTTTGAGTTCATTCAACTGTTTCTCCGCTTTCAGCGCTTCCCTGAGCTGTTCGGTGCGTTCCTCTACCGTATTCTCCAAATGCTGGGTATAATTTTTCCGTTCCGTTATGTCCAACACAATGGCAAGAAATACTTGTTTTTTGCCTATTGAAGACAATTGCAAGTGCACTTCAACGGGATATGCGGAGCCGTCCTTTCTTCGGTGTATGGTCTCAAAATCAACCTTTTCCCTGGTTTTATCGACCAGTGGTGATATTAATTTTTGAAAGCTTTCTTGGGAGAGGTCGGTTTTGATGTCGAGAACGGACATCTGGTTCAACTCTTCCATGGTATACCCCAAATTAAGCTGTGCCCCTCGGTTTACATTGATGAACACAAAGGATTCCACATCAAAAATATAGATTTCGTTGAGGGATTCGTTAAAGACCTCGAACCAATGGTCTATGGTCTGCTCTGATTTTTTCCGCTCTGAAATGTCCACGATAATGGCCATTACATACCTCCTTTGCAACAGTGTAAATGGATTGAGACTGATCTCAAGGGGAAACTCTCCACCATCCTTCTGAAGGCCTACAAGGTCTAAGCCTTGCCCCATCTTTCTTCTACGTCCTTTTTGTATGAAGCCCCCTGCATCGCCCCTATGTTGGCCCCTTATATTTTTGGGAATCAAAATTTCCAAGGGCTTTCCGCCCAACTCTCCATCCAAATAACCGAACATGCGGTCGGCCACAGCATTACTGGCCACAATGTTCTGCTGATCATCAACAATGAGGATCCCCTCCGAAATAACTTCCGTTAAAATCTTTAGTACCTCATTTTTCTCTAAGAGTTTCACACACTAAATATACGTATAACTGATTTACATCATGGGGGAAAGTCCCTTCAATATATATATTTATCGAACAATAAAAAAATAGTGAAATGTTGGATTCAAAAAAGAAACTTGGGAATGAATTTTATCAGAATTTGGGAAAACTTTTCTATGCCGTTGCCATGGCCGACCACAGTATCCATGTAAAGGAAATAGACAGGTTAAAGGAAGTGGTACGCGATCATTGGTTAAATGTGGATGACATTGAGGATGAATATGGGACTGATGCCGCTTTTCAAATTGAGACTGTTTTTGATTGGCTGTTGGAATATGGAAAGGACAATGATGAAATCTATGAAGAATTTGAGGCCTTTTATACCGAATACAAAACCCTGTTCCCAGACCATGTGAAACAGCTCATCATGTCCACAGCCAGAGCCATTACCTCTGCCTTTGCCGGCAGCAACAAGTCCGAGTTGATACTGTTGGGGCGAATTGAGCTACTGTTCAGGACCTGATCAAAGTTTAAGGGTAAGCACCGGCAACTTGGCTTGGTTGGAAACATTTTCGGCCGTACTGCCTGCCAAAAAATGGGCAATCCCCTTTCTGCCATGGGTTGGGATGGCCAAAAGATCAACATTGTGCTCCAAACAAAAATTAAAGATGCCCCTTTCAACACTATAGTGGTTATAGATACGTACAGGCACCTCTTCACCCAGTTTATCGGTAAAGTTTTTAATTTTCTTTTCAATATCGGAGTATCCCATATAATTGGCACCAGAGGTGTTCACATAAAACGTTTCCAATTTGGCCGAAAACAGTTCTGCAAATGCAACAACTTTGCTGTATGCCGGAATGTTCTCCGGGTCTAGATCACAGGCAAATGCTATTCTTTTAATATTGAAATCTTCATGTGGTTGTTTGATCACCAACACGGGGACTTGCGAGGTCCGTACCACTTTTTCCGTGTTGGAGCCCACAAAAAATCTGCTAAGGCCACTGGTACCGTGAGACCCCATAACCACGAGGTCGCAATTATGCTCTTGGGCCACCTGGTTCACTTCACTGAAAATCTTGTAATTCTGGATAATGGCCTCTACGGGAACGTCTTGAAGGTGTGCCTTCTTTGTAAGGTCTTTTATTTTTTCCTTGGCCAGTTTCATGTAATACTTTGCTTCTTTCAATTCCTCTTCTTCGGATTTGGCAAGCACGGATTCTGACAATCCCAGCATGTGCAAAATAATGATTCCCGAACCATGCTTCTTGGCAATTTGCGAGGCAACCTCCAAGGCATAGCCCGAATATTCGGAAAAATCGACCGGTACCAGTATCTTCTTCATCATAGTAATATCTGCTGTTAGGAGAGTTTGGTTTTTTCCCAGAAATGAAAAAATGGAATCCAATGTGTTGACTCCGGAAGCCATGATCGTTTCTTTTAGGATTTGAAACCAAATGTAGAAGGTATGCACAACTTTTCCCATGACGTATATCATTTCAAAACAGCTTTGTGGACACGACCTTTATGAAGGAATCTAAAATTTTAAGCCATGAAAAAACTATTCACCCTATTCGCAGCTTTTATGTGTATTGGAATACATGCACAACTCCCTAATGACTTGGATTTTGTTGCCCCCTTCAATGAAGGACTTGCCGCCGTACAAAAAGGAAATGAGTGGGCCTTTATTGATGATATTGGCCATACCGTCATTAATTTTAGGGGTGACCTCTATTGGAACAAAGATAACGGTACAACCTATGATGATGTTAGATCGGTCCACTATCCCAAATTTTCCAATGGTCGATGCATTGTTCAAAAAATGGTCGATGAAATCCCCGTATTTGGATTTATCGATACAGAAGGGAAGTTGGTCATTGAACATCAATTCTTAAATGTACGCCCTTTTGAAAATGGAATGACAACAGGTATCATTTTTGAAAAGGTCCTTAGGGGCAAAAATGAGTTCAACCTTGATATTTATGAATACAAGTTCCATGAAGTATTAATGGATGTTGATGGTAACATTCTTGATTTTTTAAATAGACGTTACAACATTCAAATGACCAAGAGACGTTATAAAACACCTCCCATTTTGTCCAAAGTGCTCAATGATAAATTGGTTGCTGTAAAAAAAGACGAAAACTGGGAAATCAAGAAACTGGAACTCTAGTCAGAAAGTGCCGAGAATTGTTGAAGAGCCTCCAAAGCCTCACAACCATAGACCACTGCGGGCCCGCCTCCCATAAGAACGGCCACCCCAATGGTTTCCACAATCTCATTGGGGGTTGCGCCGGATTTCAGCGCATCATGCACATGGAAAGCAATGCATCCATCGCAGCGCACGGTAATGGCAATGCCCAAGGCAATCAGTTCCTTGGTCTTTTTGTGGAGCACTCCATCTGCGGTACCCGATATATGGAGCTTTTCAAATGCTTCCATTGTTCCGGGAATTTTACTTCCCAATTGCTCCATCAACCCGATGAGCTCGTGATATTTTTTTGGATGATCGTTTAACATGGCAACTTATTTTGGGTTATGTTTTCTTATCAAAACTATCGCTAAGCATTGTGCTGTGTAATGACACAGATCATTTACTTGACCCCACCTATTCCATTACCTTGTTGTACTAAATTATTTACGATGAAAAAGTTCATTTTTTACCCCGTTCTCTTCCTTGCCCTATTGGGATTTCAGGCCTGTGGCCCCGTAATTGTCTCACACAGATTGGCCGACCCACCCCCACCTTGGTTTTATCCGAACAGGATTGAAACGGTGCGGTATGTGTTCTTTCCAGAAATCAGTATTTATTATGACCTATCCACAAGGACCTACGTTTATTTGGATGGAGGTGTATGGGTAAGGCGAAACGTGTTGCCGCCCCGGTACCGATCCTATAATTTAAGTCGCACACGGTACGAACGAATACGGAATTACTATGATGATGATATTCAACGATATCATCAGAACAACAATACCAATAGGGGGCGTAGCAACAAAACTGTGCAACGAAGGAACAATTAGATAACCTATCCCTTGGTCAACCAATGATCGTTGTCATAAAAAACAATGGGGATTGGTGCTATTTTTAATTGAACATAAAAATTTAGCCATGCTCAATTCAGAAAAAATTGGAAATGAATTCTACCAAAACCTCGGCATGCTCTTTTACGCTGTGGCCATGGTTGACAAAAACGTTAGACCCGTAGAAGTAAAAAGGCTACGGAAATATGTTCGGCAACACTGGTTGGATGTGGATGGGTTTGAGGATGAATTCCATACAGATGCGGCCTATCAGATAGAAATTGTTTTTGATTGGTTGGAAGGCGAAGAGAAGGATGGAGATGAATATTTTGATGCATTCAAGGAATTTTACAAGGAGCATCCAGAAAAATTCACCCCAAAATTAAAGGCCCTGATCGTGGAAACCGCAGAGAGCATTGCCTATTCCTTTGCCGGAAAAAACAAGTCGGAGATGTTGATTATCTTTAAATTGAAACAGCTCTTTAAGCATTGATATGTTTTTACCGGAATTCATAGATCACACCAACCTAAAACCCACAGCACTTCCAGCGGATATTAAAAAATTGTGTGAAGAAGCCAAGACCCATAATTTTTATGCCGTTTGTGTAAATGGGTGCCATGTTTCCTTGGCGAGGGAAGCGTTAAAGGCCTCCAAAGTGAAAATTGCTGCCGTGGTCGGTTTTCCCTTGGGAGCCATGTCTACAAAATCCAAAGTCTTTGAGGCAAAGGATTGTGTGGACAATGGTGCGGATGAAATAGACATGGTCATCAACTTGGGATGGTTAAAATCCAATAGGGATGATGCTGTTCGCAATGAAATCAAGTCCATAAAACAAGCCATTGGGGACCATTTGTTGAAGGTGATCATTGAAACCTGTTTTCTTACCACGCCCGAAAAGGAAAAGGCCTGTATCTTGGCCGTTGAAGCCGGTGCCGATTTTGTAAAGACCTCCACAGGATTTGGTGATGGCGGGGCCACTTTTGAAGATGTAATCTTGATGAAAAAGGTTGTTGGCAACAAAGCACAGATTAAAGCCTCTGGAGGAATCAAGGACAAGGAGGCCGCATTAAAATATATTGATCTTGGAGTTACCCGAATTGGAACGTCATCCGGGCCATCATTGTTGAACTAAACCATATCCATGAGCATACATATTGAAGCCAAAAAAGGAGAGGTTGCGGAAACCGTGCTGATGCCGGGAGACCCCTTACGGGCCAAATGGATTGCGGAGACCTTTTTTGAAAGTCCCTTCTGCTATAACAAAATTCGCGGCATGTTGGGCTACACGGGAACCTACAAAGGGATGAAGATTTCTGTGCAGGGAAGCGGTATGGGAATGCCCTCTTCCATGATTTATTTTCATGAACTCATCAAAGATTACGGGGTAAAGAACATCATTCGGGTGGGATCGGCAGGATCCTATCAAGAAGATGTAAAACTGAACGATGTTGTCCTGGCCATGGCCGCCTCCACCACCTCGGGCATGAATAATTCAAGGTTCATCAATTCCGACTATTCACCCACAGCCGATTTTGAGTTGTTCCAAAAAGCAGTGAACTACGCACAACAGCACAACATCCCCATAAAAGCGGGCAATGTTCTTTCCTCCGATGAATTTTATGTGGATGATCCAGAAGAGTACAAACTCTGGGCCCAATATGGCATTTTATGTGTAGAAATGGAAACCGCTGGATTGTATACCATTGCGGCCAAGTATAATATCCGCGCACTTACCATTTTGACCATCTCGGATTCCTTGGTCACCGGCGAGCGTCTATCCGCCCATGAGCGGGAAACTTCCTTTACCAATATGGTGGAAATTGCCTTGGCAGCGGCCCTCCCTTAGAGAAAATTATTTGAACCGGTTCGGTTCTTCAATTCCCTATTACTTTGTCCCGTTTTAACTGCTCAACTATTCTGGCGACATAATCATCCACTGTTGAAGTGATCTGTTGGGGGTCTACAATATCAAACGAACCTACCCAGACCAAAGACCGGTCCTCTCCCCCAACCAAATTATAAATTGCGGTCTCCACATGGTACACTTTGTAGTTTGAGTAATATTCAGGGGTATAATAAATACCTTGATAGGTGTACCAATATCGACCAAAATGATATCTTCTGTACCCTACATCATAATAACTGGAACGATAATCCATCTCGCTATCCACTCCCTTGACCGCTGAAATGGCCACAGCGTCAAACCCTTCATCAACCAACTTTTGGGTCATCCCCTCAATTTCTTCCATATTTCTTTGGGCATCAGTAAACTCCTGATCAATGATCCCATCGCTTACATACGCATTGATGCCATATTGAATGAACGCCAAACGCAATTCATCCTCAAAAATCTTTCGGGCCGTCAAATTACTGGTCATTCCCACCACCAAGAGCTTTTCGGGCTTGAAGGAGATAATCTCTTTGTTTTTCCAACTATCCACAAATCGGGTGCTGGAGCAAGAAGCCAACAAACCCGCAACCATCACGACAACTATTTTTTTCATAACAACTTTTTTAAGGAAATACATTTGGGTTATACCTATATCGATACAATGTATTGTAGAGTCCCGGCATAGGAAATGACCTTCATCATTCTGGAAAAGTGGGTTGGTCTGACAAGCATCATTTTATGGCAATTCCTTCTCGTATATCTTAGTTTGAATTATGGATGTTGGAACGGTAACCATCATCAGTATTCGAATTTAAAACCCATTTGTCATGAAAATAAAACTCACCCTTTTAATTTTAGCCCTATTTTTAAGCTGTAAACAAAAAACGGACAGTTCAAAAACTGAGGAGTTGGCCCAAGAGCCCACTCCCGCTTACCAATTGCCACAAGCACTCAAAGAAATAGCGGAATTTGCCAGCATAAGCTTAACGGATTCAACCGATGTAAGCAAGGTCATGAATTTTAAAGTGGTGGATACAACAGGTATTGTGGCAAAAACAACCATGGATGAAGCCTTATCGCTTTATAAAACAGTCATGGAACCCGGTACGTCCACTGCACTGCCTATTTTTGAATTTAAAGGCACTCCAAACAGTTTGCTCATGGTGTCTGAAAAGGGGTTTGGTGGAAAAATTTGGGGAAAGGTATTGGTGGACAAAACCACTTCTGAAATAACAAAGGTAGCGTTTGACCATAAAGCGGAATCTGATGAGTACGGCGCAGATGGAATCACCTTGTCCTCCTTTGAAGACCAATTCATTGGGAGCAAAATAGATTGGACGGAAAATACTTTTGGGCTACATCAAAGTGGAAAAACACTTGTTGATGGGAACACAACAATTGATGGAATTTCCGGTGCCACCGTGACCAGTCAGGCCGTATTAAAAATGATGAATGAAGGCCTACAGAAATATAGTGGTTATCTGAATCAATCCAAACCAAGCAATCCTTGAGCAAATGTATTGGAAATTAAAACACAGATCATTATGGAATTTCTCAGCAATTGGAACTCCTGTTCAAATGGCAAGCCTGTAGTACCTGATTGGCCTTACTGCCATCTCTATAGACGGTAATGCCCTTGAGTCCGCACTCCCAAGCAGCCCTGTAAATTTCCGAGATGGTTTCCGCATTGGTGTCCTTACTTAAATTGACAGTTTTTGAAACGGCATTGTCCGTATATTTTTGAAATGCCCTTTGGTGTTGCAAATGATATGTCCAGGGAATCTCCAAACTGGTTTCAAATAATTTCCTTATCTCTTCTGGAATGTACTCCAGATGTTGGATGGTTCCAGCCCTGAGCACTTCTTCTTTCAGTTTATCGTTCCATAATCCAAACTGTTTCATTTTAATTACAAAAACAGGATTGATCTCTAACTGGGTCTGGTCCTCCAAGATTCCCACACGTTTATAGGCCAGTGCATATAGGGGTTCAATGGAATACGATGTGTTGGCAATGACCGAAATGCTTCCCGTAGGTGCAATGCTGTTGCATGTGGCATTTCTCATGGGTCTATCAGGATGGTAAATGCTTTCCTCCCAACTGGGAAACACTTCCCTTTCTTTGGCAAGATGATATGAGGTTTGATAACTTTTTGATTGTATGAACTTCATTATTTTCTCCCCAAGCGAAATGGCCTCATCTGAAGCGTAGGGTATATCCAACATGATCAGCATTTCAGCCCAGCCCATAACGCCCAAACCTATTTTCCTGTTTCTTTTTGTTTCCTTTTCCACTTGGGGGAGCAGGTAATGGTTAACAGAAATTACATTGTCCAAAAAGCGGATGGCCACCTCAATGGTCTGTTCCAACACATCCCAGTCCACCTCCCATCCTTTACTAGTGGAAATTAACATTTTGGATAGATTGAGAGACCCAAGATTACAACTCTCATATTCAAACAAGGGGACCTCCCCACAAGGGTTTGTGCTCTGAATTCCACCCCTTCTTGGAGTTGGGTTGTATGTATTGATGGTATCCAGAAAGATGAGCCCCGGATCACCAGTCTTCCATGCTTGTGATACAATAAGACGCCATAATTCTTTTGCCTTGATGGTTTTAGCTGTTTTTTTGGTTCTAGGGTTGACCAATTCCCAATTGCTATCGGACTCCACAGCTTTCATAAAATCATCCGTAATCCCAACAGAAAGATTAAAGTTTTGAAGCTTATCTCCTTTAGATTTTGCAACAACAAACTCCTCAATATCCGGATGATCCACATTCAAGATTCCCATGTTGGCCCCTCTTCGTTTTCCGCCTTGTCTCACATGTTCCGTTGCCGTATCATAAACTTTGATGAATGCCATGGGGCCGGAGGAAACTCCCCCAGATGATGTAACCCTGTCCCCATGCGGGCGAAGCTTGGAAAAATTATATCCTGTACCGCCCCCACTCTGGTGAATCATGGCGGTATCTTTCAGTGTAGTGAAGATGCTGGCCAAACTATCCTCAACGGGCAAAACAAAGCATGCGCTCAATTGTCCTTCAGGCAAGCCTGCGTTCATCAAAGTAGGCGAATTGGGCATAAAGAAGAGATTCGCCATTACCGTGTAAAACTTGTTTTCCCAACCATTATTCTGTCCACTCCCTGCACCTGCCACGTGCTTGGCCACCCGTCTGAACAATTGTTCTGGGCTTTCCAAAACCTTTCCTTGGGCATCTTTTAAAAAATACCGTGCATTGAGTAATTGTTGGGCGTTTGCGGTAAGTTTCATGTTGTTTCGGGTGACAATCCAATAATCGATATGACATTATGCCATTATCGCTTTTCCATTACCTTTCTTTCTTACAAAGAGCAACATAATTCCGCCGTAGGCAACGGCCAATACAATTACTGAGAGCAAAAGACCGAGGAAGGGCACCAATGTCAACAGTCGTAGAACCATTGCAATGGCAAGGGACAGGAACAAAATGGCCCAAAAACCCATGGAGCCCTTGTTCACCAAGTTCCAATAGTGGGAGGCTATGGATGCGGCGACCAAATGTCCAAAAAAGATGCTGAACAGGTAGAAGGACAACAAGAACAAACCTATGGGAATACCAATGATCATGGCAAAAGTGATTCCTATCAATAACGGGAGTCCCAAGATATAAATGAGCCCATAGCCAAATCCTCTCCAAAAATCCCCTTCCAGACTGTCCGCCGCTCTTTTAAAATACGTTCTAAAGGCCAAATCCAATACCAACAACACCAAGAATGCAGAAAGCACATAAAAAATCCAGAAGCCCAACGATGCAATTCCAAGGGCTTTCCAAGAAAATTCATCCCGTTCTTTCATAAGGTCTTGGTTAAAATGGGCCGAAGAACCCACCAGCGCATTGCCAAAGTCAATCTCACCAGCTTCTGTCCAGTACTCCACATCCCCATGGAACTGGGCACCATCCCCTATGGTGATAGCATCGGCCACTATCTTTGATTTTCCATGTATTTGTCCGTTAATACTGATATTTCCCCCGTAGAGTTCCATACCCTGGCCAACTTTTCCGTTAAAATCCAAATCCCCGCCATAGGCTTTCACCATACCATCCACTTCACCTTCCATGGTGATTTTTCCCGAAAAGTTCACCAGATTTCCATGTATCTTGGCATTGTCCGTGACAAATACCTCTCCACCAAAAACAATGACATCATCGGCCACTTCATTGGAAATGGTCAATTTTCCAGCCATGGCCCTCACGTCATCCCCAATGGGTCCCATCACCAACACATCACCCCCGGCGACCAAAAGGTCTTGTTGCAAACTATCACGAATCCTGATTTCACTCCCGGCCACCACAAAATCACCATTGATCTTGGATTCCATATTAATGATTTCACCAGCTGCATAAAAGTCGTCCTCCTGATTTTCGGATATGGTAATGGTTTCATCTGCCTTAAACTGCCCCCACAAAAATAGCGGGGCAAAAATTGCCAAAAAGACTAGTTGTGCTTTCATGATCTTATTTTTTACAAGAACCTTAAAGTTCCTGATAATGAGCAATTAATGAAATGACCTACATCAGTACACTGCTTTAATCATTCAATTGACGATTGTCATTTCAGTAGCCAACAGCATCTTTTACATTTACAGCCATTCAATACACTCAATCTAAAATCTTGAACCGATGAAAATCTTAATTGTTTATGCCACAAGTGAGGGGCAGACCCGAAAAATAGCCCGTTTTATGGAAGAGGTCCTTCAAACTGATAACCATAAGGTAGTGATTGCCGATGCCACCGAAGAACCACCATCTCCCGAAAATTTTGATGCTGTGCTTATAGGGAGTTCCATCCACATCCAAAAGTACCATTCCTCCATCAAGGATTATATCATGAAAAATTTGGATGAACTCAACCAAAAGCATTCTGCTTTCTTTTCTGTTTCCATGGCCATAGCTTCAAATATTGAGGAAGAACATGAGGAAGTGAAAAAAGTAGCCTTGGGGTTTATGGAAAAAACGGGTTGGAAGCCCGATGAAATCAGTCATATGGCTGGAGCGCTCAAGTATACCCAATACGACTATTTCAAAAAGCTCATTATGCGAATGATCGCTAAAAAAGAAGGGGGTTCCACGGACACTACAAAAGACCACGAATACACCGATTGGGATGCGGTACGGTCTTTTGCCCTGGATTTTGCCAACAAGGCATAATTTTATTGCAATGCTTCACCCGGGAAGATTTGGGGGATATGCTTTCTCAAATCTTCCCGCTGTTTTGTATCCATAACCTACCTATTCAATTTTCTGACTATTTTAGGGGTACAGCAAAAATCCGGTATTGACCAAAAAAACCACTGCTCCATGATAATCCATCGTTTTGATTCTGAAAACTCCTTGCTCAATACCTTTATGGCAGAAATACGGGATAAAACCATTCAAAAGGATCCCATGCGGTTCCGAAGGAACATTGAACGCATTGGTGAGATACTTGCTTATGAATTGAGCAAGACCCTGGATTATGAAACTGTTGTAATCGATACCCCTTTCGGTACAAAGAAAAGCTCACAAACCATAGATTCCCTGGTGCTTTGTTCCGTACTCCGCGCTGGATTGCCCTTGCACCATGGTATTTTAAATTATTTTGATAGAGCAGAAAATGCATTCATCTCTGCGTACAGGCACCATCCTGATGGCGGAGACGACTTTGAGGTTATTGTAAAATACTTGGCCGCACCATCCCTGCAGGGAAAAACATTGGTCTTGACCGACCCCATGTTGGCCACGGGAAAAACTTTGGAAAATGTGCTAAAGGCCCTCAGCGGTCATGGTGCACCAAAGAAAATCCATATTATTTCTGTAATAGGCTCAAAAGCAGGAGTGGCCCATGTGCAAGAAATTTTTCCGAAGGAAACGCAATTGTGGATTGCCTCAATTGATGAAGAGCTTACCAGCAAAGGGTATATTGTACCTGGCCTTGGTGATGCCGGGGACCTCTCCTACGGAGAGAAACTATGAGGTTATAACATAATTTCCACCACTTCGTGGAGTTCAGGAACATGGATTTGCCAGCCATATTTTTCTTTTATCTTGTCTTTGAAGGCCTGTAGCGCTTCATTTTCGCCGTGGATTAAAAACACTTTTTCAGGAATATTTTTAATGGAACCCATCCAATGGAGCAGTTCGCTTTGGTCTGCATGTGCGGACAGACTTTCCAGATGTTCAATCTTGGCTTTCACAGGAATGTATTTGCCAAATATTTTCAATTCTTGGGCACCTTCCAATAGCTTTCTCCCCCGGGTTTCCTCAGCTTGGTATCCTACAAGCAAAACGGTGGTGGACTTTAAATCCATAAGCTGCTTTAAATAGGTCAACACCCTACCCCCTGTGACCATTCCACTACCGGCAATCACAATCTTGGGCCGCGGGTCATCAATGGTTTCCCAGGTTTCCCTGTATGAACTCACCAAGTTCACATGGTTGCACATATTGTGGTATTCGCTCATGGAAAGCTTGTGCCACTCTGGAAAACTTCCAAATACATCCAAGACATTGTTGCCCATGGGACTGTCCACAAAAATGGGTATGTTGGGAATCTTGTTTTTGTCATACAGTTTCCAGAGCATATACATTAAGGATTGCAGTCGCTCCACGGCAAAAGAAGGGATAATCAGAGTGCCCCTGTTTTGTAAGGTTCGCTCAACAAGACTCTTAAAAATGGTTTCCAAATTTTCAACAGGATGGTCTTTATCACCGTAGGTGCTTTCCACAAAAAGATAATCTGCCCATTCCGGTTGTAGGGGCGCTTCCAACAAATCATCCTTCAATCGACCCACATCACCGGAAAAGACAAGCACTTTCCCCTGAATGTTCAGTTCTATGAACGTAGATCCGATTATGTGCCCATTATATTTGAAACATGCGCTGCAATTGGGGGCAAGTTCAATTTGCTCCCCTTCTTCAATACTCTTGAAATAGTTTAGGGTACGTTCTACGTCTTCTTGATCATAGAGCGGCAAAGCTGGGTCATGCTTACTGTAGCCCTCCTCGTTGGCCCTTTCGGCTTCTTCCTCATGAATTTTGGCACTGTCCTTCAATATAATTTCGGCAATGGCCAAAGTTGGGGCCGTACCAAGAATATCCCCCTCAAAACCCTGTTTTACCAAAAGAGGGAGGTACCCACAATGATCCAAGTGTCCATGGGTCAACAACACCATGTCAATTTTGGGAACATCAATGGGAAGGGGCTGCCAATTTTGTTGCCGAAGCTCCTTGGTCCCTTGGAATACGCCACAGTCCACCAATATATTGATATCCTCAGATTGCAGATGAAATTTAGAACCGGTTACGGTACCAGCCCCTCCTAAAAAATGGACTTTAAGTTTTTTCATAGAGCTTTTATGCTATGCACAATGATTTCATTTCTTTACTAATTTTTTCCTTTCTTCCGTTGGAAACGCCCAAATGGTCCAAATAGAACAAATCTTCTCGCAATTGCCGGCAGAGAATTACATTTCGATCCAAAAGAAACTGTTTTTCCCTATTGGTGAGCAAGGTGGAAACTGTGATTGGATAAAGTCCCAAGCGATCAATCCGATCTTTTAAGCCATCTCCCGCAGGATAATCCCAACTCAACAGATACAATCCAACACATTTTCCGTATTGCATGGCATCCTCCGTAAAGCGGGTATTGGTGGCCAACCAGCCCAATGTGCTTTCAAAATCTTTTTCCTTTTGGGCATGAAGCGGCCCTTTTACATCGTTGTACCGGGAGTTGATGTACAAAGGCACTTTAACGTTGCAATTGAGGCCTTCTTCGCCATGGAACTTGCATTCAATGATGTTCAGGGTTCCATTTTTAAAGGCCAGCACATCAATCTCATGGGAAACACAATCGCCCTGAAGCACTTCACCAACCTTGGTCCGGTACCCGGAATAATGTAAAATTCCGGCAAGAAAACGTTCAAATGGAAATCCCGTTGGACCAAGTTCATAAATGGCCTTTTTTAATTTGTATTTGGACGCATATACGGATTTTGCCTTTTTCAATAAAGCGAAAGCCCGGTTATAGATTTCCCGGGTAGTGATTTCCGGATAAAGCTCATCCATCACCTGATCCAGAATTTTATTGACCACATTATGGGTGGCCCCACTGGATTTTAGGGAGTTCCGTAATTTGTCAACAGAAAATTTGGTCTTTTCCCCGGTGGATTTAATAATATCAAATTCCTTTTCTTTCATTCGTCTAAAATAGCATCAATTGCATTATGGTTCCCTAACGGAGCAATGATTAACAATTGCCTAATCCTTTTTTTCCTTACTTGCTTCTTTTTCCAGTTTTCTAAAATACCTACGGGTCAAAAAATTATGCTTTAAGGCTTCCATATTTTCATTAAACCGTGCCGTGCCTTCCTCTATGCTCTGCATGGTCCGTTCCAATTGGTTTACCAGGACAGTGTCCGTTGCCAAGTAGTTTATGGCTCCTTTTCCCTTGGAAATGCTTGTGGAAAGACTGTCGAGAGTATGGGAAATTGAAGCCATTTTTTCGCTCGAAGTCTCCAGGTTTTCCAAAATACCTTTCATCTGTTGACCGGAAACGGAGTCGTTTAACAACACATGGGCCACGCTGTTTTTAAAATCAATGTCCGTTATAATGCCATTGAGTTTTTCAAGTGTGAGGTTTGCTTCCGTGCTTATTTTTTTTAGATTGATGGAGGTTTGCAAAAGGCTGTTTGACATCACCGTGTCATTGAGCAACCTTCCCAAGGTTCCCTTATTGTGTTTTAATTTTTCTGTTATTTCCAATAAATCTGCCGTTAACAGTGCCGCATTTTCATTGGTAACGTTCAAGGTGCCCAACATATCATCCGTCCCTATCTTACTGTACGAAACAATTTGATCCCCGGATGCAATGGGCTCCCCAACTCCATGCCCTGGTACAATGTTCACTATCATACTCCCCACCAAACCATCTGAACCAATACTGGCTATGGCATTCTTTCGGATGTGTTGCAGCATTTTCTCCTGAATGACCATGGTAACAACAATAGTGGTGTCATTGAACATTTCAATAGTGTTCACCGTGCCAATATCAATACCGGAATACCTAACATTATTGCCTTTCTGAAGACCGTTCACATTTTTAAAAACTGCATTTATGGTAAAGGTGTTGCCAAACAGATTTTGCCTATTTCCGATAAAGTAGGCTGCGAGCACCAACAAAATGGTCCCCAAAGTGACAAAAACCCCTAGTCTTATTTTTTCTGTTGTTGTTTTATCCATTTCATTATTTTTTAAAGAATGCCTGCACTTTTGGGTCACTGGAATTGGTAAGGTCCTGAAAAGTGCCCTCAGCATAATTGATGCCATCCACCAGTAATATCATGCGTTCGGAAATTACCCGGGCACAGTCCACATCGTGTGTAATGATCAATGAAGAGGTACCATATTCCTTTTGGATGTTGCGCATAAGCTCAATGATTTCCTTTGAGGTAATCGGGTCCAGTCCACTGGTGGGTTCATCATATAAAATGATTTTTGGTCGCAATATGATGGCCCGTGCCAAGGCCACCCTTCTTTTCATGCCGCCTGAAAGCTCTTCGGGCATCAAATCCATGGTATGCTCCAACCCAACACTCTTAAGGGCCTCCAGAACAAATGGTGTGGTATCCGTAACCACTCCCATTTTCTTTTGGTGCCTCCTCATGGGGAATTCCAAATTTTCTCGTACGGTCATGGAATCGTAAAGGGCGCTCCCCTGGAACAAAAAACCGATATCCGCCCGTAGAATATCCAGTGCTTCCTGATTGAGTCCACCAATATCCTGGCCCATCACAATAATTTTACCGGCATCGGGCTTTACCAAACCTACCAGACATTTTATCATCACAGATTTGCCCGAACCCGATTTGCCCATCACCACCAAATTCTCCCCTTCATACAGTTTCATGTTAAAACCATTGAGCACGTGGTTATCGCCAAAGCTTTTGTACAATCCCTCAATATGGATCACCTCTTTAAGTGCTTGCCCAGGTACAGTTTCTGTCACTATTTTCTTTTCGTTTGACATCATAGTTCATAAAAAATATCGGATATGAACACGGCTATAAAATCAATCACAAACAACAGCATTGAGGTAAAGACCACCGCCGTATTTGCGGCCATACCCACCCCAGCGGTCCCTTTTTTGCTGTAATATCCTTTGTAACACCCCACAAGACCTATAGCAAAACCAAAAAAGAACGATTTTATGGTAGCGGGGATCAAATCTCCGTAGGAAAGCGCACTGAATACGGTATTAAAGTACAGCTGAAAGGAAACATTTCCCTTAAAATTCTCCACAAGTGCCGAGCCGTAGAGTGCAACGGCATCACCCAAGATAACCAGAAGGGGCAGCATCAATGTGGTTGCCATGATCCGGGTGACCACCAAAAATTTAAAGGGGTTGGTCCCTGAGACCTCCATGGCATCAATCTGTTCCGTTACCCGCATTGACCCCAGCTCAGCTCCAATGCCCGATGCAATGCGCCCAGCACAGACCAAGGCCGTGATCACTGGACCAAGCTCCCTTACAATGGAAATGCCCACCATATTGGGCATCCACGAAACCGCCCCAAACTCAATAAGGGTGGGCCTGGATTGCAAGGTGAGCACCAAACCGATGATAAATCCCGTGACCAAGACCAAAACCAAGGAACGGTTGCCCATATTATAGCACTGCCTCAAAAATTCCTTGAACTCATAAGGTGGCCTAAAACCAACTTTAAAAAAACGTCCTGCAAAATAAGATAGCTCCCCAATTTCCATGAAGAACTTTCGAATTCGCAAAGTAGCCTGTGACGTGCGCATAATTTTACCCTTTGAAGGTAGCTATTTTCAAAAATAAAACTTGGGATAGGTTATGGGAATGACCGAAATCATAATACTGATCAATATCATTTTGGCAAAGAAGCGTAAAACCTAACTTTAAGAATGCTATAAAAACAAACAAAAATGGAAACAAAAGCCGTCTATAACCCAGATTTGCACTTTGAGCACAAGCAATGGGAAAAGGAGCTTGAATTTTGGGAAGATGAACTAAAATCTTTTCAAAACAGACTTGATGAATTGGTAAACCGCTGGACAGACAAAAAAGTCTTGGCGGAATTAAATGAGTTCCAAAACCAGTTTTTAATCCATAAATCCAAAATTGAAGAATTCAAGGAAAAGATACAGGCACACGAGCTCAATATCTCCAGACATTTGGAAGCCCATGAAGATGTCATAGACCGGTCACATTTTGAACATCATAAAAAAATCAGGGCGGGCATTGAAACAGAAAGAAGCATTTACAATGATCTGAAGAAGCAATTCTTTCGTTTCCTTTCTAAATACATGTAACACGAGAAGGAGTTTTTTCCGCAAAAGCTTTTTATTTCCAATGCATATGATCTTTGGGGCCTTTTACACCAAAACAGTGGCGGTTAAAGGTCCCTTTTTTGTCGTTGACCCCAAACATTTGGCCGTTCGACAGATTTTGGGAGTTTAATAACATTTGCTCTTTAAATAAAATAATGCATTCGGATTATCTTTGCCTAAACCCGTTGTGGCCCCGATGGTGTTTGCTTTTTTTCAATCCACATGAAAACAAAACATATTGTTTACACCCTACTGGGTATTGGAATAGTAGCGCTGATCGCTTATAGGATAAAATCCAATGCTGAAATTGGAAAGGTAGGGAATACCGATCCCACTACACCCACGGTCACTGGTATAATCCTGAAACCCCAAGTATTCAAGGACAACATATCACTTTCAGGTACTTTGGAAGCCGATGAACAAATTGATATCCGCAGTGAGGTTTCCGGAGTGGTTGAAAGCATCAACTTTAAAGAAGGCTCCAAAGTAACGCAGGGGCAGGTACTGCTCAAGGTAAATGATATTGAACTGCAGGCACAGCTTTCGAAGGCTTTGACGGCAAAAAAATTGGCATCGGAAAATGAACGGAGGGCCAAGCTACTTTTAGAAAAGCAGGCCATAAGCCAAGAAGAATATGATATTGCCAGTGCTGACTTTCAATCTGCTTCCGCGGAATCTGAACTGATAGACGCACAATTGTCCAAAACAACGGTACGTGCCCCATTTTCCGGAACCATAGGATTGCGTTCCATTTCAAAAGGGACCTACGTTACCCCTTCCACACCCATAGCCAAATTAGTGAACACGGATGAGCTGAAAATTACCTTTTCCGTCCCTGAAAAATATGCTTCGCAAATACGTGTGGGCACAGTTCTGACCTTTACCACATCAGATTCAAATGAGATCTACGAAGCGACCATTTATGCCATTGACCCCGAAGTGGACATTGCTACCCGAACCCTTAAAATGAGGGCCGTTATGGACAATCGGGACAAAGGACTTTACCCGGGGGCCTATGCCAATGTGCATTTACCTTTGGAAACGGTAAACGATGCCCTATTGGTCCCCACCGAATCCTTGATTCCTGTGCAAAACGGTAAAAAAATCTTTGTCTACAGAAATGGCAAGGCCCAAGAAGTGGATGTTGAAATTGGCGCTCGTACCGGAAGCGTTGTCCGGGTATTGACCAACCTCCATCCCGGTGACACCGTACTGACCTATGGTGTCATGGCTTTGAAGGACGGGGCACCTGTTGATGTTGTCCTACAAGAACTCGAACCTCTGACGGCAGTACAATGAACCTCTCGGCAATATGCATTAAACGGCCCGTTCTTACCATTGTAATGAACATTTCCATTATCCTGTTCGGGATTATTGGATATACGTTTTTGGGTGTTCGGGAGTTTCCTTCCATTGACCCGGCCATAGTTTCCGTTCGCACCAGCTATTCGGGTGCCAATGCAGATATTATTGAATCGCAGATCACTGAACCTTTGGAGAAGGCCATCAACTCCATAGATGGTATTCGAAATATTACTTCCAACAGTGTTCAAGGATCAAGTTCCATAAACATTGAATTTAATCTGGACAAGAATTTGGAGGATGCCGCCAACGATGTGCGTGATAAGGTTTCCCAAGCGGTACGGAGCTTACCCGATGATTTGGATGCACCACCCGTAGTGTCCAAGGCCGATGCCGATGCCCAACGGATCATCTCCATGACCGTGCAGAGCGACAACAAAAATATCTTGGAGCTTTCCGATTATGCCGAGAATGTTATCGCCCAGCGAATTGAGACCATTCCGGGAGTAAGCGGGGTTCAAATATGGGGACAACGCAGGTATGCCATGCGATTATGGATAGACCCCTTGAAACTGGCTTCTTATGGACTCACCGTTGCTGATGTACGTGCCGCCCTTCTGGCCCAGAATGTGGAGCTTCCCTCCGGTAAGTTGACCGGGGACAATACCGAATTGACCGTAAAGACCATTGGAAACCTGAATACTGAGGAGGAATTCAACAACATCATTATATTGGCTGATGGCGAAAAACTCGTACAGCTCCGCGATATAGGCAAAGCCACTCTTGAAGGCGAGAACATGGAAACCAAAATGAGTGATTCCGGTCAACCCATGATCGCTGTGGCCGTAGTTCCCCAACCGGGCACCAATTATCTTGAAATAGCTGATGCCTTCTACAAAGAATATGAGAATCTCCAGAGAGACCTTCCCGAAGATTTTAAATTGAACGTGGTCATTGACGATACCGTTTTTGTAAAAAGAGCAGTTACCGAAGTGGCCGAGACCATTTTAATATCCATCATACTGGTCATCTTGGTCATTTACCTGTTCTTTAGGAATTGGTCCTTGGCCCTTAGGCCATTGTTGGATATTCCCGTCTCCTTGATTGCCACTTTCTTTTTTATGTGGCTGTTCGGTTTCTCCATAAATGTGCTTACCCTATTGGCCATCGTTTTGGCCACTGGGCTTGTGGTGGATGATGGTATTGTGGTTACGGAGAACATCTATAAAAAAATAGAAGAAGGGATGAACCCCATTGAAGCGGCCATAAAAGGTTCCAAAGAAATCTTTTTTGCGGTCATCTCCATTTCCGTCACCTTGGCGGCCGTGTTCCTTCCCGTTATCTTTTTGGAAGGATTTGTGGGACGCCTTTTCCGGGAATTTGGCGTGGTTTTGGGCGCTGCGGTAATGGTTTCTGCCTTTGTATCGCTCACCCTCACCCCCATGCTCAATGCGTATTTGACCAAGCCAGGCAAACAAAGTAGGTCCCGTTTCTATCAGGTGACGGAAAAATACTTTGTCGCCATGAACCAATCCTATTCCAGTGCGTTGAAAAGTTTCATGCAGAAGAAATGGTTGAGTTTTCCCATACTTTTTGGCTGTATAGGCCTTATTGTTTTGTTCTACACCCTGCTTCAGAAAGAAACGGCCCCTTATGACGATAGAAGTTTTGTTAGACTCAACGTTACGGCACCTGAAGGGGCATCCTATGAATATATGGACCATTTGATGACCGGTATCACGGAACTTATCAATGATTCCATTCCTGAAAAAAAGGTGAGCTTGGTATTGACCTCTCCAGGATTTGGTTCTTCATCCGTAAACAGCGGACGGGCCAATATTGCCCTTGTGGAGCCCAGTGAAAGGGAACGTTCCCAACGGGAAATAGCCGATGACCTTGGAAGATGGGCCAAGGTTTTTGTGGGCGGAAGAACCAATGTTTCGGAAAGGCCCACCATTTCGGTAAACCGACGCGGTGGCCCCCCGATCCAGTTCATCATACAGGCCAAAAACTTCCAAAAACTGGAAGAAAAGATTCCTGAGTTCATGGCCGAGGCCGAAAAAGACCCTACATTTTCCTTTACCGATGTCAACCTAAAGTTCAACAAACCCGAAATTTATGTCACCATAGATCGGGAAAAAGCGGAAAGCTTGGGGGTTTCGGTACGGGATGTGGCCCAAACCCTGCAATTGTCGCTCAGTGGTCAACGTTTTGGCTATTTTCTCATGAACGGAAAACAATACCAGGTCATTGGTCAGTTCGACAAACAGGATCGGAACGAACCAACAGACCTTACTTCCATTTTTGTAAAAAATAAAGAGGGCCAACTCATCCAATTGGATAATTTGGTCACCACCAGCGAGCACAGCAGCCCTCCCCAATTGTTCCACAATAACCGTTATATGTCTGCCACAGTTTCAGCCAATTTGGCTCCCGGGAAAAGTATTGGGGATGGAATAGACGCCATGAATGCCATAAAAGATAGGGTTCTGGACGACACCTTTACCACCGATCTTGGGGGTGAATCCCGCGATTTTGTGGAAAGCAGCTCCAACACCGCATTTGCATTTGCCTTGGCATTTTTGTTGATTTTCCTCATTTTGGCCGCCCAGTTTGAAAGTTTCATTGATCCTTTCATTATCATTTTAACAGTGCCCATGGCCGTGGCAGGCGCCATGTTCTCTTTATGGCTCTTTGGCGAAACTTGGAATATCTTCAGTCAGATTGGTACCATTATGCTGATAGGTCTGGTGACCAAAAATGGAATTTTGATCGTTGAATTTGCCAATCAACTGCAAGAAGAGGATGAAAGTATCTCAAAAATGGATGCAATAATGAAGGCCTCGGTTTCAAGGCTCCGTCCCATTCTTATGACCAGCCTTACCGTTGCCTTGGGCGCATTGCCCATTGCACTGTCCTTGGGAGCAGCATCAGCCAGTAGAACTGGAATGGGGGTTGTGATCATTGGTGGAACCCTATTCTCCTTGGCCCTTACATTGTTCGTTATCCCGGCCTTATATTTCATGTGGTCAAGAAAAAAAGTACAAAGACCAGAATTCAAAAATCTTGAACTTTCCTCACATGGCCATTAAGAAAAGAATATGTGTTTTTTTAGGTATAATGGGAAGTATTTTTTGGGCAGATGCACAGGAAATCCTTACTGTACAGGAAGCCGTAAAAATAGCCCTTGAGAACAATTATCAGATAAAAACCACACAAAACGAACTGAAGATAGATGAGTTGGGAGCTACCCCAGGGCAAGCAGGGATGCTTCCAAGGTTAGGTGCCAATCTATCGGACAATAACAGCGTTCAGAATTTATCCCAGCTACGAAACGATGGTACCCTTCAGGAACGCGATAATGTAAAGAACAGTAGCTTAAATTATGGCGTCGCACTTGAGTGGACAGTGTTTGACGGTCTACGCATGTTTGCCAACCTTGAGCAGTTGAAGGAAACCAAGAAATTGGGAGAAGCTGAACTAAAACAGGCCATATTGACCACAGTGGGCGATGTAATGATCACCTACTACGACCTGGTTCAACAGCAACAGCAACTATCGGCACTGGACAGTACCCTCATCATTTCGGAACAGCGCGTGGAACTTGCACAGAACCGATTTACGATTGGAAAAGCTTCCAAACTGGAGGTACTGAATGCACAAGTGGACCTGAACACGGATCAGACCCAGATGCAACGGCAGCAAGAACTTTATAAGAACACCAAAATCCAGTTGAACGAACAATTGGCACGAGACCTGAAGATTGACTTTAGTGTGATTCCTGAAATCTTTGTGGACCATGAACTGGCATTGGATGAGCTGGAAACCAGGGTAGCTGCGGAAAACCCCCAGCTACAGGCCGAAAAAATCAGCAAGCGCATCAATGAACTGGAGCTCAAACAAATAAAGGCGGCACGTTACCCCTCCGTGTTTGTGACTTCTGGGTACAACATTGGTAGTTCCAAATCCGAGTTGGGCTTTGCCATAAGCTCGGAATCAAGAGGTTTCAACTATGGATTTGGTGCCACGCTCAACCTATTTGACGGTTTTAACCAGAACAGGAGGGAGAAAATGGGAAAAGTAGCCTTGGAGAATGCGGAAATAGCCATTGCCCAGCAAGAACAGGCCTTGAATTCGTTGGTAAACACTACGTATCAGACCTATTTGACCAATATGAGTTTAATTGAATTGGAAGAAAGGAACGAAGCCATTGCCAAGGAAAACTTGGACATTACGGTTGAAAAATATAGAATCGGTATCATCCCCACCATTGAGTTCAGGACTGCCCAATTGAACTATATTAATGCCAAGGTCCGTCTCAGCAATGCAAAATTTCAAGCCAAACTCTCCGAGATTATCTTAAAACAACTGGCTGGGAGTCTAGAACTCTAATCTCATCCATGTAAAGTAAACCGAAAATCCACTGGTTATTTACAACAATTTTGCAACATAATGTGAATTTTTTGTGATTTTATTGGGGTATTTCAGGTTACTCAAACGTTATAGTAAGGTCATTTTTATACACAACATACCAATTTAGGGCATGCGGTGTTTTCCAAGCCCCTCCTTCTGCTCCAAATGAACTTTCCTATTTGCTGAATACACAGCAACATCCTAAATAACAGCTTGTTGACCCTAATTTATACTTTTTAAAAGCTGCCCGAAAAGTATCGCATGCCTCTACTATTACAAACGGGATACTGCCACATGATCAAAATGCATGAAATTTCATTGTAATGAAAATTCCTTCAACAAATCGAATGTAATTCTGCCTTTGAAAAAATCTCAATCAAATGGGCTTGTTTTGCATAATCATCAAAATATTGTATCATTGGTGATGATTTGCTAAAAAAACCCCGTAATATTTGTGCAGTTAAAACCTCAAAACAAGAATCAGTCTGAAATCCTAGGCAGCGATGCTTTGGCAAGTCTTTCCAAAGAAGATAACCAAGCCATCTGGAAAGACTTCAAGGCCGGTGATGAAAAAGCATTCATCCTTTTATATGAGCAGCACGCCAATATGCTCTACGGATATGGCTGCCGATTTACCGCGGACAACGAGTTGGTCAAGGACTGTCTTCAGGACTTTTTTGTATATCTCCGGGAAAAGAGAGAAGGTTTGGGCGATCCCGCTTCCGTAAAGTTTTATCTGCTCAAAGCTTTCAAACGAAGGGTTCTGGATTACTTGCGAAAAGGCAAAAAAGAAAAGGAGAAAAGCCAAGAAGTAATCAGGGACGGTTTTTATAGCAACAGAATGCATGAAACGGTGTTTATTCAGCAACAAGATGAAACCAAACTCCTTAATCTAGAGAAGGCTCTAAAATCCCTAAACACAAAAGAAAGGGAAGCCATTTATTATTTCTACTACCAAAATCTGTCCTATGAACAGATTGCTGAGATTTTGGACTTTTCCTATATTTCTTCTGCGCGTAGACTTATCTACAGATCTCTAAAAAAGATGAAGGCCATCCTGTAAAGATCAGCCTACCCTTTTATTTCTTCGCTTCCATTATTTAGGACAGAATCGTTTTCCATGCATTATTGGTGCATTGGTTAGTTTTTTTTATTCATCCCATACCCATCACAAACCTTTTAAAAGTGGGCATTTTGAGAAATCAATAATTTTTTCTGTTAAAAAATAACATTGTCGGTATCATTTGCGAAATTTTCCCCTATTTATATATAAAAGGCTTTAAGTGGCACAGCAACAAGAAAATATTTTTAACCATCTAATTCTCAATAAGGGCTTTATTGAGTGGGTAAGAAACCCCAATGAGGCCAGTGATTTCTTTTGGGAAAAGTGGCTAAAGGAAAAACCAGCCCACACCCAAGAATTTTACAGGGCCAAAGCGTTTGTTGAAAAAATATGGCATGAAGATGATAGGCTCTCCAATGATGAGTTGGACGATTTGTTGGGCAAAATCATACAAAAGGAGGACACATCAGATGCAAAAAGACACAGTTCACGAAAAATTTTTAGTGCCAAAGTCACCCCTGCCCTGAAAAAATTCACCAATTACGCTGCGGTTTTCGTTATAGTGATCACCACGGTTTTGCTGTACGATACCCTTACCATTCAAGAGACCACAACTGAAGTCGCTGAAGTGGTTGAATGGGAAATCATTTCAAACCCCAAGGGAAAAAGATCTAAAGTTACCTTGCCCGATGGCACCTTGGTAGATCTGAACCATGAAAGTACATTAAAGTACCCAAAGCAGTTCGACTCTAAAACCAGATTGGTGGAACTGCACGGGGAGGCTTTTTTTGATGTGGTCCATAAGGATGACCATCCCTTTGTGGTTAAAACCGGAGTACTGGAAACAGAAGTGTACGGAACCTCCTTTAATATAAATTCCTTCGCTTATCTTGACGAGTTGGACATTTCATTGGTCACAGGAAAGGTAAAGGTCAGAAAGACCATTGATGACACAGAGGCTACGGACAGTCTTTTTCTTAATCCGGGCGAACAAGTCCAGTTCAACAAGATCTCCCACGAAATGGTCAAGAACGAATTTGATATAGAAAGTGCGATTGCATGGAAAAATGGAACCTTGATCTTTAAAGAAGTTGGGTTTACCGATTTCATTGATAAGTTGGAAAGGTGGTATGGCGTAAACTTTCACATAAAGGGAACACCTCCTAAAAATTGGAAGCTCAACGCCACCTACCAAAACGAAAAAATAGAGGATATTTTAAGAGGTATAAGATTTATATATGGAATGAAATACAATTACGATCACCAAGGTAAAAACATATCAATAACCTTTTGATCAAAGAAAAACGGCCAGCAATAGAATTGCCAGCCGCTTTAGTTAAATCAAAACCAAATTTCTGAATATTTGATGTGACGGTCAATATCCAGATTTAGTATTAATCAAAATCAACTCAAAATTATGAAAAAAAAATCAGTACTGCGCCAATCTAGCATGCGTAGGTGGTTACTTTTGCTCATGGCCTTTGTGTCAGTAACACAAATGGTATCTGGGCAAGACGATCTTACAGCGCTCAATGAAACCGATGTGAACATCCAAAACGATGACCAGAGGCTGAATATTAGCCAGAAAAACATCGACACGAAAGAGCTCATGGAAAAATTGGAAGCCATTTCCGGCTACAAGTTTGTTTTTGACAAATCAATTCTTGATTACAAAAAACGCTTCACCATTAAAGAAAAGGGAATCTCTTTTAATGAATTGTTGAACAAAGTCTCTGAACAATCCAGATTGCGGTTCAAAAAGGTCAACGACAATATAAACGTTAGACTTGCCGAACCCACTTCATCAACATCCACTTTGGATGAGGCCCAAGCAGATGTGGTTATCACAGGGCAGGTATCCGGAACCGATGGTATACCGCTGTTGGGAGTTTCCGTAGTGGTTCAAGGAGGCGATATTGGTACGGTTACCAATTTTGACGGAAATTATACCCTCACCGTTCCTGAAGGTTCTGTGTTGGTATTCTCATTCATTGGGATGAGAACGCAATACGTTCCTGTAGCTGATCAGACCGTGATCAATGTGGTAATGGAAGAAGATGTTGCAGCATTGAACGAGGTTATTGTTGTAGGTTACGGTAGTCAAAAAAGGAGCGATATTACCGGTGCAATAGGTGTAGTAGGCTCTGAAGAATTTGAGGACGAACCCGTAGTACAAGTAGGACAGGCGCTTCAAGGAAAAGTAGCGGGACTCCAGGTTACACAAAACTCAGGTTCCCCAGGTTCCGGTCTTTTGATCAGGGTTCGTGGGGCAGGAACTGTAAACAATGCAGAACCCCTGTACGTAGTGGATGGAAATCCCAATGCAGATCCAATAGATCTTATTCCAGAACAAATTGAGAGTATTCAGGTGCTTAAGAGTGCCAGTGCCTCTGCAATTTATGGAGCCCAAGGGGCAAATGGGGTAATTTTGATCACCACCAAGCAAGGAAGACCGGGCAAATCTAGATTGGATATCAACTTTTCCCAAGGGTTTCAACAAATTCAAAGGAATGTTCCTGTGACCAACGCCACGGAATACGCAACCCTTTACAATGAAGGACTTGTAAATGCAGGTGGCGAACCACTTTATGATAATCCAGAAGCACTGGGTGTGGGTACAGACTGGCAAAAAGCGGTTTTCCAAATGGCCCCAATGACCAATATAACGGTCTCTGCCAATGGAGGAAGTGAATCCAGCAGATATTTCTTCTCAGGGGGGTATACAGACCAAGAAGGTATTGTTAAAGGTACTTCCTTTAACAGGGTTAACCTAAGGATCAACTCGTCACATGACATTACGCCTGGCATTTCCATAGGACAAAACTTGTCTGCGAGTGTTTCCAGTTACGAAAACATCTCAGAATTTAGTTTTGGTTCCATTTTAGGAAATACCTTGACAGCAAACCCAGAGATTCCAGTAAAATTTCCCGATGGTTCATGGGGCTATTCTGAAACTTCATTGAACTCTACAAACCCTGCGGCGTCAATTCATTATACAAATAATGATACCAAAAGAAAAGTAGTGAACGGGAACGTTTATGTCGATATAACCTTCCTAAAAAACTTTGTTTTTAGGTCGCAATACAACTTCAACATTGGCGATACTGAAAATGTCAATTTTTCACCGCAATATGAGATTTCATCCAGAATCTTCAATAATATTGCCTCGCTTACAGAAACAACCAACCGTTTTGATGAAAACAGTTGGGCCAATACATTAAACTATACTGCCAATACAGGCAAACATAATATTGATGCTTTGGTAGGTTTCACCACGCAGGAGTCCACAACCAAACGTGTCTTGGCCGAGGGTGCAGGTTTGCCCGCCAATGCCACGTTCAATGAAAACCTAAGATACCTAGACCTGAACACCCAGTCAAATCGAGTTGAAGGTAGTGGAGGTTCTTACGGTATTCTTTCCTATTTGGGCCGAGTGAACTATAACTATGCCGGAAAATACTTTACAACGGTAAACTTTCGGGCAGACGGTTCTTCCAGATTTGGTGAAAATAACAAGTGGGGGTACTTTCCTTCCTTTTCCCTTGGATGGAAACTGTCTGAAGAAAAATTTCTTGAGGATACGGAATGGATAGACAATTTGATGCTAAGAGGTGGATGGGGATCCTTGGGGAACCAAAGTTCTTTACCGAACTACGCTTTTGCAAGTTTGGTCACACCTAACATCAATTATGTCTTTGGCTCACAACAGGAGGTTTACAGAGGTCAGGCCCCAATAGGCCAAGGCAACCCCAATTTGAAATGGGAATCCACGGACGAGACCAATTTTGGTTTTGATTTCAATGGTTTCGATGGAAAGGTTAATGCTTCTTTTGATTATTACCATAAGCAAACCACAGATATGCTTTTGCAAGTGCCTCTTGCCGGATATTCCGGTCTACAAAGTTTCCCGTTTGTTAACGGGGGTGAGGTAGTGAACAAAGGTTTTGAATTTTTGTTGGGATATGAAAACACCACACCCGGTGGACTCAACTATAGTATCTCAGGTAACATTGCCCGTAACAAAAATGAGGTGGTTGACTTGAGCAACGCTGGTTCCTCCCTTTTTCAACGTATTTCATTTGTAGGTTTGGTCAACGTAACCCAAGAAGGAAGTCCAATAGCCTCATTCTATGGATGGGAAACCGATGGCCTTTTCCAAACCCAGCAAGAAGTGGACAACCATGCATTTCAAAGTTCCGGAACGGCCCCTGGGGATATCCGCTTTAAGGATTTGAACGGAGATGGTGTTGTAAATGCGGAGGATCAAACCATAATTGGTAATCCTTGGCCCAAATTCATCTATGGTTTCAATGGTTCGCTTTCCTACAAAAACTTTGATTTTAGGGTGCAGTTGAATGGCGTTGCAGGCAATGAAATTTTTGCTGGATATAAATTTAGGACAGAAGGCTCCAACTTTTTCAACTACACTAGGAACGTATGGGAAAATCGTTGGACAGGGCCCGGAACCAGTAACACGGTCCCAAGGGTCAATACAGATGACCCCAATAACAATATGAGATCATCCGAATACTATTTGGAGAATGGATCCTATTTAAGGGTAAGAAACATTCAAATGTCTTACAAATTCCCTGAAAATGTTTTCAATGATGCAGCAACAGTGAGCATTTATGCTTCGGTTCAAAATGCTTTTACATTCACCAACTATCCTGGTTTTGATCCAGAATTGGGTACAAACAATAGCAGTAACCCATTGTATGTAGGTATTGATGAGACCATTTATCCGGTTCCAAGGATTTATACCATAGGTTTAAAAGTAGGATTATAGTTAATTGAATTAGCAAAGAAAAAGATAATCATGAAAAATAGATTTTATTTACTGACAATTTTGTTGACTTCCTTATTGGTAAGTTGTTCAGATATACTTGAAAAAGAACCCTTGGCTTCCATTTCGGAAAGCAATGCATACATAACTGCTGATGATGCCGAAAAAGCCATGACGGCAGCATACCACCCTTTAACGGGTAACAATTGGTGCTGTGGTAATTATGGAAATGGCGGATTCATGCATTGGGTACTTGGCAATGTGGCTTCAGATGACACCGAAAAGGGAGGTGAATCTGGATCGGACCAATTGTATGCGCAACAAGTTTCCCTGTTCAATATCCCGGCCGATAATGATGCTACCCGTTTTGCATGGGCAAATCAATATATAGGCGTACACAGGGCCAATCTCGTGTTAGACAAAATTTTGGACATAGAGATGGACGAATCCCTAAAAAACAGGTACTTGGCCGAAGCCAAGTTTTTAAGAGCTTGGTACTATTTTAACTTGGTAAAGGTGTTTGGAGATGTTCCCCTGGTTTTGGATGCAGAACTAGAGTCTTATGATATGGAGAGAACACCAAAAGCACAGGTTTATGATCAAATAATCAAAGATTTAAAAGAAGCCAGTGAAGTACTTCCAGAAAAAAGTGCTTATGGTGATGCCGATCGTGGTAGAGCTACCAAAGGAGCTGCCCTTGCCTATTTGGGCAAAGTGTACCTTTATTTGGATGATTTTGTGAATGCTGAACTTTATTTTAAACAGGTCATAGACTCGGGAGAATATTCCCTGGATCCAGATTATTTGGGCATGTTCCTAAGAGATGGAGAGAATAGTGTTGAGCACATTTTCCAGACACAGTTCCTTCACGATCAAGGGGCCGCTCCAGTGAGAAATATTTTAACCACGGTTTTTGGAAGTAGGGCAAGAAACGGTTGGGGCTTTAACCTGCCAACACAGGATTTTGTGGATAGCTTTGAAGACGGCGACCCAAGACTTGGCCACACCGTCTATCAGAATGGTGATCTTATGCCCGATGGGGAAATAGCCAATGTTGGAAACAGTACAACAGGATATTTGAACAAAAAATACTATGTCCCAGACTATGAGCGTGTGGGTGGTTCCATTCAAATTGGAAGGGACGACATCTATATGCGTCTTGGAAAGGTATTGCTTTGGTATGCAGAAGCTGCCAACGAAAACAACCATACTGCCGAAGCTTTGTGGGCTTTAGAGGAAGTACGGGCTCGGGCAAGAGGTGGTGAAGCGGTACTTCCTGAAATTACCGAAACCAATAAAGATGCCCTTAGGGAAATTATCTGGCACGAACAACGTGTTGAGTTTGGGCAGGAATTTGAACGTTTCTTTGAACTTGTACGTCAAGGCCGTGCAGGAGAAGTCATGCGAAATTATGCCGAGACTTATGATACGGCCAAGGGAGCAGGCTTCCGAGATGGCGTAAATGAGATATTTCCTGTTCCACAAACAGAGATTGACCTGAGCGATGGGAAGATAACCCAAAATCCAGGTTACTAAAAACCAATTAAAAGGGTATGGAAATCCAATTTTCATACCCTTTTTTCACCAATGGAGCAATTACAATTAAAGTGTATAATTTTCAACTTTTATGTTTAAGACCGATGTAGGTGAAATTCCTTCCACCTAAATCCCTTGAAACCAATACAATTATTGCACAAGGCAAAACAAAGAGTCATTCCTTAACCGGACCGTAACCATGAAGAAAAAAATCAAATTCATTCCATTTTCATTGGGAGATTTGCCAATCTCCTCCTCGTTCATAGGATCCCTAGCTCTCTTGGTTCTTATGAGCCTTACTTCGGCATGCACCAATCACGAAAAAGGTACAACTACAATCGACCAGCATAAAACATGGAGAAATTACGGCGGTGGAAATGACCAATCAAAATATACAGAGCTGAGTCAAATAAATAAATCCAATGTAAAAGATTTGGAAGTGGCTTGGTTCTATCCCACCGGAGATAACAAAATCTATCAGTTCAACCCCATTGTGGTTGATACGGTCATGTATGTCTATGCAAAAAATAATTCCTTGGTGGCCCTCAATGCCAAGACCGGGGAAGAAATATGGATTCATGCCAATTTATCCAGAATGGCACGAAGGGGAATCAACTATTGGGAAAGCGAAGATGGAAAAGACAAAAGATTACTTTTCCAAATTAATAATTACCTGCAGGCCATTGATGCCACCACAGGAAAATCCATTCTCACTTTTGGAGACAACGGTTTGGTGGACTTGAGACAAGGGCTGGATAGAGATCCCAAAACCCTCAACAGGGCACAGTCGGGCACGCCAGGTCAGATTTTTGAAGATTTGATCCTATTGGGTACGGGTACTGGAGAATCCTATCTTTCCACTCCAGGTTTTTTGCGTGCCTACAATGTTGTAACCGGCGAGTTGGTCTGGACTTTCCACACCATTCCAAGACCGGGAGAATACGGGTACGACACTTGGCCAAAAGATGCCTATAAATATGTGGGGGGCGTAAATGTGTGGGGAGAAATTACTGTTGATCCAAAAAATGGAATAGCATTTTATCCTTTGGGTTCCCCAACTTTTGATTATTATGGCGCAGACCGAATTGGCAGTAACCTTTATGGAAATTCACTATTGGCACTGGATGCCAGAACTGGTGAGCGCCTATGGCATTTTCAAACTGTTCACCATGATATATGGGATTACGATTTGACCTCTGCTCCGCAGCTGCTCACTGTAAACCATGACGGTCAAAAAATTGAAGCCGTTGCGGTTGTTGGCAAAAATGGATTGGTCTATGTATTCAACAGGCATACCGGCGAGCCATTGTTCCCCATAGAAGAAAAACCTATGCCCCCAAGCCATGTAGAAGGAGAAGAAGCCTGGCCCACACAGCCTATTCCCAGTGTATTGCCCCCAGCTACCCGGACAACGTTTACAGAAGATGATCTTAGTGAAATTTTCCTTACCGAGGAAGAGCGAGCCGACTGGGCCCGTAAGTTAAAGGACAGTCTCCAAACAGGATTTTTTACCCCCCTTTCCGATAAATTTGAAACTTTGGCCATACCAGGGGCCGTTGGAGGGGTAAATTGGGGAAATACTGCTGCAAATCCAGATAAAGGCATCCTTTATGTTATAGCCCTTGATTACCCATCAGTCTATGAAAAACTCTTGACCTTGGAGCAAATCGAGGCAAGAACAGCCAATACTGGCGGCTTTTATGGAAATGCGAGAATCTACATGCAAAATTGTGCTGCCTGCCATGGACAACAGGGCGAGGGACTTGTAGGCCCTGCTCTCAACACCATCAGCGAAAGGATGAGTATGAAAGACTTTGCCAACATTATTGTTTCTGGTCTTGGAGATATGCCCGCTTTTACAGATTTAACAGCTAAACAAATAGAAGATTTGTATGAGTTTTTAGACGAAGATGGCGCAAGCAGGTACAGTTCTCAGTTTGGAGGTGGTGATGATGGACTTCCCGAAGGTCCCGTAGTGGCTTCAGGGGGTGCTCCCGGTGGTCTTGAAGACCGTATATTGGAAGGTAATCCTGGTAGATATGGTGGGCCATATCCTGAAGGAGTTGAAGTGGAGCACGAACGACTTTACCTATACCAATGGGGTTTAAATTTCCCTTATATCATTAACCCGCCCTGGTCCCAAATAATGGCTTACGACCTCAATAACGGTACTGTAAAATGGAAACGACCCTTGGGTCAGGATTTGGAAGCATTAAAAAAAGGCTACGATAATACCGGTGTGCTTAGGGCACAAAGAAATGGAATGATCATTACCTCAACGGGTCTGGTCTTCTCAACCTCAAAAGATGGAAGAGTCTATGCCTTTGATGCAGAAAATGGCGAAGAATTATGGAAATCCAAACTTCCAAAAGGCAGCGAAGGCTTACCCGCCATGTATGAAGTGGATGGAAAGCAATACTTGGTCGTGACCGCAGCAACTCCCATCAAGTTTGGTCGTGACGGAATTCCTGAAAACGGGGAAGACCCAGATGCACAGGGAGGTTATGTAATATACGCTTTACCTGATTAACTTTATTAGGCATTAAAAACAATTAAGATGAAAAAATATAGTACCCTTGGACTGCTCCTTTTTCTGATTACGCTGGTACAAGCACAGGATTTGGATAAACTACAGGATGTAAAGGCCATCACCTTTGTTCCGGATTATTTGTTTTCTGGTTCTCAACTGGAGCGATGGAAACCTTTTGGGGAAAACCAATGGACAGCCAACAACGGGGTCATAACAGGTACTGTGAACGGCAACAAACCCGGTATTTTACGCTTTGACCAATCCTTTCAGGATGTGGCGTTCCAAGCTTCAATAAAGCGTGAAAGTACCGTGGAAACCGGTTTTCTGTATCGTTTTGAAAACAAAGGGGACAAAATCGATGCGGTTCTGGTCAGTATTGCGGCAGATGGTTCCGTAACCCCATTCAATATCAGTTTTGACCTTCAGGGAAATGAAACAAGCCGTACCAAGCTTGCACGAGCAGGTGGTATTTGGTATAGGATAGCCCCTCCCATCAAAGAAGATGAGGGCAACTCTTTTTCGGGATACAAGCGACCTGAACCCCCTAAAGACCTTCCGGTTACCCGTCCCAATACCGACTTTGTGGAAGGAGAATGGAACCAATTGGAAGGTTATATGGATGTGAACGTCATCCGTTCCTTTTTGAACGATGGTGGTGAAGTGGGCGGAACCACAGGCGAAGAAACCAATGAAGATGGCTACGGGCCAGTTGCCCTATACATTGGCGGCAAGGGCAAAGTGCAATTCAAAAACATTATGATCAAGGATGCCTACATCAAAAACACCCCTCTGGAAAAAGTTTCAGACCGATTTAAAATACAGCCCATAAGCGATATGTATTATTCGTGGGGAACGGATACGGCAGATTTCAACAAAGATGGTGAAGTGGATATCGTGGCAGGGCCCTACATTTATCATGGCCCGGACTTTACCAATCGCATTGAAATCTTTCCAGCGATTGCCGCAGGACCTTCCAAAGAATTTGCCTACAACCGGGTTCAGGATGCCTATGATTTTAATGGCGATGGATGGCCGGATGTGTTATCCAGTGCCTTCTCCACCACCCTTTACATCAACCCAAAAGGAGCCCACAAACGTTGGAAAAGTTATATCGTTCTTCCTGATGGGGGGCAAAGTGAGATTACGGAGTTCACTGATATCGATAAAGATGGCAAACCAGAATTGGTGTATGGCGCCAAAGGTTTTGTGCGTTTTGCCAAACCTGATGAAAAAGACCCCACAAAACCTTGGGCGGTCTATAATGTGTCCGAAGCCGGACATGCCCTTGCCCACGGAATTGGTACCGGGGATATTAATGGCGATGGCCGAGTGGACATTCTCAATGCATTGGGATGGTGGGAACAGCCACAAGTATTGGACAGTACCAAAACCTGGAAATATCACCCTGTAGCCTTTGGAAGATATGGCAAACGAAGCACCAACATTGGAAGCAGCCATATGGCCGTATTCGATGTAAATGGGAACGGACTTCTTGATGTGGTCACCAATTTGAATTCACACGGCTTTGGCCTTGCTTGGTACGAGCAAAAAAGAAAAAATGGGGAAATAAGCTTTGTCCGCCATATGATTATGGACGACTATGGCTTTGAAAATGCAGGAGATGTCTCATTTTCCCAACTTCATGGGGCCACCTCGGCCGATGTGGACAATGATGGTCTACTGGATTTTATTGTAGGGAAACGTTTGTTCACCCATTTGGACAATTATTTTGATCCAGACACCTATGGTGCACCCGTTTTGTATTGGTACAAAACGGTACGAGATACCAATGCACCTGGAGGGGCAAAATTTGTTCCCGAATTGATCCACAACCGTTCTGGGGTTGGATCTGAAGTGGATGCCGTTGATTTGGACAACAACGGAACCATGGACATTCTCACCTCCACCAATACTGGAACGTTCATCTATTGGAATAAGAAATAAAAAATAACCCCTGTTGTAGTAGGAGTTAGTTGTGTTAGTAGTTTTTTTAGTTCAAGTGAAAAAAAGAGAGGCAAATGCCTCTCTTTTTTAATGAAGTATTTTAATGCCAGATTTCTTATTCTGGAAACTCAATATCCTCAAACATCTTGTAGTTATCGATGGAGGTAGCAGGCGCAAAGAAACAAATCACCTTCATTTCAACATCCCCTGTATTCTTGAGCATATGCACCTTTCCCTGTTCAAAAAGAATGGCCGAGCCTGCCCGTACATCCCCTACTTCGTTTTCAATCATCACTTTTCCAGAACCGGTTATAATATATATCAATTCCTCGCTCTTGGGATGGGAATGGGCCGGTCTAACAGCTTCTCCCGGCATTACCCGAATCACACACACCGAAAGATTATTTGCCTGCAAAGAGTCCTCATTGGCGAGCCAGCGCATAAACCTTCCCGGGTGTTTTACCTCTTCTACGTCACTTTCATGCAATATGGTCATGGTATTTATTTTAAAGTTTTTGAAATCGTTTTGCTGAGACTTGCCGCATCCAAACCAAAATGGGCTGCCAATTGTGGGTATGTACCGGAATGGACATAGTTTATCTCACCGTTTTTGGACAGATTGATGGGGTACAGATTGGCAGTATCAATGGTTACCCTTGTTGAAAAAAGCACTCTTCTAAAATGCGTCCAGATAAACCCATTGTTCTGTTCTGCAATGAACACCGGTTTTCCCGATTCATACAGCGTTTGGATAGCATCCGAGTCTATTGAAGGCATATCGATAACCTCTACACCCAACCCTTCCTTTTCCAAAAGTTTGCTAGCCTCCACAGCTTCTGAAACGCCTCTTCCACTGCTCACAATATAGGCATCAATCTTCTTTTTTTGTTCAATGGTATAGGATTTTCCAAACTCGAACATAAAATCCGTATCATACAATACATCGGATGGAGCCCGAAGAATACGCAGGTAGATGATTCCCTTATTTCCTTCCATAATCCATTTCATAATGCCCAATAATTGCTGTGGACAGGACACATTGATGATCTTAACATGGGCTGTTTCATTCATCACAAGCACATCGTCATTGCCCATGTGTGTAGCCCCATTGGATTGCGTTTCCAGATCGGCGGCAGTGGCCAACATGGTATAGTCAAGGCCATGTCCTTCGGAAAGCCAGCCTTTTTCTTCAATAATTTCCAATCGTTCTTGATGGCCAACGGCTATTCTTCTCAGTACTTTCCAATCAAAAAACGGACAGAAAGTACTCACCCAAACATTGGAGCCCAAAATACCCAAGGCCTCCCCAATCAACATCATATTGGCTTCAGCAACACCCGCATTATGGGCCCTTGCCTTGTCCACAAACCCAATCCCGGCCTGAAGTCCACTGGTGGAGGCCAAATCAGAATCCACGGAGAAAACCCTGGAATCCTTGGCAAAAACCTTCATGGCACTTTCAATGACCTTGTGGGCGGCATGGGAACTTCCCTTTTCCAACGCAGGTAGTGCACTGGAATCATATGTAATTTTCTTATCCCGTTTTGGCGCCTTTTTGGTCTTAACTTTAGAAGGTTTGGACTTCACTTCTTTGATCTTCTTGCCTCCGGTCAACTCCAGTCCCATGGAAGCCGCATGTTTCTGTATTGTGGTCTGTATTTCATCATAACCGTCCTCTTGTCCCAATGCATTGAAAAAGTCACAGAAGTAAGCCTCTCGCTCTTTTCTGGCCTTTTTATGTAGGGCAGTTTCTTGATCAAGGATAGCATCATCTATTTTGGCCTTGTGGTTGTTCATTTGGTCTGAAAAACCGCCATGTCCCTTGGTTGATTTACAGATAATCGCAGTGGGGCGTCCATCCCTTGCACCATATTTGAAGGAATGCAGTGCATCATAAACGGCATGGTACCGAGTTGCATCCACCTCAACGACCCTCCAGCCAAAACTTGCAAAGCTTGCCCCAAGGCCATGGTAGGGATAGTGCAGTCGGGATACGGAATCCAATTGTCCGCCGTTGTTATCGACCATCACACATAAATTCTCCAACTTTTGTGCACCGGCATACATTACCGCTTCCCAAATAGGACCTTCTTGTAGTTCACCGTCACCGGTGATGGCAAATACATCAAATTTCTGGGAATTTTGACCTGCAATGGCCATTCCTTGCGCAACCCCCATTCCTTGACCCATAGGGCCCGTAGCCAAATGTACCCCTGGCAATAAAGGTCCAGGATGCCCATTTAAGATGCTTTCAATAGATCGGGAATTCTCCAATATCTTTTTGTCGAAATACCCCAAATCGGAATAGATGGAAGCCAAAGTGGCCACCGCATGCCCCTTGCTCAATACAAACTGATCTTGTTGGATTGAGGTTGGGTTCTCCACATCAATATCGATGATTCCACCATAAAATAGGCTCACCATGGGAATGGTGGCCGAAAAAGCCCCTCCAATATGAATGGCATTGTCTATGGCATGCCTGCATTGATGCAAACTGAGCATCCTGATATCGGCATCTTTGATTTCCAGTAATTGTGTAATGCCCTTTTTAACAAGGGAATCTTTATCTTCTAAATACACCACGCGTTTCTTCTTCTTTAGATCTTTAGTTTATCCTTTTCAGGGTTTGGTCTATACTTTCTAGAGCATGGACCATCCACCGTCCACAAAATAGGTTGCTCCAGTTACAAAGGAAGCCTCATCAGACGCCAAGAAATACATCACATTTGCAACCTCTCTTGAAGTACCCAATCTTTGGAACACACTCTTGGCACCCAATACTTTTTCGGTTTCCTCTGGATCAGGGGAATCGTTAATGGAACCTCTCAACAAAGGCGTATCAATGGCGCCCGGAGCCACACAATTGACCCGAATATTGTTTTCGGCCAAGTCCAAGGCCATGCTACGGGTAAGCGTATCAATGGCACCTTTTGATGATGAATAGGCCGCTCTTTCCCCAACAGCCCGATATCCCAAAATGGAACCTGTATTTACAATAGCGCCTCCACCCTGCTCCACCATCATGGGAACAAAGGCATTGGACATATAATAAATTCCCTTTAGGTTGATGTTGTACAGTTTTACCCAATCATCTTCGGTGCATTGTAAAATGCTTCCGCGAACTTCCAATCCGGCATTGTTGATCAGCACATCTGCCCTTCCAAATTTCTCCTTGGTCTTTTTGGCAGCATCCTGTACTTGTTCTTTGTTGGAGATATCGCAGTAACAAAAGATGGCCTCTTTGCCCAAGGCTTTTATTTTTTCAACTGCGGTCTTTCCTTTTTCTTGATCAATATCAATAATGACAATATTGTATCCGTTTTCTGCAAATTTCTCGGCAGCGGCCAATCCGAGTCCGGATGCACCACCACTTACAATCATTACTTTACTATCCATGTGTTCTTTTTTAGTATTACTATTTATCCGTTTGGTTTTGTGGCAATCTTGATTGCGCCATCCTTTCTATTTTCAAAGGTGTCCAATGCGGTTGCAAAATCCTTTAAATCGAATCGATGCGTCATCAAAGGAGTCAGGTCAATTCGATTGTTCATCAGCATTTCAATGGTGGGTTGGGCCGTATTTGGATTTGCCCTATTCCCGACCAGTTCCACTTCTTCCAACACCATCCGCTTTATGGGAAGCGAAGGATCGGAATGGGGAATTCCGATCATGGAGACCACACCTCCTTTACTTGCCGCCAAACAGGCTGTGTTGATGGACTTTGCGGTTCCTGCGCATTCTAAAACGGCGGGGACTCCTCTTCCATGGGTCATATCCTTCACTTTGGAAACTACATCTTCGGTTCGATAATCGATGGGAATAGCACCCAATTCCTCGGCTTTTTTTAATCGTTCACCACTTCCCGCGGCTATAATTCTACCAGCACCCATGGCCTTGGCGCAGAGAATGGCCATTAATCCTTGCGGTCCGGTTCCCAAAATGAGGATGTCGTCACCTGGTTTCAGCCTTGATCTTTCAACAGTATAGAGTGCAATACTCAAAGGGTCCACACAGGCGGCATATTCCAGGTCCATACCATCGGGCACTTTAAAGATGCTCTTTACCGAAGTCCGCATAAACTGGGCATAGGCTCCGGGGGTGTAGTGGCCGTACTGGCGATGTCCTTTTTCTTCGTGACCATAATTAAGGCAGATGTTGTACCTTCCTTTTTGACACATTTCGCAATATCCGCATCCACAGTGTGAGATGCCACAGACCCTATCCCCTTCTTTCCAACCCAGCTCAGCGGATTTTTTCCCAGTCTGTACAATGGTTCCAGACCATTCATGACCAGGAATAAATGGAAATCCGGTGGGCCAAAAACCTGGAAAATCCCCATTAATGATGTGGGGGTCGGTTCCGCAGATGAAAGTAGTGTCCACCTTGCAGATGACCTCATCAGCATCGGGTGAAGGTACCGGAACAGTCTCTATTGAAAAATCTCTTACACCTTTTAGGACAAGAGCGTTCATTTCTTTTGGTAGTTGCATAAATCTTCTTTTGTTTTTTTATTGTTTCCAATGCACCATGGGCAGACCGGGCACTGGAGATTTAAAATAGGGAATGTTCTTGCCTTTAAGGGAACCAATATAAACCGTGCTTAAATCTGGCCCTCCAAATGTAACACTGGCCATCCATGGCGCTATACCTTGACCCGTGGCAAACAGAACATCTTCCGTGACGTTATTGTTAAAAAATGCCTTTTCAAGGGCATCAACTTTTGCTGGGTCACCTTCATCGAGGAGGGTTTTCATATCCCCTTCCGGCGTCAGCACAAACAGCTTGTCCGAATAGACCGTGGTTCCCCACAAATTACCATAGGCATCAAACGCAACTCCATCGGGCCAGGCCCCTTTCCCCAATTTGGTGGGTCCAAAAATTTCCCTATCGACCAAATCCCCATTTTCGGTAAGACGCATTCTGGTGATACAGCCCCCAGTGGTTTCAACGATGTACAGGTATTCCTCATTTTTATCAAACCGGATTTCATTGGTAAAGCCAAACCCATCTGCCATTATTCGGAAAGCACCATCCTCATATCGGGCCACGTAGCCATCTTTTAGGTCGTGCTTTAGCGCATGCATCCAATTCTTTGTTTTGGTGGAAATGGTTATCCAAATTCTGTTTTTTGAATCCCGTAACACAAAATTCACCTTGCCTATTTCTTCGCCTTCAATGGTATCGGCCAAAACGATGGTTTCCCCCGTTCGCGTCATGCGTTCCAGGCGGTCCGTGCCGAAATTAGAAATTAGAATATCCCCGTTATCAGCAAATGCCAGACCATTGGGCAAGGTTCCTTCCAAATATCTTGTTGCTTCACTGTCTGCGGCTTCAAAAAAATCGGAGCCCGTTTGGGTAATCAATTCTTGTGACCCATCCGGTGATATTTTCATTACTCCACCTCTTGCATCAGCTGCCCATAAGAATCCATCAGGCTCCGCCAAAATGCATTCTGGCCTTTGCAGATCCTTTCCTATGGTTTTTATATCTGATTTTGATAATTCAAAATCGTGAATGGGGTTTTCCTTGAATTTAGCCATGTAGTCTATGTTTTCTTTCCTTTCTAAAATTTTCTTGACCACTCTTTCGGCCATCTTTCAATGACAATCTTGGTCTGGGTGAAAAATTCAATGGCATGTCTACCCTGACCGTGAAGGTCTCCGAAGAAACTTTCATTCCATCCACTAAAAGGAAAAGGGGCCATGGGTGCCGCCACCCCAATGTTGATCCCAATGTTACCTGCATTGGCCTGATTTCTGAACTTACGGGCATTGGCACCACTACTGGTGAAAATACAGGCCATGTTGCCGTATCTTCCACTATTGATGAAGTCCAGTGCATCATCCACTGACCCTACTTCAACAAGGCTCATAACAGGTCCAAAGATTTCGGTCTTGATCACTTCTCCGCCCAAGGGAACATTCTCTAAGATAGTGGGTTTTATGAAGTTACCTTTTTCAAAGCCGGAAATTTTTGCATCACGGCCATCCAATAAAAGTTTGGCACCTTCCTTAACGCCTTGATCAATCAATCCAGAGATACGGGCCTTGCTTTCGGCAGTGATCACTGGACCCATTTCCACGCTCTCATCCAATCCATATCCGGTTGACCGTGATTTAGAGGCTTCGTAAAGCGCTTCTTTTACTTTTCCGTTATCCCCCACGGTGATGATGTTTGAGGCGGCCAAACAGCGTTGACCCGCACAGCCGTAGACGCTATCGGCAATAATTTTGACAGACATGTCCAAATCGGCATCAGGAAGAATGATAACTGGATTCTTGGCACCACCTTGGGCCTGAACCCGTTTTCCATTGGCAGCTCCCTTGGAATAAATGTATTTGGCAATATGGGTAGACCCCACAAAACTGATGGCTTTTACCTTGGGGTGTTCCAAAAGTCCATCCACGGTTTCCTTCCCGCCATGAACGAGGTTGATAACGCCTTCGGGCAAATCCAACTGATCAATGAGTTCAAAGACCTTCATCATGGTCAATGGCACTTTTTCTGAAGGCTTTAAAATGAAGGTATTTCCACAGGCAATGGCATAGGGGAGAAACCAGAATGGAATCATCCCTGGAAAATTAAATGGTGAAATGCAAGCGCAAACCCCCAAGGGTTGACGGATCATAAATTCATCGATGCCCCTAGCAATATTTTCGGAAAATTCACTTTGACCGAGCGTTGGGAGCCCGCAGGCCACCTCTACATTTTCAATGGCGCGTTGCAATTCTCCCCGGGATTCGCCAATGGTCTTACCGCATTCCTTGGTAATGGTCTGGGCCAACTCTTCCCGATGCTCCTCCAACAGGGTCTTAAGCTTGTACAGGGGCTGAACCCTGGTCATCACGGGAACATTGCGCCACTCTTTATAGGCTTTTTCAGCAATCTCCACAGCGGTATGCACATCTTTGGCAGTTGCAGCTCCGTATGGCACTCTACCAAGCACTTCTTGAGATGCGGGGTTAATTACATCCGTGGTGCTTTTTTCCGCACTTTCCACCCAAGATCCTCCTACATAATTTTTTAGTATTTCCATAAAGCATTAATTAATAAGGTTTCTAAATGCATATTTAGAAACCTTATATTTTCTATTGATT
>NZ_LXTT01000065.1 GCF_001683915.1 Allomuricauda sp. CP2A | reverse complement strand
AGGGGCAATAGCGGGTTGTATTTGGCTAATTTGATCAGCACGAGTTTTAGGGAATGGTTTTTATTTTCCTTAAAATAATTTTTTTAAGGGAAAATTATATTAACAAAAGCATAATTGTTTTGGCTACAAGTGGTATTGTCGCATCGTTCCAGCGTAAAAAGTAATCAAAAGTGCGGCCAATCTGTTGGCTTCATAGACCCTGTGCTAAAAGTGATTGTTTGCCCAACTAAGATTTTTAGTGCATATGAACTTGTGATTCCTTTTCTTTGAGGCCAGTTTTGTATATTGAATAAAAACAAACAACTTTTTGTCTAGCAAACAAACTAATATCTTTTTTGTGCTGTTGAGGGGTATTTTTTTATTCATCCCTTTGTTGGTAAATGGGCAAAACCTATTGCCCCCCATCAATAATTATAGGTTATTGGAGTATAAGGGGGCAAGTAAAAATTGGGATTTGTCCGTAAATACCAATGGAGAACTCTTTGTTGCCAATAATAAGGGGTTGCTCCATTTTAATGGAGAGCAGTGGAATCTCAACAAACTGCCCAACAATACCATAATTAGATCAGTGGAGTCCGTTGGGGATAGGATTTATACCGGATCTTATGAAGAATTTGGATACTGGAAGAAAAATCGGTTGGGAGAGCTTGAATACGCGTCCCTGACACATCTTATCAAAGATCATGAGTTTACCAGTGAGGAATTTTGGGAAATTCTCCCAGTTAATGACAAAGTTCTTTTTCGCTCATTTTCATCAATTTATAGCTATGATGGCAATAAGATCAAGGTTGTGGATCCACCACAGGTGATTTCTGATTTTATTGAATACAACGACAGGATTATTGTTGCTGGTGGATTGAGCGGACTTTTTGTACTCAAAAATGATGAGCTTGTCCCGTTGCCCAATCAGGAACTGTTGCAGGGAAAAACAGTGACAGATATGGTAGTATTCAAGGATAAGCTCTTGGTTGGGACCAAATTAAGTGGGTGCTACCTTTTTGATGGGACACGTCTGCAACCCTGGACACCCGATATAAATGAAGAACTTAAGCTGCATCAGCTGAACAAGATGTTGCTTTTGGGAAAAGATGAAATTGGCTTTGGTACCATTAAAAATGGAATGTACCTGTTCAATGCCGGTACCCAAGCGTACCAGATATTGAACCGTGAATCGGGGCTCCAAAACAATACGGTGCTTTCCATGCTTCTCTTCAATGATCACCTATGGTTGGGACTGGACAATGGAATTGCCAGGGCCAAGCTCAATAATTCCATCATGTACTATACAGACTACTCAGGTACGTTGGGAATGGTGTACGATATGGCCACATATAGAGATAAATTGTATTTGGGCAGCAATACAGGGGTCTTTTATTTTGAAGGAAACACATTGAAATTTGTTGATGGTTCGCAAGGACATGTGTGGGATTTGACCGAGATCGAGGGCGATTTACTTTGTGGGCACAATACCGGGACATACAAGGTTGAAGAAAATGGGTTTAAGTTATTGACTTCATTATCAGGAGGATATGAGATCATAAAGGTGCCCGATCAGAATGCCACGTACATACAGGGCACATATAATGGACTTGTAAAGTTTAGGAAACACCAGAATGGCGAATGGGAGATTACCAGAATAGCGGGAATAGATTTCCCCATAAAACAATTGTGTTTTGAAACACCTTCCATTCTATGGGTGGCCCATCCATACAAAGGGTTTTATAGGATTCATTTGGATGATGATTATCAACAAGTTGAACAAACCCAAAGATTTAACCAAGAAGGCGCTCCAAGTGAATACAATGTACAGGTGTACAACATCAAAAATCAAATAGTGTTTTCCAGTGAGGGCAAATGGTACAAATACAATCCAATCGAAGACCGTATTGTTCCATTTGATGAATTTTCCGATTACAAGAACAAGGAACTATTGTTTTTTGATGACAGTCATTTTTGGTTTGTTGATGGAGAAGGGAGAAAGTCGATCATCTATACGGATTTAAAGAAGGATAGCCTCATGATCACAGATCTACCGTTGCGGGAACGGTTGATACCGGATTCCCAACAGATCATCAAAATGAACGATTCCACATCCTACATCACTTTAAGTGATGGTTTTGCAAAGGTCAACGATTCCAAATTGCAGAGCCAATCCGACCAGCTCGCCCTTCCTGTACCGGATATAACCGTTCTAAAGGATCAAAAAAGCACATATTCAGTTAAAGACGTCATTGAGATACCCTATAAAAATTCCCAGTCCATAATCATAGAAGTGTCTTGTCCCGAAATCATCGAATCGCGTTATTACTATGAGCTGGAAGGGCCAAAAGAATATACCCAATACGCAGATAACGGGTTTATAAATTTCCAGAACCTTCCGCATGGGGAATATAGTTTCAAAGTCTCCACAGCGGGTATGGACAATAAGATTTCGGCTCCCAATGTCATTAATTTTGAGATATCACCACCTTGGTACCTTTCAACCATCAGTATGATATTCTATGGCATCTGTGCAGTATTGGTAGTAATTGCAGTGCGGGCGTATAACCGAAGGAAATTTACCCGCAAGCAAAAGGAACTGGAAGAGCAGATGTACAAGGAGCAGCAAGAACGGTTGGCCACACTGGAAAAGGAAAAATTGGCCAAAGAGGTTCGACTCAAGCAAAATGAATTGGCGAGTACCACCCTAAATATTGCCAAGAAGAACGAAATGATATTGGAGCTAAAGAACATGCTCTTGATGAACAAAGATAAATTCTCAAACTCCCAGCGTTATAGATCCTTCATCAAAAAATTGAACAATTCCATACAGGACACCGAAGACTGGAAACGCTTTGAAGTAAATTTTAAGGAGCTGCATGAGGACTTTTTTGAAAGACTTCTAAAGGAATATCCCTCACTGACCCCAAAGGACCTAAAACTTTGTGCTTATCTAAAAATGAACCTTTCCTCAAAAGAGATTGCACCCTTAATGGCGATATCCATACGAGGGGTCGAGATACATCGGTACAGGCTGCGCAAAAAACTGAAAATGGACAGTTCGGAAAACCTTTCCAATTTCCTAATAACCTTTTGATGGGGAAATTGGCCCTTGAACGGGGTTGATTACTGTCTATTTTCAACTACATCATCACTACATCACAATGTTAAATTTTTTTACATCAAATTGAGGTGATGCTACTGCAAATCAAGCGAAACAAGGCATTTTAAGGTATATTTTAATGATGTATTTATTATGTAATGGTACATCGGCAGGGAGAACCCACTCTTTATTAATTTAGTAAAAATCTAACTCAATTTTTGCACAATTATGAAAATTAAAAGCAAACTTTTAACAATATCGTTCATATTGTTTGGAACAGTGCTTTTTGCCCAAAACAATATCACGGTTTCGGGCACGGTCACCGATGATCAGGGCCAACCCTTGCCAGGGGCGAGTGTTATTTTAATGGGTACTACAACTGGAACCCAAACCGATTTCGATGGAAATTACAGTTTGGACAACATTCCAGACAACGGAACACTCTCGTTCAGCTACATTGGCTTTAGCACCCAAGAAATACCTATTAATGGTCAAACTACCATAAATGTTTCCCTGCAGGAAGATACCCAGGCTTTGGATGAAGTTGTGGTCGTGGGGTATGGTGAAATGAAGGTCAAGGACCTAACTTCGGCCATTACCACTGTGGATTCTGAGGTTTTGGATCTCGCACCCGTAGGCCAGCCCATGCAGGCCCTACAAGGACGGGTTGCCGGGGTGCAGATCGTGAACAGTGGTGGCCCTGGACAATCCCCAACCGTTCGCGTGAGGGGGGTTGGATCGTACGACAATAATTTGAACGACAACGATGATCCCAGCAGGCCCCTGTTTGTGGTGGATGGCATGTTCTTTGACAACATAGACTTTCTTAACCCAGCGGACATCACCTCTATTTCTGTATTGAAGGATGCATCCGCGGCAGCTATTTATGGTGTACGGGCCGCCAACGGTGTGGTGTTGATCGAGACCAAATCAGGATCGTACAATCAAAAAGCTGAATTCACATATAATGGATATACGGGATATCAAGTTCCCCAAAATATTTTGAAAATGGCCAATGCCGAGCAGTTTACCACACTGGCCGTTGAGTCCGAATCTGATCCAGATATTCAGTTTATCCTCAATGCCATGCAACGCTATGGCAGAAGCCGGGTCAATCCCAACGTTCCCGATGTCAATACAGATTGGTATGACGAAGTAATGCGGTTGGCCCCAATACAAAGTCATAGTTTGGGAATGACCGGAGGTAGTGAAAATGCCACCTATGCCATTGGTGCCAACTATTTTGAACAAGGCGGTATTTTGGCCATGAAGAATGATTATGAGCGTTTTAACCTTAGGGCCAAGATTGATTTTAAAGTCAACGATTGGTTAAAAGTTGGGGGGAATACAGTGATCAGTAACGCCACGCGTTTTGATGCTGAAGATTCCGCTTGGCGCTTGGCCTACTATGCTGTGCCCATTCTGCCCGTTTATGACCCCATGTTGGCAAATGATCCGGACGTATATCCTATAAACTATGCCAATGCACAGGATTTGGGATACCGGGGAGGGCAGAACCCTTTTCCAACAATGGATTTTAGCGAAAACAGGGAAAAAATAAGAAATTTCTTGGCCAATTTTTATGCTGAAGTTGATTTGGTTCCAGAGAAATTAAAATTTAAGACCGCCTATAATTATAACTTTAAGGATGTAAATAGAAGGGAGCTGCGTTTTGATTATTTCATCGGGAACAACTTTCAACGGGAAGATCGCTCCATCCTAAAAAGGATCACCAACAATATTGACCAAATTTGGGACAATACGTTGACCTTCACCGATAGCTTTGGAAAACACAACCTGACCGCAATGGTGGGGACATCGTTTAGGGATGAAGCCTTTGAGCTTCTCCAAGTCAGGGGATTGAATTTCCCATTGACAGGGCCAGAGGCCTATTTTATAGACCAGATACCATCAGATCAGATTACAATAGAGGAAAATGGCACACGATTTACTACGGATGGCGGTGCCAGGGAATATGGTTTTTCCTATTTTGGTAGGATTTCCTATAATTTTGACAACCGGTATTTGCTGTACGGGACCTTCAGGGCGGACGGTACCAACAAATACCAAGAAAAGTGGGGCTATTTCCCAACAATAGGTGCAGGTTGGGTGCTTTCCGAAGAAGCCTTCTTTCCAGACAACAATACGTTGACCTATCTTAAACTAAGGGGAGGTTGGGGTGAACTCGGTAACGATAATGTGCCGGCCAGTTCTGGTTCCATTACTTCTGAGGACGTTACCACAGCTTTGGGAGACATACCGTTTAGCGGCATTCTTACAAGAAATGATTTTGAATACTTAAAATGGGAATCCACTGAAGAACTGAACATTGGATTATCGGCCCGTATGTTTGACAACAATCTTTCCATTGAGGCCGATTATTATATCAGGGATACCAAGGAAGGGGTGATACCTGTTGAAAGGGTGCTTATTCCAGGGACCACAAGACAAAACATCGGAGAGATACGCAACAGTGGTTTTGAGCTTGCCCTAAACTGGAACAAACGTGTATCCGATGACTTTAGCTATACGGTTGGAGCCAATTTGGGAACCTTGAAGAACGAGGTTCTGAATTTGGGCGATGCCCAATTCTTGGATGCCGGAACTGCGGAGTTCAGACAGCGCTCCATTGTGGGTGAGCCCCTGTTTGCCTTCTATGGCCGTGAAATCATTGGGGTATATCAGAATGACGCACAGGTTCAGGCAGATCCCGTTGCCGTTGCAAACAATCTGGAACCGGGCGATTTCATTTACCGGGATATTAATGGCGATGGGGATATTACCGATGATGACAGAACCGTTTTGGGCTCTTTCCTTCCCACGTACACATTCGGATTTAACATTGGCCTCAACTACAAAGCTTGGGACTTCTCTGCAAGTGCCGTGGGCCAGGGAGGGAACTCCATTTTGAACAGGAAACGGGGAGAGGTCATCTTTACCAATGATACCAACTGGGATCGCGATTTTGCCATCAACCGTTGGCATGGTGAGGGAACCACCAATAGCTACCCTTCTTCCAAGGGAATACGTAAGTCATGGAACCAAAGATTGAACAATTGGTTTGTGGAGGACGGAGACTTTATCAGGGTCCAGAACATAACCCTTGGCTACACTATCAATAAAGATGGCAGTATGGATAAGGTGCCACAGATCAGGATATATGCCACCGCCGAAAAGCCATTTACCTTTTTTGACTACAACGGATTCAATCCAGAGGTTTCCAATGGTGTGGATAACCAGACATATCCCATTCCTGCAGTGTACACAATAGGAGTTAACGTAAAAATTTAAAAAAATACTATGAGACCATTTATAGAACTTAAAACAAAATCGCTCCTCGCCATATTTGCGTTATTGGCCTTGGGGTGCTCGGATAAATTGGAGGAACCCCAGTTGAACAACAACTTTGCCGGGGGAACTGATTTCACCCAAACAGAGAACATGGTACTCTCTTTGGTGGGAGCTTACGAAGCCTTTCAATCAAGAGGTTGGGAACAGCCTCTGCTCATTGCCGTAAGGGGAGATGATGTTAATGCAGGAGGTTTGGGGGATCAACCGGATTATGGTGAAACCGACCTTTTTAATTACAACAAGGATTATTGGATGTACAATTCCCTCTGGGAAAATGTGTATGCCGATATTATTTCTGCCCATACCGCCATGGAACAGATTGAAAGGTATTTGGAATTTGCCGATGATCAAGGCACGACACTGGGCAACCAATACATTGCCGAAATTAAAGTGCTCCGCGCCATAATGTTGTTCCACATTTCCCAAACATGGGGAGATGTCTTTATCCCGACATCATCCAATACAGATGAATTGAAGGAATTGGAAACAGTGCCTACACAGGATGAGGTCATGCAACATATTTCAGACCAGATGGATGAGGCAATTCCGCATTTGCCCGATATGAGGCCCAATGAACGTACCGATATTCCGGGCGGGGCCACAGTGTATACAGCACTGGCCGTTAAAGCATTGGCCAATCAAGAATTGGAAAACTATCAAATTGTGGCGGATGCCTGTGCCGATATCATCAATTCTGGAGGATTTAGCCTGTTCCCGGACTATTATGAATTGTTCAAAACCCCGGGGAAACTCTCAGATGAGATTTTGCTGAGCATGCAATATTCAGATTTTGGACAGGGCGAGGGTGATCGCGAGGCACATTTGTATGATCCCTATGGTCCACAGAACTGGACACCGGCCGTAGCCGGGGCCGGTAGTGGTTGGGGTTTCTTTGAGCCCAGTATGAAGTTCATCAAGTTTATGTTGGATCGGGATGAAACCGTTCGTTTGGAGACCAGTGTATTGTTCACAGATCGCGGCATTGCAGAAATTCAGACCGACCCCAACTATGCAAGCTTACCAGGCTTTGTATCAAACACAACAAGGGATGGGGATGTGATCAATGATTATGCTCGGGCCTTGTTTGCCAGCGGCAAGCACTATCTGCCCTCCAATCAGCTCATACCCGGAAGAACCGCCTACGGCAGCAATAAAAATTTCATCATTATTAGGTATGCAGAAATATTGTTGATGTATGCAGAAGCCTTGACCCATGGGGCCACAGGTTCTGGAATGAGTGCGGATGCAGCCGTAAACTTGGTCAGGGACAGAGCTGGATTGACCGGTTTGTCAGGAGTCACCACAGATCAAGTTATCGCCGAGAAATATGCCGAACTGAGCATGGAGTGGGGGAAACGTTATTTTGATTTGATTCGACTTGGCCGATTGGACGAGTTGAACTACGATGGAAGAACATTTACTGCCGATAAGACATTCTTGCCTTATCCACAGTCGCAGGTAGACCAATTTCCAATTCTTGGAAACTAAGAGGGACCAAAAAAAACAAAAAGAAAAAAGATGAAAAGCATAGGTAAAATACTATTGAGCGCATTGACAGCATTGTCATTTGTGGCTTGTGACCAAGGTATAGACTCGATTACGGAAGTGGCCGCCGGAGCTGATGAATCAGCCCCACAGATTACTATAAATTACCCCACGGAGGGAACCCTAATACAGGTTTTTGAAGACGTGACAAGCCTTGATATTGACCTTAAAGTTACGGATGATATTGAGGTAAAAGATATCAAGGTGATGTTGAACGGTACGCAAATTGCCAGTTTCAACTCGTTCACGGATTATAGAATAGTGCTCAAAGAGTTCTCGTATGATAATTTGGGCGATGGGGACTACACACTTACCGTAACAGCATCAGATCTTGAAGGCAAATCATCTACCGAGGAAGTCAATTTCTCCAAGTCACCACCTTATCAAACCATGTTTGATGGTGAAGTAATGTATATGCCTTTTGATGGTCAGTTTATGGATCTTATAAGCTTTCAACAACCAGAGGAAGTAGGTTCACCTGGATTTAATGGGGATGGATATGTTGGCTCGGACGCCTATGAAGGAGCGCAGGATTCCTACCTGAACTTTCCCTTGGATGGCTTAAAGACCCCGGAATTCAGTGCGGTATTTTGGTACAAGGTAAATCCAACACCCAACAGAGCGGGAATTTTGGTTGTGGGCGATGATGCCGAAGATCGTTTCCAAGGTTTCCGATTGTTTAGGGAAGGAGACGCCAATGAACAACGCATCAAACTGAATGTGGGAACCGGAGCTGGCGAAAGTTGGAATGATGGTGGTGTGATTGATGCCACGGCCGGTGAATGGGTCCATGTGGCCATGTCCATTTCCCAAACCAAGACAACCATTTATTTTAATGGAGTTGAAATGCTCTCCGCAGATTTGACTTCGCCTATCGATTGGACAGGTTGTGAGGTATTGACCATTGGAGGTTCAGGACCTACGTTTGAATACTGGGACCATTTGTCAGATTATAGTGAAATAGATGAATTGCGAATTTTCAATAAGGCATTGACGGATAGTGATATCCAGATTATGTTGAATTCACTTAATCCATATGTGCCACAATATCCAGGCGAGTCTTTCTATATGCCCTTTGATGGGGATTATATTGATTTGGTGGGAAGTAGAGCGGCCAATCCAGTAGGTAGTCCCGGCTTCACCGATGAAAGTCAGGTAGGGGAACAAGCCTATTCAGGTGCTACGGATTCCTATATTGAATACCCGGCCAATGAAGCATTGCTTACACCCGAATTCAGTGGTGCGTTTTGGTACAAAGTGGAGGCGGACCCTACACGAGCCGGAATTATTGTGATCGGTGATGATGAGGTGGATCGTTTCCAAGGGTTCAGGCTTTTCAGGGAAGGAGATGCCAATGAGCAACGCATCAAACTCAATGTGGGAACAGGAGCTGGTGAAAGTTGGAACGATGGAGATGTCATCGCTGTTGCCGCTGGGGAATGGGTGCATATTGCCTTTACCATAGCCAGTGATAAGAACACCATCTACTTTAACGGTACCGAAGTGCTTTCATCGGCCATGTCGGCTCCCATTGATTGGACGGGTTGTGAAACCTTTACAATTGGATCGGGAGGCCCAACATTCAGTTATTGGGATCACTTATCGGACAACAGTACCATAGACGATCTTCGTTTCTTCAACAAGGCACTCACGCCAGAAGAAGTGGCCGCAGTGGCCGGTGGTTCCGTTACCCCACAAAACTATGGGTCAACCCTGTACATGCCTTTTGATGGTTCCTTTACCGAGGCCAATGGCAATACAGAGCCCACAGTTGAGGGAACACCGGGATTTGCCGGGGAAAGTAGTGTGGGAAGTGATGCCTACGCAGGTGCAACAGACTCGTATCTCACCTTCCCAATCGATGGGTTGTTCAACAATCAGTTCAGTGGTGCCTTTTGGTACAAAGTAGATCCAGCCCCAGATAGGGCAGGGATCCTTACCGTTGGCCCACCCATGAACGGTAGCGACAATGACTTAAGTGCCGGTTTCAGGCTGTTTAGAGAGGGCGATGCCGCTTCGCAACGGATAAAACTTCATGTGGGCAGTGATGCAGGAGATGTATGGAATGATGGGGAAGTCATCGATGTTGCTGCTGGCGAGTGGGTGCACGTTGCTTTCACCGTCACGGAAACAGCCACCCAAATCTATTTTAATGGAGAACCCGTGACAAATATGGGGGATATGACAGGCAAGACCATCAGTTGGGAAAACTGTACCATACTTTCCATTGGTTCCGGAGCACCCAATTTTATTGGATGGGACCACCTATCGGATTCAAGCTATATCGATGAGTTGTACCTCTTCGATAGGGCCTTGAGCCAAGAGGAAATACAAGAAGTAATGAATGATTAATAAAAATCAAAAAGTTAAGTTTTTGAGTTAGTTGATTTTGTATGAGGTTAGTTTTAATTTCAATTGTTTTGGCTGTTGCATCCTTGGTTATGGGGTGCAATGGCCAAAAAAGTAAAAAAGACAAAGGTTCGGCGGATACTACTCCGGACAAGGAAGCATATTCTGATGAAGAATTGTTGGATTCGGTTCAGTATCAAACCTTCAATTATTTTTGGGATGGGGCAGAACCCGTTTCAGGGTTGGCTAGGGAACGTTTTCATATGGATAATGTTTATCCCAACCACGATAAGGATATTATCACCACGGGCGGTTCTGGTTTTGGCCTTATGGCAATTTTGGTAGGGGTGGAACGCAATTTCATCACCCGCGAACAAGCCTTGGAACGCTACGAGAGAATCGTGGACTTCTTGGAAAAAGCGGACCGCTTTCATGGCGCATGGCCCCATTGGCTTTTGCCATCGGGAAAAGTGTCTCCCTTCAGCAGAAAGGACAATGGTGGTGATCTTGTGGAAACCGCCTTCCTTGTACAGGGTCTCTTGGCCGTAAAGGAATATTTTAAAGACGGCAATGAGCGGGAACAAAAACTAGCTGAAAAAATCCAGCAGCTTTGGGAAGGTGTCGAGTGGGACTGGTACACCAAAAACGGGGAAGATGTGCTCTATTGGCACTGGAGTCCCGAATACAAATGGGAGATGAACTTTCCCGTTGGAGGCTACAACGAATGCCTGATCATGTATGTGCTGGCAGCTGCATCGCCTACACACTCCATCAACAAAAGCGTCTATGAAAAGGGATGGGCACTTGATGGCGCAATTGCCAAGGATACTACCTATTATGGGCTGGAAACGGAACTCAACCACTACGAACATGACAACGCTCCCGTGGGGCCGCTCTTCTGGGCACATTATTCTTATTTGGGATTGGACCCAAAGGGTCTTACCGATCAATTCGGGGACTATTGGAAGCTCAATACCAACCATGCCATGATCCACTACAAATATGCAGTGGACAATCCTAAAGGGTATGAAGGCTATGGGGAAAATTGCTGGGGATTGACCTCAAGTTACTCCATAAATGGATATGCAGGCCATAGGCCGGGTATGGATCTAGGGGTGATTTCGCCAACGGCCGCACTTTCCTCCATGCCCTACACACCTAAGGAGAGCATGCAGTTTTTACGATACATGTACACCGAGCAGGACAGTTTGGTAGGAGATTACGGCCCTTATGATGCATTTAGTCTAGAGGACAAATGGTTTTTGCCCAGATATTTGGCCATAGATCAAGGGCCTATTCCCGTAATGATTGAAAATTATAGAAGTGGTCTCCTGTGGAAATTGTTCATGGCCAATGAGGATGTACAGAAAGGACTTAAAAAATTGGGCTTTGAGAGCCCTTATATGGATGAAGATGCTTAAAACTCCCTTTTTTTTCCTGTTTCTTCTGATACTGGTAAGCAGTTGTGGAGGGGGCGATGACTACACGTATGAGCCCATTCCCACTGAAATTCCAAGCGGGGATGATAATGATGATGATGGTGCGGATGACGATGTTGATGATAACGATGACAATGATACCCCGACCATTACCGATGAAGAACTTTTGGACTTGACCCAGGAAGAAACCTTCAAATATTTTTGGGATTTTGCCGAAGAAAACTCTGGAGGGGCAAGGGAAAGGTACCATCCCGATGACCCCAGCAGGGATGCCCATGTGGTGACCGCTGGTGGCACAGGCTTTGGCCTTATGGCCATTTTGGTGGGGATCGAACGGGGTTTTATTTCCAGGACCGAAGGTGTGGAACGATTGACGACCCTTATGGATTTTCTGGAAAATGCAGATCGTTTTCATGGTGCATGGCCCCATTGGATCAATGGGTCAAGTGGCTCTGTGATTCCGTTTAGCACTATGGATAATGGAGGTGATCTCGTGGAAACCGCTTTTTTGACCCAAGGATTGATTTGCATTAAGGAATACTTTAAAAATGGCTCCGATGAAGAAAAAGCCCTGGCACAACAGGCCGATGAACTTTGGAAAGGAGTGGAGTGGGATTGGTACACACAAGGACAAAATGTGCTGTATTGGCACTGGAGCCCAAATTATGGATTTGACATCAATCTTCAACTAAAGGGCTACAACGAAGTACTGATAGCTTACGTCATGGCGGCGGCGTCACCTGATTACAGTATTTCCAAAGAAGTATACACAAGCGGATGGGCCTCCAGCGGGGGTATAGTTTCATCAAACACCCAATATGGTTATCCTCTTCTGGTAAAGCATAACGGTTCTGAACAGTTTGGTGGCCCCTTGTTCTGGGCACATTATTCCTATTTGGGACTTGATCCCAGTGGGCTTTCGGATGAATATGTGGATTATTGGGATGTAAACGTCAACCATTCCAAGATCAATTATGCCTATTGTGTGGAGAATCCCAAAGATTTTGAGGACTATGGAGAGGATTGCTGGGGCTTAACAGCCAGCTATTCCAGAAATAATGATGGAAGTATAGGATACAATGCCCACAGTCCGTCCAACGACACAGGGGTAATTTCCCCCACTGCGGCCATAAGTTCCATTCCCTACACCCCTCAGGAGTCATTGAAGGCGATGCACTATTTTTATAAAAACAAGGATAAACTGTTGGGGCCTGCCGGATTTTATGATGCCTTTAGCCCAGAATATAACTTTTGGGTCGCAGAAGCCTATTTGGCCATTGATCAAGGGCCTCAGATTATTATGATTGAGAACCATCGTACAGGGCTGCTCTGGAACCTGTTCATGGCCAATGAGGATGTACAGGCCGGCTTATCAAAACTCGGATTTTAAAATGAAGACAGAACAGTTCGTATTAGCCCTTTTTTTTGCTTCTGCATGGGTTTCGGACCAACGGTAATCAAAATATGGGGCAAAAATACGTGTTGAGGTAAACGATACCTTAGGGTATGGCATTGATGTGCCCCAAAGACTTTAAGGAAGCCAGAAGCTATCCAGTAATCCTTTTCTCCACGGTTGTGGGGTCAATAAAACCCTGTTGGTGGCAGCTTAGGACGATTATATCAGAAACGACCCGATTATGTATTATAAAAAATTATTACTGGCAATTGTCACATTATCAATGTGGACAATCAACGCACAAGAAAGGATTCCCGAAGTGGAAGCCCTCTTACGGAAGATGACCTTGGAAGAGAAAATAGGCCAATTGAACCTTTTGACCCCTGGGGGAGGTGTGGCCACAGGTGAAGTGGTGAGCAAAAATGTGGAGGCGAAGATCAAGGCAGGTCAAGTGGGCGGACTTTTCGGTGTGGCCGGACCCGATAAGGTCAGGGTGGCACAGGAACTTGCCGTAAAGGAAAGTCGTTTGGGCATACCGTTGCTCATTGGTTCCGACGTCATCCATGGATACAAGACCACCTACCCAATCCCTTTGGGATTGTCGGCCAGTTGGGATATGGATTTAATGAAACAAGCCGCCCAAATGGCTGCTCGGGAAGCCACTGCGGACGGCATCAACTGGAATTTTTCCCCCATGGTGGACATCTCCCGTGACCCGCGCTGGGGACGCATTGCCGAAACGGCAGGGGAAGACCCCTATTTGGGTTCCAAAACTGCCGAAGCCATGGTAAAAGGGTATCAGGGCAGCGATTTGGCCGCTGCGCATACCCTATTGGCCTGTGTAAAGCATTTTGCACTTTATGGCGCGGCAGAAGCAGGGCGCGATTATCATTCCGTGGATATGAGCAAAATAAAAATGTTCAATCAATATTTGCCACCGTACAAAGCCGCTGTGGATGCAGGAGCTGCCAGTGTCATGACCTCTTTTAACGATATTGATGGTGTTCCGGCGACCGGAAATAAATGGTTGCTCACAGATTTGCTCCGCAAGCGTTGGGGATTCGATGGGTTTGTGGTCTCGGATTATACCTCGCTCAACGAAATGATTGCCCATGGATTGGGTGATCTTCAGGCAGTTTCCACATTGGCATTAAAGGCCGGATTGGACATGGACATGGTCGGGGAAGGGTTTTTGACCACTTTGAAGAAATCTTTTGATGAAGGAAAAGTGACCGAAGCAGAAATTACCGATGCTTGCAGAAGGGTGTTGGAAGCCAAGTATATTTCTGGGCTTTTTGATGACCCCTACCGATATTTGGACAGCAAACGCCCAGAAAAAGACATCCTCACCAAGGAAAATAGGGCCTTGGCCCGTAAATTGGCTGCACATTCCTTTGTATTGCTGAAAAATCATAATGATATGCTTCCCTTGGGAAATAAAGGGAAGATTGCCCTGATCGGTCCGTTGGCGGATAGCAGGGAAAACATGTTGGGCACTTGGGCGCCTACGGGAGATTTTAATTTGGCGGTCACCGTTCTGGAAGGTTTCAAGAATGTAGCATCGGAGGCAAATATTCAATATGCCAAGGGTTCCAATATTTCCAATGATCCTGAGTTTGCAAAAAAAGTGAATGTATTTGGACCTCGAATTGAAGTTGAAGAACGTTCCCCCGAAGCCCTATTGAAAGAGGCCTTGGATTTGGCCAAGACTTCGGATGTGGTTGTCACCGTTGTGGGTGAGGCCACCGAAATGAGTGGGGAAGCGGCCAGCCGTACCGATATTTCCATTCCCGATAGTCAAAAGAAGCTCATCAGGGCATTGGTGGATACGGGTAAGCCAGTAGTATTGGTATTGATGAGCGGCCGTCCCTTGACCATCCCCGAAGAATTTGAACTCCCCGTGGCCATTCTGCAGGTGTGGCACCCAGGTGTCGAAGCCGGAAATGCCATTGCCGATGTGGTATTTGGTGATTATAATCCTTCTGGGAAATTGACGGCTACGTGGCCTAGAAATGTTGGGCAAATTCCCATTTATCATAGTGCAAAAAATACAGGCAGACCTGCACCTGAAAATGAAGAGTTCCAAAAATTCAAATCGAATTATTTGGACTCACCAAACTCACCATTATTGCCCTTTGGATATGGATTGAGCTATACCACTTTTGAATATTCCAACCTAAGACTCAACAAAGAAACGATTGGTCAAGGTGAGTCCATATCCGTCACTGTTACCATAGCCAATACCGGCGATTATGATGGTGAGGAAGTGGTGCAGTTGTACTTAAGGGACGTGGTACGGAGCATAACTCCACCGAAACGAGAATTGAAAGGCTTCCAAAAAATACTATTGAAAAAAGGGGAACGCAAAGAGGTGACCATCACTTTGTTTCCCGACGATTTGAAGTTTTATAACAGCACCTTGGAATTTGTTTCCGAACCCGGGGAGTTTGAAGTCTTTGTGGGCACCGATTCAGATGCCCAACTTTCCAAAACATTCACCTTAAAATAGAATGATATGCGAATTGGATTGATTTTCGCAGGTTTGCTATTGGTCTTGGCCTGCAAAGAACAAGAAAAACCAGAGAGAGAGGTAACAAAAGGACCTCCGAACATTATTTTCATTATGTCGGACGATCATGCCTTTCAGGCCATCAGCGCATATGGGCATAAACTGGGAAAATTGGCACCGACACCAAACATTGACCGAATCGCCAAGAACGGGGCCATTTTTCAGAATAATTTTTGCACCAATTCCATTTGTGGCCCGAGCAGGGCGGTGATTCTCACTGGAAAACATAGCCACATCAATGGTTTTCGGATGAACGGGGAACGGTTTGATGGCAGTCAACCCACCCTGCCCAAGCAATTGAAAAAGTTGGGTTACGAAACCGCCATGATCGGAAAATGGCACTTGTATGGAAAACCAACAGGATTTGATCATTGGGAGATTCTTAATGACCAAGGGAACTATTATAATCCTGAATTTATTCAAGGAGAGGATACCACTGTAGTTGAAGGTTATGCCACGGATTTGATCACAGAAAAAAGTTTGGAATGGTTGAAGCAGCGGGACAGTACCGGACTACCCTTTTATATGATGGTACACCACAAGGCTCCACACCGTAATTGGATGCCCGCTTTGCGCCACCTGAATGTGTACGATTCGATAACCTTTCCTTTGCCGGACACCTATTTTCCAGAATTTCAGAACCAACAGGCGGCTGCCGAACAGCAACAGACCATTTACAAGGATATGTACGAAGGGCACGACCTGAAATTGAGCGACGGTTTCGGCAGTACCGAACTGGCACACAACCCGTGGACCACTGATTTTGACCGCATGACCCCGGAGCAGCGCAGAATTTGGAATGAGGCCTATCTACCCAAGAACAATGCCTTTTGGGAAGCCAATCTCCACGGAAAGGAACTGGCAGAGTGGAAGGGCCAACGTTATCTTCACGAATATTTAGCCACGGTAAAGGCTGTGGACGAAGGAGTGGGCAAGATTTTGGATTATTTGGAAGAAACGGGGATGGATAAAAACACCTTGGTCGTCTATACCTCCGATCAGGGCTTTTATTTGGGGGAGCATGGCTGGTTCGATAAGCGTTTTATGTACGAAGAATCCTTGAAAATGCCTTTGCTGATGCAATTGCCTGGAGTGATTGAACCAGGCACCAGCATCGATGCGTTGGTTCAAAACTTGGACTTTGCACCAACTTTTCTGGATTTGGCAGGAGGCTCACAATATGCTTCGGATATGCAAGGCGAATCTTTCCGGGAGGTGTTGGAAGGCACCAAACAGGATTTTAAGGACGCTATATATTATCACTATTATGACTTTCCTGCATTCCACATGGTCAAAAAACAATATGGGGTGCGGACAGACAGGTACAAACTCATTCACTTTTATGATGACATAGATCAGTGGGAGTTCTACGACCTTCATAAGGATCCACAAGAGATTCACAATGCCATCAAAGATGAAGAATATAAAAATGTTATAACCGCAATGCACAAAAAACTGGATAGTTTACAAGCATATTACAAAGTAACCGAAAAAGAGTTTGAAACCACACCGAAGGAAAAAGTGGATAGAACTTATGAGGCCTTTGAAAAACTTCGAGGAACACCAATACACTAAGGTTGTGAATATATTGTAGAAAACCTGTCCTTAAGATGCGGGAATCTACAAACCCTTAAAAATTTAGATCTATGGAACATTTCACCGAACATAGCTGAGAATTTTAATAATGCGAAGAAACTTTCCAGTTTGATGGGTAGCATTATAAAGATTAGAGCCCACCTATTGTGGCTTCAATAAATAAGGGTTGTATGGCTGTTTAGTGTTTTATGCTCACCGAATAAGTAACCTTTTTAATGGTATTATTTGAGTTTTAATGAAACCAAATAAAATAAAAAAACCTGTAAATCAGTAATTTACAGGTTTGATGTGTTGTTTTGATGGTGTTTTAGTGGAGCCGGAGGGATTCGAACCCTCGTCCAAACAAGCAATAACCATGCTTTCTACATGCTTAGTATCTGTTTCATTTTCGATGCATACCTGACCAGATACGGCCCAATATACACTTAGCTTCTTTAGGTTTTAGAGGTGCCGTCAAAGCGAACGGACACCCTTGTGTTGACTTTTCTGGTGCCCCTAAAAAGGTCGCCGTCAACAAGGGCTACCAAGGGACATCTCGCTTCTCCGCCTAGCGGAGACGAGGCATTATCCTACTATAATTCAGATTATGCGGCAAGAGCGTAATTATTATCGCCAATTAAAAGTGTGAAACATGAGATTAACGAGCTGTATTCCAGCGCTCGGCATGCTTACATCGCCATTGGTCTTGCTGTCAAAACCGGTCGGCCCCATAATGTCATTCCTGCGAAGGCAGGAATCTCTCACTTTTTTATCAAAGAACGCTTTCCGCGTTATGGGCGTTACCAAGACTTTGCTTCGCAATATCTTGGTCGGGCTATCGGCTGTACACGGTACTTGCCTCTATCCCTAACGCTATAAACCACAATTTGTCACATTGAGCGCAGTCGAAATGCCTAACGCAGTCGGCAAAGGTAACTATATCCATCAAAAGATAAAAAGTTTGCGCCATCTGCCCAATACCCTTATTTTGGTCAACAATTATACCAAATCGGTTTTATGAAATTCGGAATCATCAGGGAGCGCAAAAATCCGCCAGACCGCAGAGTGGTCCTGTCTCCAACGGAGTGCCAAAATGTCCTTTCCACATTCCCCAAGGCGGAAATTCTTGTGGAGACTTCGCCCATTCGGGTGTTTTTGGATGAAGAATACAGGGAAAAAGGTGTCCCAGTAGTGGACAATGTGGAAAATTGCGATGTGCTTCTCGGCGTAAAGGAAGTGCCCATCGATGCCCTGATTCCCCATAAAAAGTATTTTTTCTTCTCGCACACCATTAAAAAACAACCGTACAACCGGGATTTGCTCCAAGCTATTCTGGCCAAGAACATTGAACTGTACGACCATGAGGTCATCACCGCTTCCAATGGGCAGCGTTTGGTGGCCTTTGGCCGATATGCGGGCATCGTCGGTGCTTACAACGGAATCCGTACCTATGGTCTAAAATATGATCTGTTCCAATTGCCCAAGGCCGAAACCCTAAAAGATCAACACGCATTGATTGCGGAACTCAAAAAAATAAAACTGCCCAACATAAAGATTCTTTTGACCGGGAAGGGCAGGGTAGGCAATGGTGCTAAAGAAATGCTGGATGCCTTGGGGCTTAAAAAAGTCAATGTGGTAGATTATTTAAAGGAGGATTTTTCCGAACCTGTTTATTGCCAGATTGATGCCTCCGAATACAACAAGCGTAAAGATGGTGTTCGGGGCAATAAAGCCGATTTTTTTCAGAATCCACAGGAATACAAATCCAATTTTTTCCGTTTTGCCGAGGTGACCGATTTTTATATTGCCGGACATTTTTATGGCGATGGTGCCCCGTTTTTATACACCCGAGAGGATGCCAAACAGCCCGATTTCAAGATAAAAGTTGTGGCCGATATTAGTTGCGATATTGATGGCCCGGTGGCATCGACCATAAAACCCTCCACCATAGCCGACCCTGTTTATGGCTATGACCCTGTTTCCGAAAAAGAAACGGATTACAAAAACACCAATGCCATTGCCGTTATGGCCGTGGACAACCTTCCCTGCGAATTACCTCGCGATGCCAGTATTGGATTTGGCGAAGCTTTCACCAAATATGTGATTCCCGCCTTTTTCAATAATGATGAAGATGGTATTTTGGAGCGGGCGCGAATGACAAAGAACGGCAAGTTGACACAGCGTTTTGCCTACCTCCAAAAATATGTGGACGGCGAAGAATAATACCTTTTGTCGATGTATTTCAATGAGGGGTTAACGATATGTTATTTTTTAGTATATTGTTCGTCCTAGTGTACCGAGAACGTGAAATTTAATTGGGTGATTTCCGGAGAAAATGACCAGGCTGTCAAAAAGGCCTGCATTGATATGGAATATCGTTTGCGCCCCAAAATCATGAAATTTCTATTGTCTAAATTGGGCGGTGATTTCAGCGGCGACTTCTCTTGCTTTCATTTTGATGTGGACCTGAAGAATCGATGGGTCTGGATTTCCGATAAAACTCCACGGAACTTGATTGAAAAAATTAGGGTCGATTTTGATCGCGAGATCAACGGTGGGTCAACCCTGTTCTCAGTAGCCTGATCAATTCTCTTTTTTATTCAACCCTAATTTCAATTTCCCATTCCACGGCTGGATGTTCCTTTGGCGCAATATAGGCACCCAACGCCTTTAAGCTTAAAGTAAGCGATTGCACTTCCTCCAAGGTTTTGATTTGTAGGGTTTTTGTGCCTTCAGCGGGAACCGTAAATACTGGGGAACTGGAATAAAAGGTGTAGGGCATCTGGTTTTCGAAAATCAAATCGCTGCTGGACACATTTTTGAGTGTCACTTTTAAAATGGATGTCTTGTCAATGTACCTTGCTTCCTCAATAAGGATGCAGGCCTTGAGCAAGGGCATCAGGTTTTCTTCCTTCCCTACCAAAAGCGAATTAAAAACAGCCACCGTCCGCCCGGCGAACAAAGCTTCTTTCAGGGCCGCTTCCGATCTTTCCTTGGCAAAGACCAAGGTGATGGGGCGATCGTGTCCTTTTTCCACATAATCCCAGTCAATAAGTCCATGGATGTCACTGGTGCCCAAAATGGTCAGGTTGTTTTCCAAGGCAAGGGCCAATGATTCTTCGGCATAATCCCCGGTGTTGATGACCTCAATACCATGCAGCTCCCCATTTTTGATTCGCTCTTTTTGAAAATCGCTCAAAATGGGGGTCCCCTTGGGCGATTGGGCATACCAGGCGGGATGGTTCCAAAAGATAAACCCACCTTGTTTTTTGGCTTCGGCAAAAACAGGTTCGGCCTTTTCATTCAACAATTTGTTGGCATCCTCGATAAAAATGGCATTGTTATGGCCCATGGGGGCACCACGGGTTATTTCGGAACCATGGACAATCAATAGATCGTGATTTTTGGCCTCTTCCAATGCCAACTGAAAGGATCTGTTTCGGTCTGGATGTGGAATATCTGCCGAGTGGGGTTGGTATTCCAAATGTTCGGTGAGTGAAATCACATCCAAATTATCCCGTAAGGCTTCCATCACCCGAATGGTGGGCCATACATTTCCATCGGAAAAGACGGTGTGTTGGTGTAAATCGGTCTTTAAGGTTGTGTAGTTAGGAACATCAGGAAATGTAATCGCTCTAGAGCTTGTGTGGGAATGCTCTTGGGCGAAAAGACAGGCCGCTGCAAAAAAAGTGATGAAGAAAGGTTGGAGTTTCATGACGGTGGTTTTACCAAAATTAGAAAACTATATGAATGCTTCAATCGAAAAAAGTATATTTTACAAACTGTTAACCTGATGGTAAACTAGTTGTATGTTTTTGGATATTGGTGGTTTTGTCCAGAACTCACAATTAATAAATATTTAAGGTTTCCCAAAGTGCACATAAACAATTTCCTCACTAGGTTTGTCGGTTCTAAAAAATTGGTATTCCTTGCACAAAGATTTGATCATAGCGATACTTTGGAGCCTTTCCCCCTTCGGTGAGGCCAAGGTGGGCATTCCCTTCGGTTTGTACCAAGGAGTAAATGAATATATTGTGTTCATAGCCTGCTTTTTGGCCAATGTGTTGGTGTTTCCTTTAATGATGCTCTTCTTGAAGTACATTAACAGATACTTGGTCAAGTGGAGGTTTTATAAAAAGTCAGCGGTGTTTGTGGGTCAAAGGGCCAAGAAAGGATCTGGGAAAAAGATACAACGATTTGGTTTTTTGGGCATTGTGTTGTTCGTGATGATTCCGTTGCCCGGTACCGGGGTCTATGCGGGTACTATTGCTGCATACCTTTTTAAAATGAAAAAACGGGAGGCCTTTGCAGCCAATACCATTGGAATCTTCCTTTCTTCCGTCATTGTTTGGGTCACTACTTTGTTATCCTTGGAAGGGGTCCAATAACATCACAAGCGAGCTGCTTTTTGGATTTTTTAATGTGCCATTGTGCAGGGATTTGTTTATTTTGCTTCCGATCAATGAAGTTTCTTTAACCATAAAATACATATATGGCTTCAGGTTTTTTTGCTGTTTTGGACGATATTTCCGCACTAATGGACGACGTGGCAACAATGAGCAAAGTTGCGACCAAAAAAACAGCTGGTATTTTAGGAGACGACCTGGCCGTGAATGCCGAAAAAGCCACTGGCTTTTTGTCCAGTAGGGAAATTCCTGTGCTTTGGGCCATAACCAAAGGTTCCTTTTTAAATAAACTGATCATTCTCCCCATCGCATTTTTATTGAGTGCCTATCTTCCGACTGCAATTACCATCATACTTATTTTTGGAGGGGTGTACCTTGCGTATGAAGGTGCGGAGAAAGTTTACGAATTTATTTTTCATCGAAATGTTGAAGAACATTATGACGACCCCACAGAAATTCCTAAAGAAGAGTTGCCCGAACTGGAGAAGAAAAAAATAAAGCAGGCCATTGTTACCGATTTTATTCTTTCCATTGAGATTGTCATCATTGCATTGAGCACCGTGGTCAACGAAACACTGACCATCCGAATTGTAACCGTTTCCGTGGTGGCATTGTTGGCCACTGTTGGTGTGTATGGCATTGTGGCTTTGATCGTTCGGATGGACGATTATGGGTACCGGCTGATTCGCTTGAACGATCGGGACGATAGTTTTTCGGATAAAGTGGGTGGGGTTTTGGTGAATGCGCTGCCCCATATCATAAAAGCTCTTTCTATTGTGGGTACCCTGGCCCTACTATTGGTCTCAGGGGGGATCTTCAATCACAACATAGATTATCTTCATCACCTGTTTCCCGGTATACCCAGTTTATTGAAAGATTTTCTGGTTGGGTTGGTCATAGGTTTTGCGGCTGTTTTTTTAATGAAATTGGTGAAACGACTTTTTAAGCGAAAATAAAACGGTATCCTTACTATACCTTATACCTTTTGTAAATGAACCCAGCCGAAGCTTATATTCTGAACCAAAAAGAACCGTTCAAAAGCATATTGTTGCATTTAAAAAGTGTTATTGAACATGTAATTCCAGATGTGGATATGAAGTTTAAATGGGGGATTCCATGTTTTTATAGGGGAAAACAACCCATTTGCTATTTGAATGTTTCCCAAAAGAAAAAGTACGTGGACATCGCTTTTTGGAATTCGGCCCATTTGACCCTGCACCTTGATAAAATGATCACTGAAAACAGAAAAGTGGTCAAATCGCTACGTTATTTTACATTGGAAGAAATTGACGATGCCATTCTTGTTGAGGTGCTGCAGGAAGCTTACTCGCTCAGGCATAAGGGCTTTTACAAAAGATAGGTTCTGTTCTATGTCTTTGATATGGAAGCGGCTTCGGTTTTTCCACTTTTCAATTTAAAAAAGGCTACCCACAACGTCACCAATCCCAAAACAATCCATAAAACGTCTATCAATAAAACCTGTTTTAGCCCATCAGCATAGGCTACCCACATCCAGTTTCCAGAAGAAATGCCGTTCGCAATGGGAATCAACAGGGCCAAAACACTTCCTGAAATCAGTGTCCATTTGTTGGTGAAGCCAATATTCTTTTTGAAAATGAAAAAGAGGGAGGCCGCCAACCAAATTGGAAAGTAGGTTCGGTATAGAAAAGGCCTATTGACCTGTTCTGCAAATTGTACTATAATAAACTGTAACGCGGTAACGGGGTATAAGCTTAAGCAAATGGCCATATAAATGTTGGCGACTTGGTAATTGAACTTGCGCCGTTTTTCCGGGATGTTCTTTTTGTTTCGGGCTACCAACCAGATCATGACCCCAGAGAGAATCACAAAGCAGGAGACCAATCCAAGGATAAAGGAGATGACCCGAAGCCCATAACCCGCATAATCGCCAAAATGTAGACGGAACATCATATTTTTTACGCCATCCAAATAGGAATTGTTGGTCATGGGCACTTTTTCTTCCACAATGGAGCCGTCCGCTATTTTGTAAATGCGGTGTCCCAAACCGTTCAATTTTGAGGAATATCCCAAATATCCGCTTATGGCCACATGCATATTGGCGTCTCCGTAGTTAAAGATATGGGCTTCCTTGAGCCTAAAATCGGGCCAATCTTCCTTGGTCTCTGCAATCAAGGGGTCGATGGCAATGGTTTGATCCAATTTTTCATGTTGATAGGCATATACCGGGTGGTTATACTCCAAATCTTCATATAGTTTATTTTGGTCACCATCATAGAGACCCATGACCAATGGGGCTACCAAAATACCTTTCAGCAAAAAGAAAGCTCCGGTAACGGCATATACAAATTGGAAGGGAAACCCAATCACGCCCAAAGCCGTATGGGCATCGGTCCAAATGGTTTTTAACTTGGCCCAAGGCCGAAACACATAAAAATTGGAAACAATCTTATCCCAATGCACCAAGATTCCGGTGATGATGGCAAAGAGGAAAAAGAAGGCCACCAATCCAGATAAATAGCGTCCATACGGGTAGGGGATTTGGTCCAAAAAGTGCAAGCGGTACAAAAACTCCCCCAAATGATAGGATTCCACATAGGTTCCCGTGGTTTTGTCCTCCGTATCCAAATAAAAGAAGGTTCTGGCCTTTTCATCTTCAGCGGCCAGGGAATCCTTGGATGCCCCAAGGCTTACATTCACCCTACGCTCATTGAAATAATGGCTGATCTCCACATCCCTGCCGTACAAGTTGTGATCTTTGGAAATATCGTTCAAATATTCGTCCATGCTCCCCACAATGGCATCTTGTTCTGTGGTTTGATGACCGCGTTGCCAATTGGCAATTTCATCCCTAAAAAAGGAAAAAGAGCCTGTAAAGAAAATCACATAAAGGGCCACACTGATGACAATCCCACTAACGGTATGGGTATGGAACAGAATATTGTAGATACGGTTTCCCATGGTTTAAACGATAGGGTTGATTTGATTTCCAAAATAGAACACGACTCCGAACACTACGCTGGTCAATAGGTAGATACCCCAGATTTTCCAGCCGTTTTTACCCAAAAAGGCGAAGACCATCAAGATGGCCCAAAGAATGAAGGCGGAAAACGTACTGGTGATGATCACGGCTACATGGTTGAACCAGCTGGCCAAGGCCATATGGAACATCACGGCCACGATCAATCCACCCAAAATGGCAGCGGATATTTTGGCAAATCGTTGCCAAGGTGAAGGGGTCAAGTATTTTTTGTTGGCTGGCATAGGTTAAAAGAAAACAATTTCACAAATGAGAAAAAAGGTGAGGGCCATCCCGATGGATTTATAGGACAACAATCGCAAAGGAGCCAGAAGTATAATCAAACTGGCCGCTGTCATGAGGAGGATAAAAAATGTGAAAACCCCTGAGCCCAGCCCCCATAACCAAATACTTAGCCCCAATGATATGATCAAAAAGGCCAAGCCGGTGTATTTTGATATAGAGCGATGGCCGATCACCCATTTTTCAAAACCCAAAACCCCTGCACCAGCCATTTTTTTAGAGGTACTGTACAAGAGATAAAAGGCTACAAAAACTAAAAGCGAAATACCCGTGACCATACTTCTTTCTCCGAATTATTTGATGCAATATGTGGCGCAGTGCCAGATAAATTCATACGCTTCCCCATTGTAGGTACCGGGAATTTCTTCCTTGGTGGTGGTTTCCACAATGTATTTAGTGTCCCATGGCAGGGCAAAGGATACTTCGCCGTTATCATCGGTATGTAGGGTTTTGGACCAAAGGTCTGCCACATACACTTGAAGTTCGTTTTGGGCCAATGGCTTTCCTTTGTAGAGTACTTGGAGTTTTACCTCATCACCATCGTGGGCCAATTGCTTTACCACGATTCCCTCAGGGTTGATGGTTTTGGTATCAGCATTAACACTGCCTACTTGGACTTTGGCCGTTGAGTGATAATGTGTCTTGAAAATCCCAAAATCGTATTGGGTGTAATCGATCACATCAATCTCATTGTTATTGAGGGCGATGGTATACACCCCATTTTCATTAGGAGTGAAATGGGCCACATAATGATCTTCTTTGGCAGCTGTTTTGAGTTCGGTCTTTGTGCCATCGGGAGCAATTACCCAAAGGGTAAATTTGGAAACCAAAGGAAAAGCCTCCCCCTCCACTTTTTCAATAACACCATAGGTGTATTCACCATAATGCACGCGAACTTCATGTTCTTGACCGGATTTACCGGAACCGTTGGTCTCCAACCATAGGTAATGGGCATTGGCGGAAATCATTCCAAAAAAGAAAAGCAATAAAGGTAAAAATGTGTTTTTCATAAGAATAAGCTTTAAAGGCCCATGTTTTTCATGGGCCTTAATTAATTTTTAATTAAAAAGTATATGCTACGGCAAGCCTACCGTTGATTCCCGGTTCAGACTGCCAGTACAGATATGATCCATAATTGGCGCCTGAATACAGGTATTCGTCCAAAATATTGTTGATGTTGAATTGAACTCTAAAATGGCTGTTTCTCCAAGATAGGGCACCGTCCATTCTAAAGTAATCGGGCAAATCGGATTGGTTGTCGGCAGCCCAGGCCCAAGTAGAGCGGTCCACTTGGTATTGATAACCCAAGGATACGCCGAATCCTCTCAAACTGGAAGCTTCTGCAAAATTGAAGTTGAACCAGCCATTGGTCACATGCTTGGCATGACCTGCCACCCGTGTACCTACTACATCTGGGTTTGGGTCTTCGGTTACCTCGACTTTGGTGTTGGCATAGTTCAAAACAATATTGAATTCTGGTGTAATCTGCCCTTGAAGGTCAAATTCAATACCTTTTGATTGTACTTCACCCAAATACATGGAGTAGTTTGGATTCTCTGGGTCTGTTGTTAAGATGTTCTCTTTGGTAATTTGGAAAGCACCCAAGGAAGTACGTAGGCGTCCGCCGAAAAATGTTTTCTTGATTCCCCCTTCAATATCATTGGCATCCACGGGATCGTTCAGTGGTTCCAAGTCGGCACTGATACCAGCTTGTGGCAAGAAAGATTGGTCGTAAAGTCCATAAATGGCCAGATCAGGCAAAAGATCAATGCTAAGGCCAATACGCGGGGTCACTACATTGTCGTTTTCGTCCTTGCCCTGTGTGTAAAGGTTGGTATAACGCCCGGCCAAGGTCAAACGGATTTTATCTTCCAAAAATCCAATTTCATCTTGTAGATAATAGCCTCTAAGTGTGTTTGCACTGTACGGTTCGCCACCTCTTCGGTACTGCACTTTTGTGGATCGGTCAAAATTGGGCATGGCCACTTCGCCATAAACAGGGTTGTATATGTTGAAAGGCACTTCCGTATCAACAATGAAGGTATTGTAGAAATCGGCCCAATAGTTTTTCTCACTAAAATCCAATCCCCCAAGAATCTTGTGCGATATCCCACCGGTTTGGAAAGCTCCATTGATGTACAATTGGGCATATTTCCCAACGGAAAGCGCATCCCATTGAGTGATGGTCCTCACGGCATCCCCAGTATCGGAATCCAATTGGCCCAACCAAGCTGAGTTTCCTTCTTGGTCGTAACGCAGATAAGCCAACTGACCTTCAACGCTCCAATTGTCTGAAAACTCATGTTTGGCGTTCAAGAAAAAGGTAACTTCCTGAATATCGGTTTTTGGATAATTGCTGTCCACGAAATTAAAATCGCGGGGCAAGCTTGCATATCCATCGGCTACTGGAGCAAATATATAGGCCGATCCCAAGAAAGACTCAGCATCTTGAAGGTTCATTTCCGCAGTAATGGATGTTTTGTCTGAAAACTTATAGGTAAGGGCGGGAGCAATACCAAATCGGTCAGACTGCTCATTGCCTCGATGACTGTCCGTAGTCTGGTACATGGCGTTCAAGCGATAGAGCAATTTGCCATTGTTGGAAGCTTTGCCACCAACATCCACGGTACCACGATAAAAATCAAAACTGCCAACCATGAAAGAGGCATTGGCAATGAACTGCTCCGTAGGTTTTTTGGTCACTACATTGTAGAAACCACCGGGTTCCCCGGCAGACATCATAAATCCGGCCGGCCCTTTTACAAACTCAATGCGCTCTACGGTATTCATATCTTCGGCAAGAGGCCCCCAGCTATCCTGGACGTTTACACCATTTCTAAAAGCGGGCAGTCGAAAGCCACGCATGTTGATACGGGCAAATTGTCCCCAGTGTTCCAACATGGTGACACCACTTACGTTTCGGGTCAATCCGTCCATAATGGTGGTCACTTGCTGGTCTTGCAAGAGTTCACTGCTGATTACCTGTACATTTTGGGGCAATTTCACCAACTCGGTCTTCAATCTCAGGGAGGTGGAAGGTTGATTCTCCACATATTTGTTTTGGTGCCCTTCGACAATTACTTCATTCAATTGCTCCTGTCGTTCGGCAAGGACAAGGGCGGGAACTGTTGTGGTTTGGTTGGCCGATACATTGGCTGAAACCGTTTTTGTTTCATACCCGATCATGGAAAAAGTAAGGGTGTAGGCACCAGGGGCTAAATCCTTGATTAGATAATTCCCGGAATCGTCTGTAGTTGTACCAAGGCTGGTGTGCGAAATGGCAATATTTACATTGGATAGCGGGTTGTTTCTTTGGTCGGTCACCTTTCCTCTAAGATTTCCGGTTTGTGCTTGTACACTGCATAAAATAGTCAAGCTGAGGATGAGTAGTATGTTCTTCATTTTGTTATTTGTAATTGGTCTAAATAAATTTTGATTGCAAATGTATATTCCAACACGTATTCTTCCAAAGAATATTTAGACTAATTATAAATAAGTATTAATAAAATTTATTATCTTACTGAAAAACAGTAA
>NZ_LXTT01000055.1 GCF_001683915.1 Allomuricauda sp. CP2A | reverse complement strand
TCTGTATACATATCCGATATTTATAAATTATCCAACAAGAACCTTAGGTAAAAAACCCTCAAAATCGAAAACCTTGGAATGATTGTTCCAAGGTTTTCATTATTAAACAATTAAACACCTAGCTATATCTTTGATAAGATAAAGGCTTGGTTTTGTGAGGAACCGGAAAAATCCAAACTAAGGTTGATGTCTCCGGTACAGGTACCAATAGTACCATCTCCCGTTACCGTTGTAATGAATCCGCCCCCATAGTCCCATGGTTCGTTGGAACTTACCGTAACATTGCCCGTGGCAGTATCAATGGTCACAATTAAATAGGATGAATCTTTATTAATTATAAAGGGCCTTATTGTGTTGGGCAACCTAAAGGTAAATTCTCCGTCTTCTGATGGTAAAAACTCTGCCTGTACTACTTCTCCCCCACCATAATCTGCCCAGGCATCTGCTACTACGGTATAGTCCCCTTCAAAAAGCGATGCATCTGACAATGCGCAAAAAAATTGGGCCGAATATGCGAAGGGAGAGTTGAAAAAGCTTCCATTTAATACTGTTCCCTTGCCCCTATTGGTAAATTCCCTTCCATCGGATAGTTTTGCCACCAAACGAATGGAAAACGAATCAGCACTATCATAATCCCCATCCTGAAGGCCTAATGCCGAAAGCACTTCAGCCAAGGTTGCAGAAACTTCGACTCTTGGATAGCCAAAAGGTCCTTGTGAAAATGAAGAGGCCGGTATGGTTTTAATCAAAGTTTCCGTACCAGCCTCACCATTGTTTACAAATGTCATCAAAACGTCAATTGCTGTAAGCAAATCACCATCTTCAGCGTCCTGAGCTTCAAGAGTGACACTCCAAGATTTTGAAGTATCAAAAAAATCGAATGTCCCACTATTTATGGAGATGGTGCGCAACACCAATCCACGTGCAACGGTGGCTTCCACTTCGTCCACCAATTTATCATCGGAACTGCATGCGGCCAATAGCACCATTACCACTGACAGTGCAGTATATTTCCATTTATTTTTCATAATCTTCACGTTAAAATTTTTCATTGCTAGTTTGATCTGGGAAATGAGGGTCCTACAGGATTATTATCCCAAAACACTTGCACCCCAACATTTGGTTTTTGTGTAATGTTCGCGTTTGAGGTAACTGCCTGATTAGGATAAAACATAGATCTGGGGAAACTTCCCGGATCTGGCTCCCTGTTTGGCTGTAGCGTAGAAGGAAATCCAGTACGTCTATAAAAATTATAGGCCTCTATACCATTTCCGTAATGTGCTAAAAAGTGATTTTCGGCAAAAATATCCCATTGATCATCCCCAGTTGCGTTTCCGAAAGAAGTGACAACCCCATTAATGAAGGCTTCAAACTCAGCGTCTGTGGGTTCAAAGGACAAATCTGATACCATATCATTTGCCACAGAAGCACGAACTTTGGCTATCTGCTTTCTCATGCCAGCCTCAAAAAATACCTGTGCAGAGGCAACATCTCCGTCCACCAATGCAAGTTCTGCTCGCCAAAAATCGACCATAAAGGCATTAAGAATGGGCGTAATCCCCACCCCTCCTGCCCCCAAAGAAGCTGCGTTCGATTGACCTATAGGGCTAAAGCTGTCATCGTCAAATCTTCCTCCAGCAGGATAAACACCCCATGTGCTCCTTAGAAGGCCATCAGGTGGCGTTCCTTGATTGTCACCATGGTCTCTACCCCAATAACCATTTGGCAAACTACAAAAGGTAAACCCGCCATTGGTATAATGTTGGGGAGGTGTCTGCAAAGAGCACCTTAGTGTTTGTTCATCCGGAGGTGTACCTCCCTGGCCTGGCACTACGCTGACCTGTCTGTAGAAATAATATCTAATTCGGGGATCATCGTTGGTTTGCATTTGGTTGACCAACCAGTTAGACGTATAATCCCCAGCACCATTCGACACATAATTGAGCCCATATCTTGGATGTCTATTGTCTGGCTGTGCAGCACTTGTGGCTGGCCATTTGAACTCGAAATCATCAGCAGTATCCATTATATAATTACCCGAAGACACTATGGCATTGAAGGCTTCGACTGCACTTGGATCAACCAGTCTGGTTTGAAGATACAGTTTCATTTTTAAGGTGTTCGCCGCCTTTACCCACTTTGTGTAGTCATTGTTATAATAATAGTCAATGGATGGAGTCCCGGATGTGGTATTGGTGAAGTTTACAATGGCTTGATCTAAAAGCAAGAAAGCAGCTTCGTATACAGATTCACCACTATCCAATTTTGGGTTCACTATTTCGGGTCCCTGTACAGCTTCTGAGTAAGGGATGTCCCCAAAAAAATCAACCATTGCAGTAATGACATAGGCCTCAATGAACTGGGCTATCCCCAAATGACGGTTAAGCCCTGCTTCTTCAGCCAAAGGGGTCATCAAGCGGATGTCAAAAAGTATACCCCTATATGCATTGTCCCATTCGTCGTCCACATCACTGTCTTGATAGGTACTTTCATAGTTTCTACTGGACATTTGCATAATTCTTGTCAACTCCATTCCAATAGGTGAAAGTCCATCACCAAATTGGAATCCCCCTGTGGTAAAATTGTCATTGGGGTCTCCACTTGCATCCCCATCCAATTGTCTTACAAAATCCTCCTGAATAGATAACAGGAATAGGTCTGGACTGGCCTGTGTTGGTGTCAAAAAATTAGGATCCTCGGTAAGATCTAGTTCCGTGGTTTCACATGATGCCGCTCCAAGCAACACCAGGGATAGCACCAATACAATATATTTATTCGTTTTTCTCATCTTATTTTCTTTTTTCATCTTAGAATGTTGCTTTTACGCTCAAACCGTATCTTCTTGAACTGGGTCCATTTAAGAAATCAAATCCAAACCCATTGCCCACACCGGTTCCTGAAGTATTTGGGTCAAAATTGGCCCCATCTGGAGTATTGATGGCATCATACCAAAAGTTCTGACCTGAAACCTTGAACGTAAGGGCCCCAAAAGGGGTGTTGTCCAAAAACTTCTTGGGCAGATTATAGCTTAATGATGCCTCTTGTAGGCGTATAACGGTAGCATCCCATACCTGTAATTCAGAGGGTCCTCCAAAAACGTTACTGAAATAATAGTCCGAGTTATTTATCTGCAGATCATTCACCCTACCATCAGGTGTAACACCTGGCAATACATAAGTGTTTAAACGGTCCACAGTCTCTACAATAAGTCCTCTCCCCAACAGTGTGGAGATAGTACTTGACCATATATCGCCTCCATGGGTATAGTTCCACTGGAATCCTAGTGTGAAATTCTTGAATGAAAGAGTGTTGATAAGGTTGGCCACCCAATCTGGGTTGGGATCTCCGATAACCCCGTTTTGAGGGTCTGTAGCATAATCCCCTACCGAATCCACCACCAAATTACCATCATCATCCCTTAATACCCGGGTACCAAAAATCACGCCCATGGGTTCCCCTTCTATGGCAGCATTACCCAAATTTCCAAATCCAGAGTACACAATTTGGTCTGTATCCTGACCCAAATCAGTCACCTCAGATTCATTAGCCGTAAAGTTCAGATTGGATGTCCATGAAAAACCTCCATCTTCTTTGGGTCTGAACCATTGAACCCCCAAGTCCAGTTCAATACCTTCACCTTGGATTTCTCCAACATTGGTATTGGTTCTGAAGAAACCGGATGCCGGATCTAAGGGTTGGGTTACAATCAGATCTGTGGTAACCCTTTTATATAAGGACATGTCAAGGGTAATCCTGTTCTGCCACCATCTTGATTCCATACCTACCTCGATTTCATCCACCCGCTCGGGTTTCAAATTTGGATTACCAAGTGTTAAAGGGCTTGTATTGGTAACAATGTTCCTACCCGTATTATCTTGAAAGTCTTGAGCATCAAGAATTAAACGGTTGGCTACAGGGTAGTTATCCGAATTGGCATCGGGGAAACCTGCCGAAGTACCATAGCCAGCACGAATTTTCAAGTAATTGAGTACATTTTTACCCTTCAACCCTTCAAAGGCAGTTGTTGGTACAAATGAAAGACTTGCACTTGGATAAAAAAGGGATCTATTGGCTCTGGAAAGGTTCGAAGCCCAATCATTCCGACCAGCCAAGGTCAAGTAAACATAACTGTCATAATCCAATTCAAACTGACCATATGCTCCAGCCAAATTTCGTTCGGCAGAACTCTGAATCTCGTTTTGGTTCAAAAAATTAAAATGTCGCAGAACCCCAAAAACTTGCTGGTTATCACTTGCCACACCACTTTGATCAAAAAGTTCCCTTCTTGAGTTTACACCAAAGTTGAAAGTGGCACCAATCTTTTCCGTAATGTCATAATCTCCATTAATCGCAAGGTTATGATCCCAGATGGTGTTGGTATTGTTCCACGTTTCGTAAATACCACTGGCCAACCTAGGCTGTGGCACGTTCCCATTGATACCTCCTTTATTTTGATAGTTTACATTGTTTTCACTATATACATCGATTCCTGCTCTATATATGACATTTAAATTATCGTTGATTTCATATTGCAGTGTTGTTTGACCAAATACGCGGTTGGTTTCTTGTCTTGTGCCAGAATTGTTGACGGTCCACAGCGGATGCTGTATGTCATTACCATTCCTGTAATACACACTTCGACCATCAATTGGGCTTTGATATGGAAGATTAATCAAATCAATGCTCCTTGGGGTAAAGAACAAGTCCCCAAATACCGAAGAACCAGATCCAGTGGCCCCATTACCTGCACTGTATGCAACTGGTGGGGAAATGAATTTGGTCCTGGCAAAATTTAGTGTGCCCGATACCGTAAATTTATTGCTGAGTACTGCTCGTCCCCCGACACCTAAATTGTTCCTATTTAAGCTATTGCCCGGGGTAAAACCTTCGTCTTTGAGGTAACCATAATTTGCATTATAGCTTATTTTACCATCGTCTGATGCCCCACTGACATTGATTGAGGTATTGGTTACGGTTCCTGTTCTGAAAAAGTTACCAAAACTGTCATAGGGTCTCCATTCATATCGTATGTTGGCAAACTCTGGAAACCCTTGTTGGCCTGCCACCGATAATGTGTAAGGGTGAGGCAAAGTGCCCTGTGCATCAAATGCCGTACTATTGCCCCAACCTGCAATACCTTCTCGATCAAAACTAGGTCCCCAGTTACTAAAGAACCATCCAAAAGCTTGGTCAAACCCATTACCAAATTCATTTTGGTAGTCAGGTGTTGAAGCAATCTCATTGAAAAAAATCGAAGAGTTCACAGTAATCTCAGTCTTTTTGATGCCCTGACCTCCCGCACCGGCCTTGGTAGTAATGAGTATTACACCATTTCGACCCAAAGAACCGTAGAGCGTTGCAGCAGCCAAGCCTTTCAACACGTTCACACTCTCAATGGCGTTCGGGTCAAGATCAAGAAACCTACTGGATCCATTATTACCATTTATGAAGTCTTGTCGGTCCCCCTGTCTACCAACAGAATTGGTATCAGCATTGAAAGGAACCCCATCAACAATGAATAGTGGTTGGTTACTTTGACTAAACGAGTTATATCCTCGGATTATAATATTTGTTCCTGATCCAGAGAGTCCGCTCTGTTGGGTTATGTTTACACCAGATGCTTTGCCCAACAAGGCTCTTCCAATATCACCTTCGCCTCTTTGTTCAAGATCTTCCGCTCCCACTTCGGCCACCGCGTATCCAAGCGCTTGCCTTTCTCTCTTGATACCTAGGGCGGTCACCACCACCTCTTCAAGGGCTTGGGCATCCTCCTGCATCTGAACATTGATTATACTTTCAATGCCAATTGTCCTGCGCTCTGGTCTTTGACCAATATAGGTGAACAAGAGCACCTGACCTGTAGAGGCTGAAATTGAGTAATTTCCATCAAAATCGGTTTGGGTGCCAGAATTTGTTCCGTCAACAATAATGTTTACCCCAGGTAATGGCAACCCTTGGGAATCTGTAACATTACCTGAAATGTCTCTCTCTTGGCCCAGTAAAATTGCGGTTCCAATTAAGAAAACCACGAAGGTCAAGAACACTTTACTTTCTTTCATAGAGTTTAAAGTTTTGTTAGTAATTAATGAGCTAGTACAATTGAGAAAGGCGGGCGAGAGAAGCGGAGAATAGCTAATTCAAAAATCAAAAATGAGAACAAAACTCAATGGTTGTCTCTATTTTGGTAAGGCGTCTCACCGCCCTACCTTTACAATTGCAGGGTAAAAGAATTGAATTAAAACCAAGAGGATGTATGTACCGATAGAGTTATTCAAATTCTCCGTTGCAGATTTACATTTACAAAAAAGACAGTTTCAAAAGCAATAAAACAATCATCACTTCTATGAATTAATAAGGAAGGTTCCCAAAAACCCAGAATACCCCATTGCTTTAATCCAGTTTTTGATAAAAGAATTATCGTTGACCTGTGGGTTACATAATTTTAAAATTTTCCGAACCATAAGTAGCAGTAAAAAGTATTTTATCTCTCAACGTATATGAGCAATAGGAGAAAGCTCCATATAGACTTATGCATCAAAGGCTTGCCGTACAAATACAGGCCTTTTGTTTTTAGCTTCCTTATAGCTGAAAAATAAAAAGACGCCCCTACTTGGGGCGCCTTTTAAGCAGATTATGGCATTCTGCTCATGATTCTCATAGCCATAATAAAACTCAACTACATTTTTAATCGCATGAACAGTTCGTGTGTATTGTTGTCCAACCCGTCAATGGGGCTTTGGATGGCGGTCTCATAGGCATACCCCAAATTAAAGCCGTTGCTTATATTGAACAGGAACAATCCGCTGATGCTTTCATCGTACCTATAGCTGGCCCCGAACTCAAAGCGCTCACCAAAGTCCAGAATGCCCGTCAGTTCCACGGATATGGGCGAAGCGTCCACATAGCGCAACATCCCCATGGTCTTCAGATCCAAGGTTTTGCCCAAGAGAAAGGTGTGCCCCCCACTGAGGTAGGCATGCCTACGGTCTGCCCCTAAATAGGCGTTGCCGTTGCGTTCCTGCATACGGTCCGGGGTCAACAACTTTGGTGCCGACAATGACACAAAATACCTGTCGTGCCTTAAATAGGCCCCTGCACCCACATTGGGCGTGAACCGGCTCTCGTAGTCCATGAGTGCACCGTCCTGCCCCACTCCATAGGTGACCAGACCATCGGTGTTGGCATCATAGGAGTTGGCACTTCCCTTGATGCCGAAGTACAGGCGATGCTCTGCATCCAGATCAATGTAGTAGGAAACGTCTATGGCCATCCATGTCTGTTGTTCAATGAAGGTCCTGTCGTTGAGGATGGACACGCCAAGCCCCACATTTCTGCCCACTGGCATCCCGAAAATGGCACTCTGGCTCTCGGGGGCACCTTCAACTCCGGCCCATTGGCTCCGGATTCCCAAGGAGAACTCGGCCGCCTCTGAGCTTCCAGCAAAGGCCGGGTTGTAAATGTTCATGTTATAGCGGTAAAAGGTATAGTTGGGATCCTGTTGGGCGCTAGCCGAAACGGACAGTGCCAAGACCGCTATCAGTACCTGGAATTTATTGATAATATTCATGTCTTTTATATTGTGTTTTTTGTCTTGTTGTTTATTTAATAGTTGATAAAGATCCAGCCCTGGAGCGGAGCATTTCCATCCCCTAGGTCAATGATGTACATGTACGATCCAGCAGGGAGTTTCTCGTTCCTATCTTTGTAGAACCCTTCCCAATTGTTTCGGTACGATCTGGTGGCGAACACTTCGTGGCCCCATCGGTTGTAAACTTTGACCACATTGTTGGGATAGTTGTCTATCCCCGGTACGATCCAAGCATCGTTGTTACCATCACCGTTGGGGGTAAAAGCTTGGGCAGGCACCAATGAAGGTTCTTCATTTGTTGGGAACGCATCATCCCTATCTGCAACACCATCATTGTCATCATCATCATCCATATTGTCAGGAATGCCATCACCATCGGTATCCAATGGGGTGCTGGATGCATCCGTAGGATCGGTTCCTTCGGTCAATTCCACTTCGTCGGAATAGCCATCACCATCATCATCGGTATCGGCATTGTCACCGGTTCCATCTCCATCGGTATCGATGGTCTCTAAGGCATCATTTGGAAAATCGTCTTGATCATCGGGTATACCGTCATTGTCATCGTCATTGTCAACGTTGTCGCCAAGGCCGTCTCCGTCTGTATCGGTATCGGTAACTCCGTCATTGTCGTCGTCGGTATCAGCATTGTCACCAACACCATCGCCATCTATGTCGGAATCTTCGTTAGGGTCATTCGGGAAAGCGTCTTCATCATCTGGAGTACCATCGTTGTCGGCATCATCATCCGCATTGTCTCCCGTGCCGTCACCATCGGTGTCGGTATCCTCAGAATCATCTTTTGGGAATGCATCCTCGGAATCAGGGGTACCATCATTGTCATCGTCGGTATCAGCATTGTCACCAACACCATCGCCATCTATGTCGGAATCTTCGTTCGGGTCATTCGGGAAAGCGTCTTCATCATCTGGAGTACCATCGTTGTCGGCATCATCATCCGCATTGTCGCCCGTTCCGTCACCATCGGTATCGGTATCCTCAGAATCATCCTTTGGGAAGGCGTCCTCAGAATCAGGAGTGCCGTCGTTATCATCGTCCTCGTCGGCATTGTCTCCCGTGCCGTCACCATCGGTATCGGTATCCTCCGAATCATCTTTTGGGAATGCGTCCTCAGAATCAGGGGTACCGTCGTTGTCATCGTCGTCATCGGCATTGTCGCCCGTTCCGTCACCATCGGTGTCGGTATCCTCGGAATCATCCTTCGGGAAGGCGTCCTCAGAATCAGGGGTGCCGTCGTTGTCATCGTCGTCATCGGCATTGTCGCCTGTTCCGTCACCATCGGTATCGGTATCCTCGGAATCATCTTTTGGGAATGCGTCCTCAGAATCAGGGGTGCCGTCATTGTCATCGTCGTTATCGGCATTGTCACCCGTTCCGTCACCATCGGTGTCGGTATCCTCGGAATCATCTTTTGGGAATGCGTCCTCAGAATCAGGGGTGCCGTCATTGTCATCGTCGT
>NZ_LXTT01000047.1 GCF_001683915.1 Allomuricauda sp. CP2A | reverse complement strand
TAATAAAATTTATTATCTTACTGAAAAACAGTAATTTACTGTGTAAATTTTAACAAATGAAGTAGGGTTAGAGCGAATTAACGGTCTTTCTAATGGCCGTTAGATCGGTCAATAATTTTTCCAATAAACTTAAATCCAGCATATTGGCGCCATCACTTTTGGCATTGGCAGGATCAAAATGGGTTTCCATAAAAAGACCGTCAACGCCGGCAGCAATTCCTGCGCGTGACATGGTCCCGATTAGCGCGGGTCTTCCACCCGTAACCCCAGAAGATTGATTGGGTTGTTGTAAAGAATGCGTAACGTCCAGAACCACAGGGGCATATTGCTTCATGGTGGGAATACCACGGAAATCCACAATCATATCTTGATAGCCGAACATGGTGCCACGGTCTGTGATAATGACTTGTTCGTTTCCGGTATCGGTTACTTTGGCCACGGCATGTTTCATGCTCTCTGGGCTCATAAATTGCCCCTTCTTCAGGTTGACGACTTTTCCGGTTTCGGCAGCGGCAACCACCAAATCGGTCTGGCGGACCAAAAAAGCTGGGATTTGGAGTACATCCACATATTCTGCGGCCATTGTGGCATCAGAAATTTCATGGATATCCGTTACGGTTGGAACTTTGAACGTCTCGGAAACCTTTCTCAAAATTTTTAGTGCCTTTTCGTCCCCAATTCCCGTAAAAGAGTCAATACGGCTACGGTTGGCCTTTTTAAAACTCCCCTTAAATACATACGGAATCTGGAGTTTATCTGTAATGGACACTACTTTTTCCGCAATCCGGAGTGCCATTTCCTCACCTTCTATGGCACAGGGACCGGCCAGTAAGAAGAAATTGTTGCTGTTTGTATGTTTTATCTGGGGTATCTTGGAAAGATCCATTTCTTAAAGTTTGCACAAATATACTACATAAGCTTGGTAACCTTTTTAGTTTTATCACAATCAAAATCATCCATTATGACCCAAAAACTACTCCTTATTCCCTTTATGGTTTTAAGTTGTTTTTCCGTCTTTTCACAATTTCATGAAAAGGGCAAAACCTTTGATCTGGTCAATCTGGAACGCCACCAAGTCAGGTTCGATCTGCTCAGCCCTGGATTCAGTTACGAATTGGGATTGTTCCGTAACCAAAGTATCTCAACAGGATTGGGACTGGCAACCGCAACTTATGAAGAGGGCTATGCCTTCGGCCTGACCATGAACAACAGATACCGGTACTACCATAATTTTCAGAGACGTATCGATAATGACAAGAATGTTTCTGGAAATTCCGGCAATTATATTGCCGCGGCACAGGCCATTTTCTTTTCCCAGTTGCGGGTATCGACCAATATCGATGGCCCAAAGGATTTCAACCTGGGTTTTTATGGTATGGTCTATGGGATCCAACGAACCTATAAAAGTGGTTTTAATTTTAATGCGGAACTCGGTGCGGGACTTTATAAAGGCGATGGTGTTCCCGATGGTTATGGCCCGTTGATCCATTTTACCTTCGGATGGGTGGCCACCAAGCGAAAATCAAGAGAACCAGTGTTCGATTAAAACATTTCCCTTTATCAAAGATATATTCTTTTGCAGATACTATTTTGATGATCTATATGTTATACTAGTACCAAATTAACCTACAATGCATCGTTACATTCTCATTGGTTTATTGTTTTGTTGCCTTGGCATGAATGCCCAGTATGGTAAAAACTGTGAGATTCGCCAAATGAAACTCAATGTGTTCAATCCCGGTTTTGAATATGAAATGGGGGTGGGGGTGAACAGCACATTAGATGTTCGAGTGGCTTGGCAAGCGGCTTTGGAGCCAGCTAGCCCAGAACCTTATGACAATTTGGATTTCTTCCCCGCCATTACGGCCCAATACCGATACTACCACAATTTTAATGGCAGATACCACCGAAGACGATCTATTTATGGGAATTCTGGCAATTATATTGCTCCATCGGCAGCCCTATTTTCACCCGGAGATCGGGTGGTGGATGGTAATTTGGTGGAAGGCGTGCATGGGTATGGTGGACTGGTCTATGGTATTCAGCGCAGTTATAATTCGGGTTTGAGCTTTTCCATAGATGCCGGTGCCGGATACTACGTTGGCCCGTTCAAAGGAGCCATTCTTCCCGTGGTGAACATCAGTTTGGGCTGGATCATCAGTGAAAAAAGATGGTGCGTGGGTCTGTAGGTTTTGAAACCCCTCAAAATCAATAAGATAAAAATAACATTTCCTTGTGTGTGCGAGAAGAAAATAGCAGTATCTTTGCGGGCTTAAAAATTAGCTTATGTCCAAGATTAAGAACATTGCCATCATAGCGCACGTAGACCACGGTAAGACCACTTTGGTTGATAAAATCATGTACCATTGCCAGTTGTTCCGCGATAATGAGAATAAAGGCGATTTAATTTTGGACAACAACGATTTGGAGCGGGAACGCGGAATTACCATCGTTTCCAAGAACGTTTCGGTAGTCTACAAAGACACCAAAATAAACATTATTGATACCCCTGGGCACGCCGATTTTGGAGGAGAAGTAGAGCGTGTTCTCAACATGGCCGATGGGGTGTTGTTGCTTGTGGATGCTTTTGAAGGCCCCATGCCGCAGACCCGTTTTGTGTTGCAAAAAGCCATCGACTTGGGATTGAAACCCTGTGTGGTCATCAACAAAGTGGATAAAGAAAATTGTACTCCCGAAGAAGTCCACGAAAAAGTATTTGATTTGATGTTTGAACTGGGTGCTGAAGAATGGCAGCTCGATTTTCCAACTGTATATGGCTCTGCCAAACAGAATTGGATGAGCGAGGATTGGCAAAAACCTACAGATAATATTGAGCCACTTTTGGATATGGTTCTGGAACATGTTCCTGAGTTTAAACCAGAACAAGGTTCCACCCAAATGTTGATCACCTCTTTGGACTTTTCTTCCTTCACAGGTCGAATTGCCATTGGTCGTTTGCAACGCGGAACACTTAAGGAAGGGCAGCAAATTTCCTTGGTGAAAAGAGATGGTAGGGTGGTAAAATCTCGAATTAAGGAGCTGTACACTTTTGAAGGATTGGGTCGAATAAAAGTACAGGAAGTCACAGCTGGCGATATCTGCGCCATTGTGGGTGTGGAAGGCTTTGAGATTGGTGATACCGTTGCTGATTTTGAAAATCCGGAAAAACTAAAGACCATCGCCATTGATGAGCCCACCATGAGCATGTTGTTCACCATTAACGATAGCCCGTTTTTTGGAAAGGATGGCAAGTTTGTGACCTCAAGGCACATCAAAGAGCGTTTGGAGAAAGAATTGGAAAAGAACTTGGCCCTCCGGGTAAATGAGACCAACAGTGCCGATAAATTCATGGTTTTTGGCCGTGGGGTGTTGCATCTTTCCGTTTTGATCGAGACCATGCGACGTGAGGGATACGAACTTCAAATAGGTCAGCCCCAAGTGATCATTAAGGAGATTGATGGCGTAAAATGCGAGCCTGTTGAGTCATTGACCATTGATTTGCCTGAGGAAGTTTCAGGCAAGGCCGTAGAAATGGTATCCATCCGGAAAGGGGAGATGACCAGTATGGAGGCCAAAGGTTCCCGAATGATCTGTGAATTTATCATCCCATCCCGGGGCATCATCGGATTACGAAACCAATTGTTGACAGCAACGGCTGGCGAAGCCATCATGTCACATCGATTTTTGGAATATCAACCCTTAAAAGGGGAAATCGCCCAACGACAGAACGGTTCTTTGGTTTCCATGGAAAATGGAACCGCTATTCCGTATTCCATTGACAAATTGCAAGAACGCGGCAAATTTTTTATTGATCCGGGAGAGAATATTTATGAAGGACAGGTCATTGGAGAAAATTCCCGTGGGGATGATATGACGGTGAACGTCACCAAGACCAAAAAACTGTCCAATGTGCGCTCTTCTGGTGCTGATGAAAAGGCCAAAATTGTACCTGCCATCAAATTTTCGTTGGAAGAAGCTCTGGAATACATCCAAAAGGATGAGTACGTGGAGGTAACACCGAATCATATTCGACTTCGTAAGATTTACCTTAAGGAAGTGGATCGGAAAAGAAACAAGATTGACTAAGGAGTCAGTGTCATTTTGGGCTTAGCGAAAAATCTCTCGATTGGTTCTCGACTGCCTGCCCGTCAGGCGCTCGAACTGACCAGTATTGCCTAAGTTTTACTAGATGTAGATTTCCTTGCTCTTGAACTTGACACGAATTCCACGAATGTTTACAAATTTTGATTTAAGGAATTTCGTGCTTCATCCTTCGAACTTTGAACTTGAATTTGAGTTTGAAACTTGAACTTGTTTTTTATGTCCTAAGAACTTAGGTGTCCATGGTGTTGTTCGCGCAGACAGGCTACAGCTGCACCTATGATTCCGGCATGGTTCATCAATTCGGCTTTGATCACATGGGTTTCAATGTCGATATGGTGACTGAATTCTTCCCAATCCTTTGAAGTGCCCCCACCGATGATGATCAAATCCGGGGAAACGATAAGTTCCACCAACTTTAGGAATTTGTTGAACCGTTTGCCCCATTTTTTGTAGCTGAGGTCTTCACGTTCCTTGGCCGATGCAGCAGCCCATTTTTCAATTTTCTTGTACTTTTTATAGGGAATTTGTCCTAGTTCAAAATTGGGAAGAAGCACGCCGTTAAAAAAAGCGCCACTGCCCAATCCGGTTCCAATGGTGATCATTATGACCAGTCCGTCCTTTCCCTTTCCGGCACCATAGTTCATGGAGGCATAACCCGCAGCATCTGCATCATTCAATACGGTAAACTCTTGCCCTGTGACTTCCGTAAAGAGTTCATCCACATTGACACCTACCCAACTGGGATGAAGGTTTCCGGGTGAAAGGCAGACCCCATTTTTTACAATGGAAGGAAAGCCGCAACCCACTGGACCTTTGTAGTTAAAGTGTTCCACAATTTGGGCGACCACTTGGGCCATTTCATCAGGTTTTCTTGATTTTGGGGTTGGGATTCGAAAGCGTTCCGTGAGCATTTCACCAGTTTCAGCGTTGACCAAGGCACCTTTTATGCCCGATCCGCCAATGTCAATTCCAAGAATATCCATACAAGGAAGAAAAATTTGTTTAGACAAAGAAACAAAAACTTTTGCGGATCACAGATATGTGACGTAAATCATTCAATTTAAATGGTGATGGGTGAAAGGTAAAGGGGCACCTTTGTCCTACATCGCTTTTTGAATGACCTCAAATACCTTGCTGTCGTCACATTTGAGGGTTTTGTGCGGATATTTTAGGATAAGGGCATAATCGTGCGTGGCCATAACAATGGTACGTCCATTTTGGTTAATGTCCTGCAATACTTTCATTACCTCCACGCTCGTTTGGGGGTCAAGATTCCCAGTCGGCTCATCGGCAAGGATAAGCTCGGGGTCGTTCAGTAGGGCACGCGCAATGGCAATTCGTTGTTGTTCCCCGCCCGAAAGCTCGTGCGGAAATTTAAAACCTTTGGTTTTCATGCCTACCTTGGTCAATACTTCCTCTATTTTGGAATTCATTTTGGAATCATCGGTCCATCCAGTGGCCTTGAGCACAAACCGGAGATTGTTGTTGACGTTTCGGTCTGGCAGTAATTTAAAATCCTGGAAGACGATGCCCAGTTTCCTTCGTAAATAGGGAATGTCCTTTTCTTGGAGTTTTTTCAAATCAAAATCGACTACAGAGGCATCCCCCTGTTTTAGGGGAATATCGGCATAGAGGGTTTTCATAAGACTACTTTTCCCGCTACCGGTCTTTCCGATCACGTATACAAATTCTCCCTTCTTCACTTCCAGGTTCACATCCTTAAGAACAAGGTTCTCATTTTGAAATACGGCAACATCCTGTAATTTTACAATGGTCTCGGGCATAGTATTCTTATATGATTACAAAAGTATTTGAAAATACCGAATCCTTGTCATAATTCAATGAGAAGTCTATTTTTCGTTAAAATGCAAAACTGGATCATCCCCAAATTTTGGTGTTCAAATTAAGGTCTTCCACCATGCCAATGGCTGCGGAAATGTCCGCATAGAGTTCTTCAAGTGCATTGGAGGTGATAAGATTTTTGTTATCCGGTAGGCTAAAAAATCCGTAGGGGCGCTGTACTGCTATGTGCAGTTTGTCATTTTTAAATGAAAGCATCAAGGGCTTGTCCATTGTTTGTTTTAGGGCCAAAATCCGTTCCATAAAGGACATGGAAAGAATATAACGCGCCTCTACCTGATCGGTACTGTAGACCACAAATTCGTTCTCAAAATCAGGATTTTCTAGGTTGACAGGTTCATCCCTGCTAAAGTTCAATGATTGGATGGTCTTCGCTAGATACCCTATTCTTTTTTCAAACTGATCTGGAAGGACCACGGTGGTGCCATTAAATTTTTTGTTGAAATCCACTATGGCCAATATCCCTGAAAAACTGTAGGCCGCATTATCAACAGAGTGGTTTTTGGAGAACCAAGGTCGAATATAGTTGTATGCAACATAAAAATGTGGCAATAGTGGAATGTACATGTAAAAAGAGCCCAAAAAACTTTGGTTGATGATCTTTACATCACCAAGGGTCACATTGGTGTCACCGATTTTACCAAAGGCAGCACCCATACCTGAATTGTATGCGTTTTGGTATTTGTTTTTATACTGCGGCAATTGGGAATATGTAGGCATCAATTGGCTCTCGGTTATTTCTTCAGAGGTAATTTGCTTCATCTCGTCATATGAAAAGTTGGGTGCTATTGTCCTGAAAATACGTTTTATGATTTCTCTCCCGATTTTTTGGTAGTTGGCCTTCTGTCTATTAAAAATGATAAAAAGAGCACAAAGCAATATCCAACACACAATGATGATGGCTTGAAAAGAGAACCCCGAACCATTTTGATGGATTTTGGATGACCATTTGCCCATATTGATTAGACCGGGCATCAAGGATATTAGTATGGGCCCTATTATCATCATGGCCAGACCCAGATAAGAAATTACTTTGTAGAAACGATATTTTTTTCTCAATTTTTCGGCTTGCACCAATTGCGGCAAAAGCCCTTGTTTGATTTCATTGAAGTCGTTCATAGTAAAACTCTATCAAAAGGAAACTTCCGGTACTTTCTTTTCCTCCGCCTCAATAGTGAACAATGTTTTGCGGGAATACCCCATTATATTGGCCATAATATTGGAAGGAAACATTTCAAAGGCGTTGTTGAACGAGTTCACAGCGGCATTATAGGCCCTTCGGGCTGCGGAGAGTTGTTCTTCCACTTCGTTGAGGGCGGTCTGCAATTGAAGAAAGTTTTCACTGGCCTTTAGATCGGGATAGGCCTCGGCCCTTACCTGTAGTTTTCCCAGCATCATCCCCAATTGACTTTCCAAATGAAAACGGTCATTGGCCTCTGGATTTTCGTTCATTATTTTTTCCCGCAGTTGGGTGATTTCAGTCAGGGTATCCCTTTCATGGTTCATATATCCCTTGACCGTGCTGACGAGTCGTGGGATTAAATCCGTTCTTTTTTTAAGCATTACATCAATGCTGCTGTAGGCTTCTTTTGTCTTGTTCTTTTTGGCTATCAGATTGTTGAACAAAAAAATAATTAGAAGCAGAAAGCCTCCGAAAATGATTAGGGGATAGGTCATGGTTTTATGATTTGGAATTACTATTCAATAATAAATGCTGTGCCAGTTCAAAGGAAGAGGAGGTCATTGCCTAAAAAACGGTACGGTGAGGTTGTGGAATAATGCAATCAAAAAAGCCAATGATTCCTTAAATAAGGATATCATCCCAACGACATTGTTATTTTTGATGGCTATAAAGCTCTAGAGGTAATCGAGCTTTCGTGATAAATGTAACAATTATTGGAAATACTACCAGAAGTGACCATTAAAAATTAGATATTAAAGCAAGTAAACATACTTTCATCTTAATTTTAGCGTTATTGTAAAAGTCAGTCGAGAACAGCGTAGAACACTATGAATCGAAAAAACCTCCTTCTATTTCCCATTGCTTTGGGAACTTTTTTTATGGTCTCCGCCCAGGAAACCAAAATATATACCCACGAAAATAAAGCGTACCAAGATGCCCTGGCCTTGTACAACAACGAACAGTACCAAGCGGCCCAGAACATTTTTGAAAAGGTAAAATCCTCTACAACCGATTACGAGACCGAGGCCAACAGTGCCTATTATGCTGCCAATGCCGCCATTCGGTTGAACCAACGCGGTGCCGATAAGATGATGGAGGATTTTGTGGACCGTTATCCCACTTCCACCAAGCGAAATTCCGCTTTTTTGGATGTGGCCGATTACTATTTTGAGACCGGGAAATACCCCTACGCCCTAAAATGGTACAAAAAGGTGGATGAGTCTGCCATGTCCTATTCCGATCAGCAGCGGTTTAACTTTAACAATGGGTATGCACTGTACGCTTCCAAACGACCCAAGGAAGCGGAACAGTATTTGAACAAAGTGAGCACATCACAAAAATATGGCTCCCAAGCCAAGTATTATTTGGGGTACATCGCTTACGAACAGGACGATTATGACCAAGCCAGTGCCCGGTTCGACCAGATTACCGACCCAGCACTGCTCAACGAAAAACTTTCCTATTATCAAGCCGACCTTAATTTTAAGCTGGGCAATTTTGAGGAGGCCATTGCCATGGCGGAAAAGCAAATGTCAAAATCGGACCGCAACGAACAATCCGAACTCAATAAAATTATTGGCGAGAGCTATTTCAACCTAGAACAATACAGTGAGGCCATTCCCTATTTGGAAAAATACAGGGGCAAACGTGGCAAAATGAACAACACGGATTATTACTTGCTGGGCTACAGCCATTACAAGCAAGGCGATTACCAAGCGGCTATTCAACAATTCAATAAGATCATTGGGGGGACCAACAGCGTTTCACAGAATGCCTATTACCATTTGGCGGAGTGCTATTTAAAGTTGGACAAAAAATCGGAGGCGCTCAATGCGTTTCGAAATGCTTCGCAGATGGATTTCAGTCCCGAAATCCAAAAAGATGCCTGGTTGAACTATGCCCGATTGAGCTATGAGATTGGAAATGCCTACGAGCCCGTTCCGCAGGTTTTGACCTCGTATCTTGAAAAATATCCAAAGGATAAGCACCAATTGGAGATTCAGGAACTTTTGGTGGATTCCTATATCACCTCCAAGAATTTTGAGGGTGCTATGACCCTTTTGGAGGAAAATAAAAACTACGCCAGCAAGGAAACCTATCAAAAAGTGGCCTATTACCGAGGGATTGAACTTTTTATGGATGGCGATTACGAAGCAGCGGTGGGACGCTTCTCCAAATCGTTGAAAAGTGCGGAAAACAAAGCTTTTGAGGCCCGAACACTTTATTGGAAGGCGGAAGCGGAATATAGATTGAACCGATTTGAAGAAGCCTTGCTGGATTTTGTGCAGTTCCAAAAACTTCCAGCGGCCCGATCTATGCAAGAATATCAGGAGCTGGACTACAATCTGGGGTATTGCTATTTTAAGTTGAAGGACTACAACAACGCCATTGCGTATTTTAAAAATGTGGTCAATTCCACTGCTTTGGATGACCAGCGGAAGAATGATGGCTATTTGCGGTTGGGCGACAGCTATTTTGTGACCAGCAAATATCAACTGGCCATGCGGGCCTATGACGAGTCATCCAAGATGAACGGTCCGGAGCGGGATTATGCCGCTTTTCAAAAAACATTGTGCAATGGATTTTTGGGCAATAGTTCCGCCAAAATTGATGGTTTAAACGAGTTCTTGACCATGTATCCCACCTCATCACTACGTGATGATGCCCTTTTTGAGTTGGGAAATTCATACGTTACAGGAAACCAAGAAGCAAGAGGGTTACAAACTTATGATCGTTTGATAGAGGAGTACCCAACAAGCAAGTTTGCCCCACGGGGAATGTTGCGGCAAGGGTTGGTACATTACAATGCGAGCCGAAATAGCGAAGCCTTGGACAAATTAAAGTTGGTGGTACAAAAATACTCCAACACCCAAGAGGCCAAACAAGCTGTTGCCACAGCCAAATTGGTGTACGTGGATGAGGGTCGGGTAAGCGAATATGCCGCTTGGGCCCGTAACCTGGATTTTGTTGAGGTCACCGATACCGAACTGGACAATGCCAGTTTTGAATCCGCAGACCGAAAATATGTGGAAGGAAAAACAGAAGCTGCCATTAAGGGCTACGAGGATTATCTTAAGGAATTCCCCAATGGCTTGCATGCCCAAAATGCCAATTTTTCCCTCGCTCAACTTTATTTTTCAAAAGGGGAGAAGGAAAAGGCTTTGCCCAAATACCAAACTGTGGCCAATGGCGGTAATGGAGAGTACACCGAACAGGCGTTGACACGTGTTTGCGAAATCTATGTGGAAAAACAAGATTACCAAAGTGCCATTCCGTATTTGAAAAAGTTGGAAAGCACTGCGGATATTTCGGAGAACCGCACTTTTGCACAATCCAACCTAATGAAAGGGTATTACGGGCAAAAAGAGTATAGTCAGACCATCGCTTATGCCGAAAAGGTGTTGAAGGCACCAAAAATTGATGACCGTATCAAGAGTGATGCCCAGATTATGATCGCCCGTTCGGCCATCGCTACAAATAATGAAGCCTTGGCCAAAACAGCCTATCAGGATGTGAAAAAGATTGCCACAGGAGAACTGGCAGCCGAAGCATGGTACTATGATGGCTATTTTAAAAATCAAGATGGGGCGTATGAGGTTTCCAACGAATCCGTCCAAAAATTGGCGAAGGATTATTCGGCCTACAAGGAGTGGGGTGGAAAAGGATTGGTGATTATGGCGAAGAACTTCTACAATTTGGGGGATGCGTTCCAGGCCACCTATATTTTGGAAAGCGTGATTTCCAACTTTTCCGAATTTGATGAAATTGTTACCGAAGCAGAAGGAGAACTGGCACGGATCAAGGCCAAAGAGGCGGAAAGCAATTCATCGGTGAACCCAGACGGAAACTAAATCGAGACACAGCATGCAAAAGAGAACCTATATATTTTCAACACTTTTTTTGAGCCTTTGCGGAGCCCTTGTGGCACAGGAAACCGACAACATTGGTACTGAAACGGTAACGGTGGTAAAACCGTATTCCCCCACCGTTTCGGATGCCTTTAAGATTAAATCGACGCCCAACCTCAATGACTCCATTGTGCTTCAAAAAAAGGATATCGACTATAGTATATTTTCCGTTCCCGTGGCGTCAACCTTTACGCCCGCCAAAGGAAAAGCATCAGGGGTGGAGAAGACCCCGCCGCCCACCTTGTACAATTCGTATGCATCGGTTGGGCTGGGCAATTACAACAATGCCTTGGTGGATTTTTATACCAGTCGCGAGTTTAATCGGGGCGAGGATTTATTGGATTTTGGCCTGACGCACCATTCGTCAAGGGGCGATATGGATTCAACTCCGTTGGATACCGAATTCTACAACACAAAACTCGATGCATCCTATGCCAAAAAGGACCGCTACATGGATTGGGGCGCCAGTCTTGGACTTCAACATCAGCTGTACAATTGGTACGGCATTGAAAACGGTGAATTTGCTGAAACTACGGTAGCCGACATGGATGAACAGCAAAATTATTTCAATGCAGAGGCCAAGGCCCATCTGAACATGGAGGATTCTTTCTTTAAAAAAGGGAACATTTTGTTGCGCCGGTTTTGGGATGCCACAGAATCTGGTGAGAATAGGGTAGTGGTGAACCCCACTATAGAACTGCCCATAACCGAGGAATTGATTACGATTGGTGCAAAGTTGGATTATGTGGGGGGAAATTTTAAAAATGCCTCGCTCAACAATACGGTTAACACGGGTGAGATCAATTACAGCCATTTTCAGGCTGGGGTGAACCCCAGTTTGTTGATTCTTCGTGATGATTTGACCGTGAACCTTGGTGCCAATTTTGTCTATGGAATGGATACGGAGAATAGCGACAGCAACTTTTATATCTATCCTGCCGTAACGGCATCCTACCGATTATTGGATGAAAATGTCATCGCCTACGGCGGCATTGAAGGGGATTTGAAACAAAATTCCTATCATGGTTTTGTGGATGAAAACCCATACGTATCACCAACCTTGAACATATTGCCAACAGACCAGCAGTATGTGGGCTATGTGGGACTGAAAGGACAGCTACTTTCCAATGTGGGGTACAACATCAAAGGTTCATACACCGCGGAAAACCGAAAGCCCTTGTTCCTTTTGAATCCAGAAAACCTCTTTCGGGATGATGAAAGCAGCTATTATTATGGAAATTCCTTTCAGGTGTTTTATGACGATGTAAAGACCTTGGGCATTTTTGGTGAACTCAATGTGGATGTCAACCGGAACTTTTCACTTGGGGTCAACGCCGAATTCTACGATTATGATACGGAAACCGATAACCCGGCCTGGAACCTGCCTTCCATAAAAGGTTCCGTGTTTATGGATTATCAAATAAATGACCAATGGTATTTGGGAGCCAATCTCTTTTATGTGGGCGAACGTGATGATTTGTTGGCCGTGGCCGAGGAAAATGCCACACCATCTGAGTTTCCGGCAGCCATTGTTACGTTGGACGGCTATTTTGATGCCAATGCCCATGTGGGGTATCACTTTAATGAACAACTCTCTATTTTTGTAAAAGCATCCAATATCGCCAATAGCGATTATCAACGTTGGGCCAATTTTAGGGTGCAGGGTTTCCAGGCTCTAGCTGGGGTTTCTTATAAATTTGACTTCTAAATCCTGTAGGGGAATACACAATAAAATGTTAAAAAGGACGTTTTAATCCCCCTGCCAGTATGTTTTTTCCAATTCGTATTGGTAGTTCCAAACTGATTGGAAATCATGTTGTTGCGTTTCTTTTACATAGTGCCCAGCTTGGTGGTCACATTGTTTTGTGCGAATCTTCAATCCCAAAATTTGGTCCAGAATGGAGGGTTTGAGGATTACCTTCAATGCCCGGTAAAAATGAGTAACCTAAACAAAGATGCCAAGCATTGGAGTGCCCCAAGTTTAGGGACCACGGACTACTTCAACGAATGCAGTAGGACCAAGTTGGGAATCCCCATGAACTTTAAGGGAAAACAGGCACCTTTCGAGGGAACCGCCTACGCCGGACTTTACTTATTTGCTCCAAATGATTATCGGGAATACATACAAGTGCCTTTGACAGAGACCTTGGAAAAGGGGCATAGGTACAGATTAAAACTTTCTTTGAGCCTAGCTGAAAAATCTGATGGCGCCGTTATGGATATTGGAGCCGTGCTTTCGGAAAAACCATTGTCCATCCATACCAAAAGACAGCTCTCCCACGCGGCATTGACTTCACAGAGCATTCAGACCACACACATGAAACAATTTTCTGCGGAGGGGTTTTATGACAACAAGGAAAAATGGATGCAATTGAGTTTGGACATTGTGGCCAAAGGGTTTGAAAACCATTTGATCCTGGGCAATTTTATGAGCAATGCCGGAACGCACTACATGGATTTCAAGAATCCATCTCCCCGGGCAGAAGGCTATTCCTATTATTATATTGATGACATTTCCCTGACCTATTTGGGGCCGGAGTACAAGCCCAACGAAGTGTATGTATTGGATCACGTCAATTTTAATTTTGACCGATTTGATTTACAGCCCAAGGCCAAGCAGAGCCTAAAGGATGTTTTTGATTACCTGATAAAAAATCCCAATTTAAAGGTTTCCATCAGCGGGCATACCGATGATTTAGGTTCAGATGAGTACAACGATGTGCTTTCTCGGGAAAGGGCCGACACCGTTGCCAAATATCTTATGGAATTGGGACTGGAGAAAAACCGCATCACTTCAAAAGGATATGGGGATAATGTGCCCTTGGATAGTGCCCAAACCGATCAAGCCCGACGAAAAAACCGCAGGGTGGAATTTGTAATGACCGAGTTTGTGGATCAATAGGTTGTCCATTCACTAGCATTTTCTATTTTTGGAGAAACCAGCTCTCCATGAAAAAGTTGCTTCTCTTTTGTTCCGCTGTGGTCTTTTTTGCCTGTACGTCCAAGGAAGATGTGGACCTTATCGTTTATAATGCCAACATCTACACTGTGGATGATGATTTTTCCAAGACCTCTTGTGTGGCTATAAAGGATGGAAAATTTGTCGCAGTGTCCGAAACCGCGGACATTTATAAAAAGTACACCGCCAAGGAAGAATTGGATGCCGAAGGCAAGACCATTGTACCCGGCTTGATTGATGCCCACTGTCATTTTTACGGTCTGGGACTGAACCAACAGGTGGTTGATTTGGTCGGAACCAGCAGTTTTGATGAGATTGTAAAGAAAGTGGATGAATTTCAAAGGGAACGCCCTTCAAGCTTTATTATGGGCCGGGGTTGGGACCAAAATGATTGGGAGATCAAGGAATTCCCCACCAAGGACAAGTTGGATGAACTCTTTCCAGATACTCCCGTTGCCTTGGAGCGTATTGATGGGCACGCTTACATTGTAAACCAAAAGGCATTGGATTTGGCCGGAATCACTGCTGATACAAAAATGGATGGGGGTGAAATCGTAAAAAAAGATGGGAAATTAACCGGCGTTTTGGTGGATAACCCCATGGGAATGATCAATGCCATTATACCTCAGCCCAGTCGCGAAAATCAGATTCAGGCTTTAAAAGATGCAGAAAAACTGTGTTTGGATTATGGATTGACCACGGTAAACGATGCCGGTTTGGGAAGATCCACCATCGAACTGATTGATAGCTTGCAACAAGCAGATGAAATGGCCATCCGTGTGTATGCCATGGTGAGCAATTCCCCTGATAATTTGGATCACTTTCTCAATACCGGAATCATCAAAACAGACCAACTGAATGTACGTTCCGTAAAAGTATATGGTGATGGTGCCTTGGGTTCCCGTGGGGCTGCATTGAAAGCACCGTATTCCGATCAGCCCGGGCATTATGGTGCCATGGTAACTCCCGTTGACCAGATTGGGGCTTTGGCCGAACGGATAGCAGCTTCGGAGTATCAAATGAACACTCATGCCATTGGCGATTCTGCCAATATTGTGGTATTGCGGGCCTATCAAAAAGCTTTGGAGGGCAAAGAAGACCGCCGTTGGAAGGTGGAACATGCACAAGTCATTTCACAATCGGACTTTGATTATTTTGAAAATGGGATTATCCCCTCGATTCAACCTACCCATGCTACCAGCGATATGTATTGGGCCGAAGACCGTTTGGGAGCAGAACGCGTCAAGGGAGCCTATGCCTATAAAAAGTTGTTGGACAAAGCCGGCCTTGTTGCGTTGGGCACCGATTTTCCAGTGGAACAGGTAAGTCCATTCTTGACTTTTTATGCCGCTGTTGCACGACAAGATTTGGAAAACTATCCTGAGGGTGGCTATCAAATGGAGAATGCCTTATCCAGAGAGGAAACCTTAAAAGGAATGACCATTTGGGCAGCCTATTCCAATTTTGAAGAAGACGAAAAAGGGAGTATCGAACCTGGAAAATTAGCGGATTTCGTCATTTTGAGCGATGACATCATGGCCATGCCCATAGACAATGTTCCAGACGTAAAAGCGGAACAAGTTTTTGTGGGGGGCGTTTCTGTAAAATAGATTTAAAGAAGCAAGATGTCAGTTCGAGCGCAGTCGAGAACGCTTTAAGGAAATTCATTTCAACTACGCTCGATGTGACATTTACTTTTTAGAAGCTCATCGGCAAGGTAGCTCTTGTGGTGCCCCATCCCATGACCATATCACCGTTGTCATCAAAGGCAATGGAAAAAGCCTCCAATTCCTCACCATCGGTGCTGGCTTTGGCTGTTACCCTGGCCACATCAGCAGCACTGTCATAGGAATACGCGCCCCACTGGTGCAAGTTGCTGTTCAAGATAACGGTCCATTCATCATCACCAGGGATGGTAAACAAAGAATATGTTCCTGCCTTGATCGCAGTGCCTCCCACAGTGGCATCCTTGTAAAAGGTAATTTCAGTGGCCTCATTGGCTCCGGTTCTCCAAACTTTTCCTTTTGGGGCCAGTTCATCCAAACTACGACCTTTTAATTGTGGACGGCTATAAATAATTCGCGCAGCCTTGTCCATTTCCCTTGAACTTGAAGGGTAATAGGCAATATCCGCAGGGCTTTTGTCCAACCCGCTGAATTTCTGGGCGGTAGCTTCAGTAGTGAAGACCAAAGCCAAGGTTAAAAAAGTAAATAAGAATACATTTTTCATGATTGCGATTTTAGTTGTTTCCAAAACTAGGATGTTATTAAATGGTGTTTTTATAAAAAGACGTTAAAATTTAAGAACCTTACAAAATGATCGATTTTATATCGTAGTTCCATAATTCAATTACAATC
>NZ_LXTT01000036.1 GCF_001683915.1 Allomuricauda sp. CP2A | reverse complement strand
TCATTAATATATAATGAAATAAAAAAAAGAATCAATAGTGAGTTTTTCATATTGCTTGCAACAATAGGATATGAATTTGTTTTTTTACGTAAAAACTGATAAGTGAAGCTAGTATATTTTAATCAAAAGGCTATATGAAATAGATAGATACACCTTCTAGATTCACAAAACCCTATTTCCAATTGATATGCAGATTTTATAAAGGCAAGTTTTTGACCAATGGAATTGCTTCCAATCTTTTTATGCTTAATTTAAAGTAGTAAATTGTCATTCCTGCGAAAGCAGGAATCCATGAAGTAGAATTGATTCCCACAGGCGTTGGGAAATTTTAAAAACAACCAAATTTGATCGCAACCATAAAACACAACTCCAAAAACTACAAAATAGACCTGACCAAACCGCTGGATATTTCCATACCGCTCAAAGGAGGCGACAACAATGTGAACGCCTGGTATTTGGACCCGCCAAAGATTGCCCCACACGAGCAAGATGGATTTATAGGGAAGGTGAGCGAGGGAGCATCCACCAATTTCAACGATATTTGGTTCAACCCACATTCGCATGTTACGCACACGGAGTGTTTGGGGCATATATCCGAGGAGTTCAACTCCATCAACAAAAAGTTGAAGAAGTTTTTCTTTTTGGCCGAAGTGATTACCGTGGCACCCGAACAGATGGGAGAGGACTTCGTCATATCCGAAAAGCAAATAAAATACGCTTTGGGCAACAAAAAAAGACAGGCTTTGGTCATCAGGACCATTCCCAATTTGGGGGACAAGCGTTCCAAAAAATACTCGGATACCAATCCCACCTATTTAACCGAGGAAGCCGCCAAATATTTGGTGAAAAAAGGAGTGGAACATCTACTTGTAGACCTCCCTTCCGTGGACAAGGAAAGGGACGGGGGAGACCTTTTGGCGCACAAGGCCTTTTGGAACATGAACGGTAAGCCCCGCACAAAAGCGACCATCACAGAATTTATTTATGTACCCAACCCTGTAGAGGACGGCACCTATTTTTTGGACCTTCAAGTGGCACCATTTGAGAACGATGCCAGTCCCAGCAGGCCGGTCTTGTATAAAATTCTTGAAAAATGAAGACGATATTAAAGCTTGAAGAGTTGATGATGTTCGCATTGGGCATCTATCTTTTCAGTTTATTGGATTATGCGTGGTGGTGGTTTTTGGTACTGATCTTGGCACCGGATATTGGAATGTTCGGCTATCTTTTTGGAAACAGGATTGGGGCCATCAGCTATAATATTTTCCATCATAAAGGGTTGGCCTTGCTTATTTACCTTGCCGGTGTTTACTTTTCAATACCTTTATGCCAACTAATAGGCCTGATTTTGTTCTCGCATTCCGCTTTGGACAGGATGTTGGGCTATGGTTTAAAATATGAGAAAGGATTTAAGTTTACCCACTTGGGGGAAATAGGTAATCATGGGTGAAATAGTTGACACGGTTCTTGGCGTACTATTGGGCGCAATACTAATGTATTGGGTATACTCCCTGTTCCGAAAAAAGAAGAACAAAGAAATCACGAAGCAGCAATCCACCGTGATCTTGAACAAGATACGCAGCGTGTGCAAATTGGTGTCGGTTGAAGGTGATTTTGCCGAAATCTACCATTACGAGAACACCAAGGACAGTTTTATGAGTCTGTTCCGAAGCAAGAAAAAAGCCCTTATCGTGATCAAGGCGAAGGCCCACATCGGCTACGACCTGAACAAGCTCGATTTGAAGGCTGACAATGAAAACAAAAAAATCATCCTGAGCCATTTTCCACAGCCCGAAATATTGTCCATTGAGCCCGATTTGCAGTTTTATGACATCAAAAATGGTATTTTTAACAGCTTTTCACCCACGGATTTGACCAATCTCAATCAAGAAGCCAAGGAGCATATCAAACAAAAAATACCTGAAAGCGGGTTGATGGAGACGGCAAGAAAAGAAGCTCTGGAAGCCGTTTTCGTAGTGGAGAAAATCGTAGAGACCATTGGGTGGACACTGGATTATTCCGCCTTGGAAATATCAAACAGAGAAAAACAATTTATAGAAGAGTAAATAAACATGAAAACAAAAATCATAACCTTGCTTTTGGTAGGTGTATTGGCCTCCAGTTGTGTACAAATCAAAAACGACATGAGTAATAATTTTGACCACGCTTTTGCCCATACGGTTTATTTCTGGTTCAAAAATCCAGATAATGCTGCTGATAAGGCCAAGTTTGAAGCTTCACTGAAGAAGTTTCTCAACAACTCAGAATACGCCAAGACCAAATATATTGGTACGCCGCCCAATGCGGTTAGGGATGTAGTGGATGATTCCTTTACCTACTCACTCATTCTGTCTTTTGAGTCGGCGGAAGCACAAGAAGCGTATCAATCCGAAGAGGCCCATCTCATTTTTATAGAGGAATGCCAAGATCTTTGGGAGAAGGTCATTGTGTACGATTCGCAAGGTATCTGATGATGAATGTTGAGGAGCTTCGCGAGTATTGCCTCATGCAGAAAGGGGTGACCGAGGAGTTCCCTTTTGATTCAAAGACCTTGGTGTTCAAGGTCATGGGAAAAATGTTTGCCTTGGTGGCCTTGGAACGCCTTCCCCCACAATGTAATTTAAAGTGCGACCCAGAACGAGCCGTGGAACTGAGGGAAGAATACGATGGTGCCATCATTCCGGGCTATCACATGAGCAAAACCCATTGGAACACTTTGTTTTTGGAACAACTCCCCCCTCAATTGATTAAAGATTTGGTGGACCATTCCTACGAACTGGTCGTAGCTGGATTGACCAAAAAGCTTCAGCAAGAGCTCAAAAATTTAGACTGACATTTCATGGAGGATTTGAAAAGCTTTTACACTTCCCAGCAAGAGAAATATCAGCAAGAACTTCAGCAGGTAAAAAAACGGTTGGCCCTTTTGGCCACCTTGCGATTGTCCGTTTTTGTGGGTTTGGTGCTTGGGGCCTACTTCTTTTGGGGCAGCACGGCCATTTTTGTCTTGTTGTCCTTGGGCATTGCGTTGTTTTTGTATCTCGTTATCCGCTTTAGCAATGTAAAACGACATAAGGAATATTTGCAAAGGCTTATCGCCATCAATACCACGGAATTGGACATCTTGGCCCGTCGTTTCCACCATTTGCCGGATGGGAAGGAGTTTTTAAGACCGGACCATCCGTATGCCCAGGATTTAGACCTTTTTGGAAGGGGTTCGTTCTATCAATATGCAAACCGAACAACATTACGACAAGGACGGGAAGTTTTTTCGGATCTTTTGTTGGATGGATATCCAAAGGATATCGCCAAAAAACAAGCGGCGATTCAAGAATTGGCCCAATTGCCCGAGTGGCGACAACGTTTTTCCGCTTTGGCAGGGGAAACCCAACCCAAAATATCTCCTGATGTGGTTTCCGATTGGATGAAAAACCACAAATCGTTTACCCCAAAGTGGGCTGGTATTGTGGCTCCTATTTTTGCATTGATTTCCATTTTGTTGATTGTTTTGGCTAGTTTAGGTTTGGTGCCTGGAAGTTTGGTCTTGTTCTGGTACGTTTTGGGAATTGGAATTGTAGGTCGATTTGCCAAAAGCATCGTTATGTTTGCGGTACAAGTATCAGAAGCCCAAGAAACCATCCAGCAACACCAACAATTGATTTCTGAACTGGAGCGGCAGACCTTTACATCGGAGTTGCTCCAAGAACTCCAGAATAAATTGGTGGTCGAGGGAGAACAGACCTCCAAAATATTGAAAAACTTTGGCCGGCGACTGGACAATTTTGAACAACAAAACAACTTTTTGGTGTTGCTATTCGGTCAGGGGTTGCTACTGTGGAGTCTGTTTTTTGCGTATCGGGTGGAATCTTGGATAGCTAAATATGGCAAGGATGTGGGGGAGTGGTTTGCTGCCATTGCCCAGTTTGATGCCTACATCACTTCGGGTACCTATGCCTTTAACCATACGGATCATACCTATCCAAGTTTGGTTCAAGGAGATGCGGTGTTGAGCGCCAAAGAAGTGGGACACCCCTTGGTAGACCCCGAAAAGAACGTTTTAAACGATTTTGAAATAGGAAAAGGCCGTTTCTGTATCGTCACAGGAGCCAATATGGCTGGAAAAAGCACTTTTTTACGGGCCGTTGCTTTGCAAATAGTCATGGCGAACATGGGATTGCCCGTAAAAGGGAAGGAAGTGCAATACAATCCTGTTCGTTTGCTCACCAGTATGCGTTCCTCGGATTCCCTGGCGGATGAGACTTCCTATTTTTATGCAGAGCTTAAACGTTTAAAATACATTGTGGAAGAGCTTAAAAAAGGCGACTGCTTTGTGGTCTTGGATGAAATCTTGAAGGGGACCAACAGCGTGGACAAGGCCGAAGGTTCCAAAAAATTTATAGAGCGTTTGGTGCGGAATGGGTCCACGGGAATGGTGGCCACCCACGATTTAAGCTTGTGTACTCTCGCTGACCAACTTCCAGAGGTGGAAAACCGCTATTTTGATGCCCAGATCGTAAACGGGGAGCTGTTCTTCGATTATAAGTTCAAAGAAGGCGTTTGCCAAAATATGAATGCCTCTTTCTTACTAAAAAATATGGGGATTGTGGATTAAAGTCCTTTTACTTGAACATTGTGAAAAGAGTCAGCCTGTAATCGGAGCAGTTCCTCTGCCTTTTCCTTTTTGTAGCGATACAGCTCCTCTTCACTTTTAATATCGGCATAGACTTGCTGGTTGATTTCGCCATCCGTGGCCAACAACAATTTGCGTTGCGCTACTTTTTGGGTTACCCACGTAGCGACCACACTTTCCTGCTCTTCAAATTTGTAATCGTACTCGCCTTTGGGAGCCAACAGTTTGGCAATAATGGGAGCCGTTTCGATTGCCAAGAACAATAAAAAGATGAAGAAAGAAGGAAACCAGGGTAGTTTGCCCAAGGCATTGATGCGTGCCATGAGCCCATCAAAACCATCAATAATGGGTTGGGAATTGGCAACGGCAATGTCGTAATCGGTTTGCAAAGCTGCAATCTGAGCTTCAATAGTCTCAATTTTTGTGGCATTGGCCTCTTTCAAGGCGTTGAGTTCAGCCAGAGCAGCATCATGCTTTTCTCGTTTTTCCTTGTACACGGGTCCCTTGCCCAACAGACCGGTTCCAGCAGTACCTTCGGCTTCGGAAATGTAAGTATTGTAGAGTGCATTGGTTTCGGCCTCTTTGATTGTGATTTCACTCTTCAGGTTGGCAATATCTTGGTTAAGGCTTTCAATTTTTGGAGTGTACTGGAGTGCCAATTGCTCTTTGTTGTTCAGGGTCATGGTATTTTTTTCTTCGAGGAGGACTTGATTGATCTCTTTTTCAAAAATCTTCATTTCCAAAGGTTTGGATATCACCACAGCAATAATGATGGCCAGTACAATCCGCGGAGCGGCCTGAAGCAATTCACCTTTAAAATTGTCGCGCTTTTTAATGGTGGAAACGATATATCGGTCCAAGTTGAAGATGAGCAGTCCCCAAATCAAACCAAAGAAAATAGCGGTGTAGATGTTGTCAAAAACGGTGTAAAGGGCATAGCCGCTGGCGATAAAAGCCATGATGGCCGTAAAGAAAACCGTGGCCCCAATGCCAGCATATTTGTTGCGTTCCCCGTTGGAACAAGTTTCAAGAATATGGGTGTCAGCCCCTGAGCAGAAGATAAAAAAACGTTGTAGCATTATAGTGTTCTGATTTGATTGATAGAGTATTAGAACGTGGTTTTGGTGGATTTGTTACATGTTTTGCCCATAAATCTTCCAGAATACCTGCTGATTTCTCAGGTGGAAAAGTAGGTGGCTGTGTGCCTTAAGTTACTGACCAACAGAAAATAGGATGGTACATTTATACCATTAAATATCACAATCATGAAAACAACCGTAGTCATTGGTGGAAATTTCGCAGGAATGACCGCCGCATTGGAAATCAAAAGAAAAGGGAAAAACGACCATAAGGTTTTAGTGATCGATAAATCACCATTGTTCTTGTTTGTTCCCTCTCTGATATGGGTACCTTTTGGAAGAAGGGAAATCAAGGATATTTCATTTAGAAAAGATACCATTTTGGAAAAGAAAGGGGTCGATTTCGTTCAGGCTGAAGCTTTGAGGGTAGATCCCAATACACAAATGGTCTATACCACAAAAGGGGATTTTGCCTATGATCACTTGGTAATTGCCACTGGTCCCAAGGTAAAATATGACGTGGCTCCCGGCGTAGCCGAATATGCCCATTACATTGGTACGCCCAATGGCGCCATGAAAACAAGAAAGGCGTTGGAAGAGTTTAAAAAGAACCCTGGCCCCATTGTAATCGGCGCTACGCAAAATGCGGGTTGTATGGGTGCTGCGTATGAGTTTTTGTTCAATGTGGAAAAATGGTTGCGGGAACAAAAGATTAGAAAGCAAGTAGATTTACATTGGATTACTCCTGAAACCTTCTTAGGACACTTTGGTATTGATGGAATTACTGGAGGTGAGACCATGCTCAAATCCTTCATGAAAATGTTCAACATTCACTACCACACCGAGGTAGGCGTGAAGGAAGTAACCAAAGATAAAGTTATATTGACTTCCGGTGAGGAATTGCCCAGCTATTTTACCATGTTGATGCCCCCATTTGTGGGTGTAGACTTTGTGGTCAACTCCCCAGAGTTGGGAGCTACCGCAGCTGGTTATTTGCCCGTTGGGGAAGATTACCGACACTTTAAGTATCCCAACATCTGGTCTGCGGGAATCGCTGTGGATGTGAAACTGCCCTTTAAACCAGGTAAGGTGCCATTTTCTGGTCCAAAAACAGGATATCCATCCGATGAAACCGGTAAAATAGTTGCCGAGAACATCATCAGGGTAACAAAGGGCAAGGATAAATTGAAGAAGAAAGCATGGGGTAAAATTCCTGGTATATGTGTAATGGACGCCGGTAAAAAAGAAGTGATCATAATTAGCGACCACTTGTTTAAACCCAGAAATTTTGCAATTATGATTCCCAATGTATTCTACGATTTCTCCAAAGTATTGTTCGAAAAATATTTCCTTTGGAAGACAAGACACGGATATTCTCAATTGCCCTAGTGGTTGAGATGGTAGTCTGATCAAATCCACGCATTGTAAAATGGGTGGATTTTTCTTTTTAGAATGATGAGAGGTATTTTCTTAAAAATTCTAAGTTTGCAATTCTCAAAATAATGGACAAACTAATGGGATTACTGGAAGAATTACAGGAACGAAGCGGAAATACCTGCGAACTGTGTGGGGCAACAGAAAATTTACAAGTGTATGAAGTTCCTCCGGTGTCCACTGGTGGTGTAGATGGAGGCCTCTTGGGCTGTACGACCTGTATTGATCAAATAGAAAACCCTGATACTGTTGATTCCAACCACTGGCGCTGCTTGAACGATAGCATGTGGAGCGAACACGATGCCGTTAAAGTGGTGGCGTGGCGAATGCTCAATCGTTTAAAATCTGAAGGATGGCCACAAGATTTGTTAGGCATGATGTACTTGGATGAAGAAACTTTGGCATGGGCCAAGGCTACTGGAGAAGGTGAAGAAGAGGGTGAAAAAATCATTCACAGGGATGTGAACGGCAACATTCTGGAAAATGGGGACAGTGTGGTCTTGATCAAAGATTTGAAAGTGAAAGGTTCCAGCATGGTTGCAAAACAGGGAACTGCCGTGCGACGGATTTCACTGGATCACGAGAATGCCGAATATATTGAAGGCAAGGTAGATGGTCAACAGATTGTCATCATTACCAAGTATGTGAAGAAAATATAGTTCTTTTTCAATTTCTTACTCCTTCCAAAGCCATCTCAACGAATCCGGAAATAGGGCACCCCCGTGTTTGCCGTTGTGTCCACCGGTACCTTTTACAAAGGTATAGTCATAATCGCGAAACTCAAGCGAGGAGGCCATTTGCTGATTGGCCAGCCACCAATTTCCATAAAGATTGTTCAAGTCTCCCGAACCGTCTTGCAAATACACCTTGATATCCCGTTTGGCATGTCTTCTGATCATGGATGGGTAGGCGTGTCCACCCCGAATATTGGTAAAACTTCCTATATGACTCAAGACCCTGTAAAAATAATCAGGTCGCTCCCAAGCTGCTGTAAAGGCGCAAATACCGCCAGATGAAAGTCCGCAGATGGCCCGCATCCTTGGGTCGGTTGTCAAATTATACTTCTTTCCTACTTCGGGAATGATTTCTTCGATCAAGAACCGGGCATAGAGATTACTCAATTCATCATACTCCCAGCTTCTATTGCTAGCCCTGAATGGATTAGCAGGAAGTTCCGGTGCATTATGCCCGGGATTGATGAAAATCCCGATGGTTACGGGCATTTCCTTTTGATGGATGAGGTTGTCGAACACAATGGGAACCTTAAAATCACCATCTTCCTTCACATAAGCATGTCCGTCCTGAAAAACCATAATGGCTGCCGGTTGGTCCGCGCTATATTGTGCCGGCACATATACGTAGTATTCCCGATGTGTGCCCTCAAAAATTTGACTTTGGAATACATGTTTGGTCACCGTTCCTTTTGGAACCCCATCATGACGCTCCGAGTCTTTACCGTACTTATAGTTTTCCTCTTGGCCTAAACAAATGTTCATGCTGAAGAGCAGTAAAAGGCATACGGTTTTGGTCAGTTTGTGGTTCATAATGAAGATAATTTATTCAAAACTTACGCTCAGGCATCGGTTTTATTTTTTAGTTCCATAAAATAGTGGTAAAAATAGGGGATGGTTTCAATGCCCTTCAAAAAGTTCCAAACCCCAAAATGTTCGTTGGGGGAGTGAATGGCATCGCTGTCCAGACCAAATCCCAACAGAATGGTCTTGCTATCAAAAACATTTTCAAAAAGCGCCACGATTGGAATACTTCCTCCAGTACGTTGGGGTACTGGGGTTTTCCCAAACGTTTTTTCCATCGCTTTGGAAGCCGCTTGGTAACCGATATCGTCAATCGGGGTCACATAGGCCTGTCCGCCATGGTGTGGGGTAACTTTTACTTTCACACTTTTTGGTGCCAATGAGGTGAAATGTTTTGTGAAGAGCTTCGTGATTTCGTGCCAATCTTGGTTGGGGACCAGTCTCATGGATATTTTGGCATAGGCTTTACTGGCGATGACGGTCTTTGCGCCTTCACCGGTATAGCCTCCCCAGATTCCGTTTACGTCCAATGTAGGTCGGATACCAAAACGTTCAGGGGTAGTATAGCCTTTTTCACCATGCACATCACCAATATCCAACGATTTTTTATACGCTTCCAGATTAAATGGTGCCTTGGCCATTTCTGCACGTTCCTCATCTGGAATGACTTGTACTTTGTCATAGAACCCAGGGATGGTAATATGGTTGTTTTCATCGTGCAATGAAGCAATCATTTTGGCAAGCACGTTGATGGGGTTTGGTGCTGCACCACCATAAATTCCCGAATGAAGGTCCCTGTTTGCCCCGGTCACTTCCACTTCCACATAGCTCAGTCCGCGAAGGCCAGTGGTTATGGAAGGGGTGTCATTGGAAATCATCCCGGTGTCTGAAATAAGGATGATGTCGTTTTTTAGCTTTTCGCTATTTTCTTTTAGGAAGTCCTCCAAACTATCGCTTCCTACTTCTTCTTCACCTTCAATCATGAACTTTACATTGCAGGGCAGGGAGTTGTTTTTTATCATGAACTCAACCGCCTTGACGTGCATGAAGAACTGCCCTTTGTCGTCGCAGGCCCCACGGGCGAAGATAGCTCCATCGGGATGTAGTTCGGTTTTTTTGATCACGGGTTCAAACGGAGGGGAATCCCACAAATTTATCGGATCAGGGGGCTGCACATCGTAGTGGCCATACACCAGGACGGTGGGCAGATCGGGGTCGATTATTTTTTCGCCATACACCACGGGATACCCAGTGGTCTCGCAAATTTCCGTATTCTCGCAGCCAGCATCAGCGAGTGATTTTTCCACGGCTTTGGCCGCCTCCATTACATCTTGGGAAAATGCAGGGTCAGCACTGATAGAGGGAATTTTTAAAAGATCGATCAATTCGTTTAAAAATCGGTCTTTGTGGGTGTTGATGTAGTTGTTGATTTGTTCCATGTATGAATTAAAAAGTAGGCTAAATGTACAAAAAACAAGTTTTTAAAGTAGGCCGGTTTGCAAATCGGAAAATTGATTTATATTTGCACTCCCTTTGCGGGTGTGGTGGAACTGGTAGACCTGTCTGCCGACAGGCAGGCACGCTAGGAAGTCTAGCGTACAACGTTCCTTCATCCGTTGGAAGTTCTTTTATTATTATTTTTTATGCGGGTGTGGTGGAACTGGTAGACACGCTAGACTTAGGATTTATCCAAATAAAAAGTGTTAATTTGCACTTTATGCGGGTGTGGTGGAATTGGTAGACACGTCAGACTTAGGATCTGATGCCGCAAGGTGTGGGGGTTCGAGTCCCTTCACCCGCACTAAAAGCCGAAGAGAAATCTTCGGCTTTTTTATTTCAAAAACACACTGAAAAAAGACACGGGTACAACATAGGTACAACATTTGACCTATTTTCAAGATAAACTTTGATTTAGTGTCATATACTTCCATTTGATATTAACTACTATGTCAATCAAAATAAATTCATAGAATTTAGGTTTTCTCGACTCTTGTTCTTCGATTGGGAGTTTATTATCATACAATATTCCCGAAAGTTAAACTCGTAAAATACTTCCATCAAAAGACTACGGCATAAAGCCATCGCTTAAGCCCCTACTTATTTATTCCGTTTCCTTTTGAGCCAAGATTTTATCTTCCGTTTGATTCACTGCTCAAATATTGTTTAATCTAAAATTTGAGTATTATGACAACAAAAGCGAGTACCACAAGAAAGCGCAGAACCACTAGGATTACTGCCAAAAAAGAAGTGAACGAAAAGAAAGTGCCTGCACTTCAAATTGAAAACCTTCCAATAGACAACATAAAGCCTGACACTAACCAACCAAGAAAGACCTTTGATGAGAAACAGCTACAACAGCTTGCGGATAGCATCAAGGAATTTGGTGTATTGCAACCAATAACGGTTCGCAAATCTGGAAAGAATTTTATCATCGTAATGGGTGAAAGACGGTTTCGCGCAAGCAAAATGGCGCACAAGAAAACGATTCCCAGTATCGTAAGAACTTATGAAAACGGCGAAGTGCTTGAAGTTCAAATTATCGAAAACCTGCAACGAAAGGATGTTGAACCTACCGAAGAAGCTGACGCAATTGCTTATCTAAGCGACAAGTATCAACCCTCTGAAATCGCTAAACGCCTGGGAAGAACGGACAATTTCATAAGACAACGTTTGAAGTTGGCTGGATTGATTGACGGCTTCAAGCATTTTGTACGTAGTGGTGAAATGACCATTTCTTTAGGTGTCGGTGTAGCGCTTTTTGAACCAGAGGAACAACAGATGATGCGGGAAACGATGGGCGAAGAATTTAACGCACATCAGATAAACCGAATGATAAACAACCGAACATACGATTTGGAAAAAGCACCCTTTGATGTTGCAGATAAGACTTTGGTGGCTAAAGCGGGTTCCTGCGTAGAATGTCCATTCAATGCTGTGAATCAAGGCAATCTGTTTGGCGAAGGCAAAATGGTCTGTACAAAGTCAGCCTGTTTTGAGACTAAAAAGACAAAATCGTTCTTAAACCTGATTGATAAATCTAAGAAAGACAACATACTGCTCATTCCTGAAATACGGCAGTATTGGGCGAATGAAGAAAAAAATCAGCTTGTTATTTCACAACTGGAAAATAATGGGTTGAAAGTCTATTTGCTGGATGATGTTGAAATCATTGAGACACCCATTGAGCCGACAATGGATAGCGTTAAGATTGAATACCAACATTATGATTATTCTGAAGATGAATTGAAAGCAGAGCTCGACGAGGCTATCCGGCAATATGAGGAAGAACTGAAAACGTATAATTCAGCAGACAAGAACGGTTTTGTAAATGGTATCATATTCCATCCTGAAACGTACCAACACAAGAATGTGTTCGTCAAAGTGATTGAGAATTCAAAGGAAGATTCTAATGAATATTCCACACCATTGGCCAACAGGAAAATGGCAGATTGTACGCCCGAAGAGCAAATCATAAAAATCAACGAGCGTGAAATCCGTAAGCGACAGATCGAGAACAACAAGCAGTTTGAAGAAGTGGTACAGATGATTCGAGAAACGGATTATATCAATACCAAGAAAACGTTGTCGGTTGATGAAATGGTCGCCTTTTCCATTTCGTTGTTTGAAAACAATGTGGATTATGTAGGTCGGCAAAAGCACTTTTCCAAATTCTTGGCAGGGACTTCAAAGATGACCAATTTGGAAGTTGTTGAACATTTTAAGAATCATTTCAAAAAGGAAATCTTCCATAGACTGATTCGCTACATACTTACGAGGCAAGTGCATTTTGGTGAGAGCAACCACGTCAATAACCTGACGAACATTTCATTCTACAATGCCATTCAGGGATACTTCAAATCGAAGATTGCAGCAATTGAAGAGGAATATGCCGAAAAACGGGACAAGCGTGAAGCACGTTTAAAAGAGCGCATTGCGGTTCTTGAAAAGAAAATCCAGGAACTCAACGATTAGCTTTTGTTGTTCTGAAGAAGGGTCGGCATCCGTGTCGGCCCTTTTTCTTTTTATGATAATCCTATACGGGTTTACAGGAAAAGCATCAATCAATATCAGTGCAAAGGTAAACCCATAAAATACACCCATCAAAAGACTACGGCATAAAGCCGTTGCGCATATCCCTCTTCTCATTTATTCCGTTTCCTTTTGAGCCGTGATTTTAGCTTCCGTTTGGGGATGCCCAAATATTGTTTAACTAAAATTTCGGCATTATGGAAAAAGTATCAAAAAAATCAAAGATTTCGGTCGAAGAAGCCGAGGTACATTATCAATCCAGTAAGGAAAACTACAAGATTGAAGGTGCCGAAAGTCATCTGGCTTACTACAGAGAAAAGTATCCAGAACACTACGTCGTACTGTCACAAAATGTTTAACCTAAAATTCAAAAGCTATGTATTTACAAAATTTGCAACAAGATGAGATTTTCGTTTCAACCGAAATGAAATCCTTAAAAAGTCTGACCCAGATGGAATCTCGTCGTGGGCTTGAAAATGCCATCATCTCGAATGGCAAAATCGTCAATGTGGTATCGAACAGTTACGGCCACATCCCAAACCAATTGTTCTTCAAAAAAGCAGAAGAAATGTTGATTGATGGTGGTCTCAACTACCACAAACGAACCGTCAACAAGAACGATAGGTCGTTCATCACTGATTTTATCATTGACGACAAAAGCCAGTTTACGGTTAAGAATAACAAGGACTTGATACTACCGATGCTTCGTTTCAAGAATTCTTACGATGGAAGTGAAAAGACCTCTGGCCACTTCGGTTTTTATAGAAAGGTTTGTTCTAACGGATTGCACGTCTCACAGGCTGAAATCGAGTTTTCAATCAAGCACAGCAGGAACAATACAGACCTTATAATGCCAATGTTGAACAACCTGTTTGATAAATTCTTGGACAACGAATTCTATACCATTACCAAGAAATTCGATAAGATGAAGGAATTTAAAATCATTGACACCAAAGAGTTCGTGAAAGCTATTCTGGACAGGACAAAACTGTTCCGATATGAATGTAGTGACAAGAATAGCGACCCATCGAAAAAGTCGAGAGAGGTACTTGAAATCCTCAATTACGAAGCCCTATTGCTCGACGAGAAACCTAATCTTTGGTTGGGCTATAATGCTTTCAACTCTGTATTGCACAATTTCTTGAAAAAGAGTTTTGGCCAGCAAGAACGATTGGATAAAAAGTTGTTCGATGAAGTGTATGCTCTGGCATAGATTTAAAAGGTTTGTCCAGTACCTTAAACTGGATTTTTCAATTAAATATTTATTGTAATTTTAACAAACAGAAATAATTACTACCTTTGCAAATGATGCAAAAAGCACACAAAATAGCGGCATTTCTCTTATTGGGCCTGTTTGGCCTTATGGTGCTGCACCAAGCATTTCCTCATCTGCATCATCAGCACCAGGATTCGTATTCCCATTCGGATGTTGCCCATACGGGCGAACACCACCATCACGATAATGGTTCGCACGAAGACGAAGAATCACCATATGGCTTTTTCGGGTTCTTTATGGATATGCACGTCCATTCCTCGGTTTCAACCGATATTATTGTCGAAAGACAAATCGTTGAACACCGTACCGACACGAATGAGAATGTTGTAAAAACCAATTCTGGTTTTCAAGAACTATATTTTATTGATAAGAGGCCTAACAACGAACCGCCGCTTTATCATCCGCTCAACCACTATTTTAATCCTTTCCTTTCATCCCTCTATTTACGGGGGCCACCATCTTTAGGTTAATCGTTTGGGATTATCTATCTATTAGGTAGAAATCCTATTGAACTTCAGGCCTGTCTCTTATCAGGCAAGATTAAACCTAAATTTTCAAACAATGGACAAATATATCGTGTTCGCGATATGCGGATGCCTGTTCTTTGTTACTGGTTTCTCTCAAGATAGAAATATAGGGGAGCTACTTAACGAAATAGAACAGAACAATACAGAGCTGAAGGCTTATCAGTCGTTTATCGATGGCCAAAAGCTTCAAAACAAGAGCGGCAACAACCTGCCCGACCCACAGCTTTCAGGATACTATCTGCCTTTTGGCGACCATCAAACCGATGACTATACCGAGTTTGAAATCTCACAATCCTTTGAATTTCCTTCGGTATATGCAGCCCGTAACAAATGGAACAACCTAAAAGCAGAACAGTCACAGGCAGCCTATGGCGAAAAACGCCAAGAAATACTGCTCAAGGCAAAAAAAGGGCTAATAGAACTCTTTATACTTCAAAAGCGAAAAACCATTGAAGATGAAAGAAAGAAACAAAGCCAAGAGGTGTATGAACAAATGCAAGAACTTTTTAACAGAGAGCAAGTCGGCATTTTAGACCTTAACAAAGCTAAGGTATCTTGGATTCAAGAGCAATTTGTTGTGGAACAACTGGAAGCGGAAATCCAAAATCAAAGAACGGCTTTGCAGACTTTGAATGGAAATCAACCGCTTGGATTGGACAATCTGCAATTGAATATTCCATTTCAGATACAAACTGTAGCCGATTTATGGAATGAGAAATTGGCCAAAGACCCCAAGCTTTTGGAGCTCAAAGCTTATGAAGCCGCGGCACAACAAAACGTGCAGTTGGAAAAAACCAAAATACTGCCTGACCTTTCATTGGGTTACAATTACCAAGGGGTCAACGGTAATAATTATTCGGGTGTTTATGGAGGATTGACCATTCCTTTGTGGAACAGTAAAAACAAGGTAAAAGCGGCACAAGCCAATTACGAATACCAGCAGTCCAACACACAAGTTGTACAACAAATGCTGTATGCCAAATTACAACAAGAGTACAATCAGTACCAATTGTTGCTCGACAAGTACACCGAATATCAGGACACCATGGAAACCCTAAATAGTGAGGAATTGCTCTTTAAAGCTTACAACTTGGGAGAATACTCGTTTTTGGAATACTATATGGAAGTGCAATTCTATCGGGATGCAACCGATAGAATGCTACAAATGGAAAAACAGCTACAGCTTTTACAAGCACAATTATTAATACATCAGTTATAACAATTTTAAAAATTAAAAAGATGAAACATTTATCAAAAACAATAATGGCACTAATAGTAATGGCAGCAATCAGCTTTACAGGATGCCGAGAAACAAAAAAGGAAGAGGCCCAAGATGACCACGGTCACGAGCATAACCCAGACGGCTCTCATATGGAACAGGAAGATTTGAAACAGGAGGAATTTACAGTAGGTCAGGACACCCTTCAAAATGAAGAACACGGCCATCGTCACGATGACGACCACGGACATTCCAACGATGATGACGGACACCAACATTAATAAAAGAAAAAGATGAAAAAGTATTTAATAATTGTGCTTGCCTTTATGGCAGTAGCTTGTAAACAGAATCACGAAGATGAACACGCCCACAATGCTGACGGGAGCCACGTAGGCGAGGAGACCCCAAGATTGGATTATACATTGTGGACAGACAATACCGAACTCTTTGTTGAGTTCCCGGCATTGATTGTCGGGCAATCCAGCAGGTTTGCCGCACACTTTACAGTTTTGGACAAACACCAGCCCGTACGCGAAGGCTCGGTAACGGTCAGCTTGATAAAAGGAGACAAAGGTTTGCGTACCACAGCAGATGCCCCTTCTTCCCCAGGAATTTTTTCACCCACCATTCAGCCGAAGGAAGCGGGCGTACACCAATTGGTTTTCGACCTTTCCACACCGCAATACAGTGACAACATCGTGATTGAAGATGTGATGGTCTATGCCAATTTTGAAGAAGCAAAAAAAGCGATAGGCAATGCTGGTGGAGAGGCACCCATTTCCTTTTTAAAGGAACAGGCTTGGAAAATAGACTTTCAAACGGCGCAGGTCACAAAAGGGGAAATTTACGATGTCATCACTTCATCGGGTGTTTGGCAACCTGCTCAAGGTTCTGTAAAAACGATGGTCGCCACGGCCAATGGGACGGTCAATTTTACCACGACCAACCTGACCGAAGGGATGGAAGTGAAACAGGACCAATTGTTGTTGAACGTGAGCAGTCAGGGATTGGCAAACAATAATCTAAGTGCCGAGGTCGCTTCCGCGAAAGCGAAATTTAACCAGGCCCAATCAGAGTACAGCCGTAAAAAGGAACTCTACGAGAGCAAAATCATCCCAAAATCTGAGTTTGAAAAGGTGGAGAGCAACTATGCGATTGCCAAATCACAATATCAGTCCATCGCTTCGGGCGTTTCGGGCGGGAGCAAGCAAATCCGTGCACCCTTTAATGGTTTTATCAGAACCGTTAATGTATCCAATGGCGATTATGTGGACCAAGGCGCTGTCTTGATAAGTGTAGCTACTGATGAATCCAAAGTCTTGAAATCGCAAGTGGCACCCACCTATGGCCTGACGATGAAAAACATCAAAGGGATGTGGTACCAGACCGAACTGGATAATTGGAAAAACATTTCAGATTCCGAAGGCGAGATATTATCGATTTCAAGAGATGTAGAAAGGGAAAATCCTTTGATATCCGTGTTTGCCAAGGTAAACGATGTTATTACTGTTCCTGATGGGAGCTTGACCCAGGTTCAGATTGCAATGGGCGATGGAGAGCAAACCACGCTGGTACCCGAGTCGGCACTTTTAGAAGACTATGGGAATTACTCGGTAGTTCTGCAACTCGGGGGCGAAAGTTTTGAAAGACGACCCATAACCATCGGGAAGCGCAACGGTAAAAACGTGGAAGTCCTAAAAGGCTTGAAAGTTGGCGATGTGGTAGTCACTACAGGAGCCTATCAGGTAAAAATGGCATCAATGTCCGGTACCACACCGGCACACGGACACGACCACTAAAAAGGAGAATTATGTTAACTAAAATATTAAAATTTTCCCTTCACAATCGTTTGATGATTTTGTTGGGAGCAGTGGTACTGAGCGGATTGGGAATTTACTACGCCAAAACAATGAATGTAGATGTGTTCCCAGACTTGACAGCACCAACCGTAACCATTTTGACCGAAGCCCACGGGATGGAATCGGAAGAAGTGGAAAAATTGGTGACCTACCAATTGGAAACCGCTATGAACGGGTCGCCCAATGTAAGGCGTATCCGCTCGTCATCCGCCGCAGGGATTTCCATTGTTTGGGTAGAATTTGAATGGGGAACGGACATCTACAGAGCTCGCCAGATTGTGAGTGAGCGCATCCCAATGGTACGTGAAAATTTGCCCGAAGGTATCGGTGCGCCCACAATGGCACCTATTTCATCTATTATGGGAGAGATTATGCTATTGGGCGTAACGTCGGATAGTCTGTCGCCTATGGAATTGCGAACGCTGTCCGATTGGACTATCCGCCCGCGCATCAAAGCCATTGGTGGCATTGCCAACGTGGTGGTCATAGGTGGCGACTACAAGCAGTATCAGGTATTTGCCAATCCTGAAAAATTGAAGCACTACAACGTGAGCTTGCAAGAATTGGTAGAACACGTAAAGGAAGCCAATGTAAACGCACCAGGTGGTATTGTGAACCAATACGGAAATCAATACATCATTAAAGGAAGCGGTAGGGCCTACGTTTTGGAAGATTTACAGGAAGCTGTAGTAAAACAAATCAACGGTCAGACCATCAAAGTCAAGGATGTGGCGACGGTTCAAATCGGGGCATCCGATAAAATCGGCGATGGTTCTTTAAATGGTAATAAATCTGTTATCCTTACCATTTCCAAACAGCCCGATGTCAACACCCTAAAATTGACCGAAGATTTGGACATCGCCATTGCCGACTTAGAAAAAACCTTACCGGAAACTGTAGAAATCAAAAGTCAAATCTTCAGGTCGTCGGATTTCATCAATGCATCCATTAGCAACTTGAATTGGACACTAATGGAAGGGGCATTCTTTGTCGTAATAGTTTTGTTTATCTTTTTGATGAACTGGCGCACCACGGTCATTTCATTATTGGCCATTCCCATATCCCTATTGGTCTCTATAATTATTTTACAATGGCTGGGCTATACCATCAACACGATGAGTCTGGGCGGTATGGCAATTGCAATAGGTGCTTTGGTCGATGATGCCATTATCGATGTGGAAAATGTCTATAAGCGCTTGCGCGAAAACAGCCGTCTGCCAAAAGCAGAGCGCAAATCGATGATTACGGTCGTGCGTGATGCTTCGGTGGAAATCCGGAGTTCCATCATCATTGCGACATTAATCATCATTGTGTCTTTTGTTCCTTTGTTCTTCTTAAGCGGAATGGAAGGTCGATTGTTGCAACCTCTCGGGATTGCCTTTGTAACCTCTGTATTGACTTCATTGGTCGTGGCCGTGACGGTAACACCCGTATTGTGCTCGTATTTATTGAACAAGGAAAAACTTCTCAAAAAGCAAGCCGAAGGCACTAAAGTAGAACAATGGTTGCAAAAACACTATGCTTCCACTTTGGATAGGGTCATTAAAATACCGAAAACCGTGATTGCGGTAACGGTCGTTGCATTCCTGTTAAGTTTGGTCGTGGCAACCCAATTGGGACGAAGTTTTTTACCCGAATTCAATGAAGGTTCGCTGGTGATAGCCGTGGTTGGGCCACCGGGAATGTCGCTGGAAGAAAGCAATAAGGCAGGCAAGCAAATAGAAAATCTACTGCTGGAGATGCCTGAAGTGGATGTGGTAACCCGAAGAACGGGACGTGCCGAACTGGACGAACACGCCCAAGGCGTAAACGCCGCCGAAATCGATGTGCCGTTTACTTTGGAAGACAAATCAAAAGAAGAATTTTTTGAGGAAGTCCGAACCAAGTTGAGCGTCATTCCTGGCGTAAATATCACGCTTGGCCAACCCATCGCGCACCGCATTGACCATATGCTTTCTGGAACACGAGCCAATATTGCCATCAAGATTTTCGGTTCGGATTTACAGCGATTGTTCGAGTTGGGGAAACAGGTAGAGCAAAACATCAAATCCATCAATGGACTGGCCGATGTGGCGGTTGACCAACAAATAGAAGTGCCACAAATCCGTATCAAACCCAAGCGTCCCATTTTGTCAGCTTATGGTATGACCGTCGGTGATTTAATGGAACAGGTGGATATTGCGTTTGCAGGTGAAGAAGCAGGCGAGATTTATGAAGGCCAAAAGTATTTTGATTTGGTGGTGCGTTATGAAGAACCCTTTCGTGATAACGTGGAAAACTTTAAAAACGCCTTGATTAGCTTACCTGATGGTGGACAGACCGTGTTGGGCGAACTTGCGATGGTACAATCGGTCAGCAGCCCAAACACCATTAGCCGTGAAGATGTACAACGGAAGATTGTGGTAGCGGCCAATGTTCAGGGAAGGGATTTGCGAAGTGCCGTGAACGAGATTGAGGAAGTCGTAAATTCCACCATCGATTTTCCCGAGGGTTACCGCGTACAATATGGCGGCCAGTTTGAAAGTGAATCCAAAGCCTCGCAATTATTGTTGATTACCGCTATTTTGGCAATTGGTGTCATATTCCTGTTGCTTTATTATGAGTTCAAAAATGTAAAACTGGCCTTTGTAGTGCTCATTAATCTGCCCTTGGCATTGATTGGTGGTATTCTTATTGTGTACTTCACTTCAGGAATCGTAAGCATTGCGGCAACCATAGGATTTATCAGTCTCTTTGGTATCGCCACCAGAAACGGTATACTTTTAGTTTCTCGTTACGAAGATTTGCGAGAGGAAGGTAAGACAGGTATAGAACTGATTAAAGCTGGTGCTTTGGATAGATTAAACCCAATTCTGATGACCGCCTTTACCACAGGATTGGCATTGATTCCGCTTGCGCTAAAAGGCGGGCAGCCGGGAAGTGAAATTCAAAGCCCAATGGCTGTGGTCATTTTAGGTGGGCTGCTTTCTGCAACCATTTTGAATTTGATTGTGATTCCTTGTGTGTATCAACTGGTAATACAAAAACAGGAGTAATCCTTTAGTGGTTCTGACGTATAAAGCCTTCTTATTTTTAGGAAGGCTTTTTTTTTAATTAGACCGCTCAGCACATTCCCCTACATTCCGTTTCTCTACATTCCGGGAAAAGAGCTTCACTGCAACTGTCTTGGACACAATCCCCAATTTTAGCTTTCCATTCCGCTCACCCTTCCCGCCTGGGCTGGGAAGGAACACTACATTCCCGAGCCAAAATTGTGAATTAAGTCCGCCTTACCAAATCGGAAGACCAGCACCTCGATTTTCTTAACAGAATTTGCGGCAAGAACTTCTTGAGCCCTAGCTCGAAAATTCTTAAAAACCAAGGCGCTGTCCCACACATTTTAAGGGGTTTATAATGGATGAAGCCTTGAATGTTTTTCGGGGCATCGAAAAACAGGCAGTGCATAACCAATTCTACATTAAACCCAATCGCTCACCTCGCTTAACTGTCGGTACGCTCGGGTCGCAACTGGCTTTAAAAGAATTGCTAATGCCCTTATGGAACTTGTCAAGACCGTGGCAGGTTTCAGCGAAAAATAAGGTATCTACTTCCTTGAAAATGCGAGCATTTTACTACGTCGCAGACACACCTGATTTATTCCCTGAAAGTCTTGACAAAACCCACATCACCCATTGTGCTACGCACGAAAGAAATCAAACAAACACCCCTTAAAATTTCATCTCAATTGAATTAAACAGGGAATTATTAACCCTGTCTGCCGACAAGGCAGGCTTTAAATTTTTAGTTATGAGTACTTTAAGAAATCACGTACAACTGATTGGAAACGTTGGTCAAGAGCCAACCATTACGAACCTTGAAAGCGGAAGCAAAGTAGCCCGTTTTTCACTTGCCACAAATGAATATTACAAGAACAAGAAAGGCGAGAAAGAGCAAAGCACCGAATGGCACACCGTAGTTGCCTGGGGCAAGACTGCTGAAATTGTAGAGAAGTATGTAGTCAAAGGAAAAGAGGTAGGCGTAAGCGGAAAACTGAAATCCCGAAGCTATGAGGATAAGGACGGTATCAAACGATACGTAACCGAAATCGAAGCCAACGAAATCCTATTGTTGGGTACAAAGAATGGTAACGAATAGACTTAAAAGAAAGAGGGCGCACCTGTGGAAAGTTTCGCCCTCTTTTCATTCTTAATTTCTAAATAGAAATCACAATGAAAGCACAAGTTAACGAAATAAAAGAGCGGTTGCAATATTTTACGGGAACTGAAATGTTCTACCAAATACCGCTACTACGAACCCGATTTACAGATGGGCTGAAATACCTGTCCGAAGTCGCCGAATGTTTTTGGCTCATAACGGATGCTTCGGTAATCGCTAAAAGTCTGATGAACCGAAGTAAGTTTATCACGATTGACTTTAAAAGAATGTCCGAAGAAAAACAGGACTATACAGGTTACGAAGCTGAAATTATTTACAGCGATGGTAACGACAATATTTTGGAAACCCACCGTTATAATGCGACCGATTTTCCACTGGATGAATTGCGGATGTTCTTTGTGAACGATACGCTGATGTTACCAAGCGAATACTAAAATCGATATGCTATGATTTATCTAAATTTTACCGATTTGAGCGAGGAAGCGCAAGAGCGTTTGCTTACCAATTCCAAGGAAGATGTCAAGAAAAAATATGGCAAGGATTTGATGGACTATGCTACCAAGCACCATACCAATTTAGACCAAATGCTTGACGAGGAAGCGTTACGGAATTTATATTCCTATACCTATGTATTTAATATCTGAATGATGTTTTTTGAACGAAATGCGCCTCTGAAATTTCAGGGGTGTTTTCATTTTTAGTGCATTCATAATCACGAAAAAATCGTATCTTTATTTCGCTGAAATACAGCATACAATTTAAGTACAGTTATCCACTTTTTGACTTTCGCCGATAACCGTACCCATCGAAAATTAACGTATCGGAAATTTTATTTCCTCGAAAATGGCAATCAGCTTTTGAGCTGGATTGTATGGATTTTTGTCAGCCTTCGGCTGACGAAAAGGAATAGCAAGAGGGTAACACGCTGCGCGATGTTACGGATTCCTTTTCGTTTTCAAAGTATTGAGAATCAGTTGTTTAAAATTATTTTGATTTTTTGATTTTCAGCGATTTGCGACAAACGCCCTCAAAACGACCATTTTTCGGAAAGGATTTGCGACAAATGGGCGAAATATGGACACATTCATTGGCATCAGGTTCAAGAAGGAAACGGCAAAACGTTTTCAGGAATTCTCAAGAACACACTTCAAGACACACACCGAAGCGATGGAAGCCATCCTCGATTTTTTCTTCTACAATGAGATTTCACCAAAAGAAAATTTAGGACCAACGGGGCGCACCATCGAAGCCAAATTATTGAAGCGTATCAATGCCGTCATTGCCATTATGCGTGATGTCGAAAAGACCCAAACCAAACCCACGGTAGCGATGTTGCAATCCCTTTTTGAGATGGAAGAGCCTAAAAAGAAACCCTTGATTTTGGAAAAGAAATTCACTGAAGAAAAGAAGGAAGTCCGCTTTCGCGAAAAGCGAAATAATTCAAACCAACTTTAAAAATACAGGCTATGTATATCAATATTACCGCACAAAAATTAGGAACGAATTACAGTCAGAGCTCAGCAGATTTTGTGGACTATCTCGAAAAGGAAAATGGGGGTTTGACGAAGGAAGATATGGAACATTTCTTTAACCAATATGGCAATGAGATTTCGGCTAAAGAAGTGATCAAAGAGATAGACGGAAATACCGCAAAGCTCAAAAAGAAAGAACCAAAATTTTATTCCATCACGGTCAGTCCATCAAAACACGAATTGCGTAAACTCGCGAACAATAGCGAAGATTTAAAACGATATACCCGTGAGCTGATGAAAGATTATGCAGCCAGTTTCAACAGGGAAATCAATGGGCGAAAAGTAACCGTAGATGATATCAAGTACTTCGCTAAAATTGAACACCAACGGACTTTTAAGGGTACGGATTTTCAGGTGCGAGAAAACCAACCTTTTGCTACCAAGATTCTTGAATTGAAACAAGAAGTCAGGCGCATTCAACAAGGTCAAGCAACAGGCAATATTGACCGATTAAAACTGACGATAGGAAAGTTGGAAAAAGAAGCACCACATCAGTTGAATGGGAAACGTATTGTCCAGGGAATGAAGAAACACGGAAACCAAAGTCACATTCATATTATTGTCAGCCGAAAGGATGCATCCAATTCCTTCAGCCTTTCCCCTGGAAGCAAACACAAAGCATCTGAAGTAGAGATGCACGGTAAAAAAGTAAAACGTGGTTTTAACCGTGACCAATTTTTTGAGCGTGCAGAAAAGACTTTTGACAAAACTTTCGGTTACCAACGCAACTATGCGGAAACCTACAAAGCGAAGAAAGATTTTATGAAGAACCCGAAACTTTACTTTGCAGCTTTGATGAAATTGCCGGCCAATGAAAAGGCTTTGGCTTTTAAGATAATGGGCAAGTCGGGTATTCCGCTAATTCCAAACATTCCGACCAGTAAGGCGCAATTGGCGCTTCGAGTGTTTAAGCGGCTACGAAAAGGTGCTGAGATTGCAGTCAAATCAAGCTCTATTGGGATATGAGTTGGTCATTGATAGAAATAGTGATTTATATTGTAGTGCCAATTCTGTCTGTGGCCATATTGTCTTATGCCCTTTATGATAGTGAACCAAGGAATAAAACCGAAAAAAAGTATCAAGTCAAGTTCCCGACAAAATCGGGAAGCTTTAAAATCGACAACATAAAACGTGGCGCATCCGTTATCGGATCCGCAGGAAGTGGGAAAACCGAAAGCGTGGTCTATGGATTTTTAAAACACTTTCGTGAAAACAGTTTTTGTGGCATTATTCACGATTACAAGAATTTTGAGCTGACCGAAATGGCATACCCGCTTTTTGCCGATAGCAATGTTCCAATGAAGGTCATTTCATTTGATAGGATTATCCATCGGGTAAATCCAATTGCACCTAAGTATCTGGAAAATGAGGAAAGCGTCAACGAAGTATCAAGGGTGCTCATTGAAAATCTTTTGGAACAACGAGAATCGGGAACCACCGGAACAACCAAATTCTTTAACGATGCTGCCGAAGGTTTGATTGGCGGATTGATTTGGAAATTGAAAGCTGATTATCCACAATTCTGCACGTTGCCCCATTTAATTGCGATTTATCAAATGCTCGATACCGATAGCCTGGTCCAGTTTCTTGAAACCAATACCACATCGAGAGCAATGGCAGATGCTTTCATTAGCGGAAAGGATTCCGAACGTCAAACAGCTGGTGTAAAAAGTACCTTGGCCAATGCGTTAAAACGCATCAGCACTAAACGTATTTTTATGGCATTGTCTGCGGATGAAGTGCCTTTGAACATAAATGATGAAGAAAATCCAGCCGTGATTTCGGTGGTGAACAATCCCAAATTTGAAACCTCTTATTCGCCAGTAATCGCTACCATCATCCACACCATCACCAAACAGATGAGTGTGCGTAATTCTAAACCATCGTTTTTGTTGATGGAAGAAGCGCCGACAATCCGGCTGCTGAATATGCACCGCATTCCTGCCACACTAAGAAGCTATGACATTGCCACCATTTATGTAATGCAGGATAAAATCCAAAACGATATGATGTATGGCGACAAGGCAAGTAAGGCTATTTTGAGCAACCTTTCCTATCAATTCTTTGGCAAGGTCAATGACCCAGACACGGCAAAGTATTACGAACGTTTTTTTGAAATTATCAAAAATCCTACTAAGAGCGTGAGCAAGGCCGCCAACATTTTTAAAACCGATACCCGAATTACCAAAGGCGAAAGAGAGGTTTCCAAAAGAAGAGCAGATATTTTCTTTAGGCTCAAACAAGGTGAGTTCGTCACATTTGCCGATGGGAAGGACAAGAAAGTACGATTCAGTTTGCCAAAGATTCGAAGGCAGCTTCCACAGGACACAAAGCGATATTCCGATTCAGATTTGAGAGCGAATTTTGAAAGGGTTTATGATGATGCGAGGTCGATATTTGGGTAACGTTTTATGCTTGAACTTGTGCGGTTAAAGTACGCTCTTAAATCTCGCTTATAAAAAGAAAAAATGTTTTTCAGCAAAATCTGAACTCTGATATGATTATATTGTACGCCACCAAAAAATGTTATTAAATGATTGTACCTGCGGAAAATATTGTCGAGACTGTTGACTTAACAGCTGACGATGTTTTGCTTCCAATGTTGGAGTGTGTTGTAAATTCCATCATAAGTCTGCAACAGTCTTCTCTTCCGGCAAATGAGAAAGAAATTCAAATCAAGATAATTCGCGGGGCTTTGCCTTCACAGACTAATTTGTTAGACAGTGTTAAAACCATCGACAGCTTTGTCATTACGGATAATGGTATAGGTTTTACCGACAAAAATTACAGGTCATTTGAAACCCCTTTCTCGCAGGCAAATAAGGAGTTTGGTTGCAAAGGAATAGGAAGATTTACCGTTTTAGCAGCTTTTGAAAGTCTGAAGGTAGAGAGTAACTATTTGGAGAATCAAGTATGGAAATACAGGGAATTTGAGTTTAACACAAAGGACGAGGTCAACCTTATAACTTCTGAAAAATCAGAGGAAGATGTGTTCAAGACCAAAGTTAGACTCGATAATTGCTTCAATGAAGTGATTAGACAGAAATCAGCACTTAAAATCGAAGACATTGCTGAAAGTGTTATGCAACACTGCTTAATTTACTACTTGAACGATTCACTTCCGAAGATTATGATTTATGACGAAGAAAGCAGTAGAGCAGAGTCTATAAATGACCTCTATGCCAAAGTGTCAAAAGAAAAAGAACGGAATTTCGAGGTCAAGAAACAACAGTTCAAGATATATATAACTAAGACACCCAAAGAGGGAAACAGGAAGAATAACTACGTTCATTATTGCGCAAATTCAAGGGTAGTAGGCAATCCAAAAAACATTAAAAACTTCAATAGTCTTTTTAACTATCCCATCTCAAGAAATGGCAGTCTATATTTTCTTGATGTTTATGTGGTATCCGAATATCTGAATCGAAAGTCGTTCAGCACTCGGAATGGCTTCAACATTCCAAAAGAAAAAGAAAACTTACTATTTGCCAATTCATCACCATTATCTTTCCAAGAAATAGAGGAAAATCTGACCAAAGTGTTAGAAGATGAGTACAATGAGTTTGTAAAGAAGTCACGAGAGCGAAGTCAAGAGGAAATTAAAAGTTACATAAAAGAGAAGGCACCTAGATATAGGAGCTTTTTAAAAAAGCCTGAAGTACTGAATTCAATTCCACCGAATTTATCTGAGGACAAGCTCGAAGAACACCTTTATAAGATTTCCTATACTGCTCGAAAAAAAGTCGAAAACCATATTGACAAGTTTATCAATGAAAAGCAGGTAAATGAGGAAACGATAAATCAGATTAAGGACGACATAAAGGAGAAAACAGCCTATGACGTCGATAGTCTAGCTGATTATATGACTAGAAGAAGGGCTATAATTGAGCTGTTTGAAAAGTTTTTAGATGCTGATGAAAACGGAAATTACAAATTGGAAGAAGATGTTCACAATCTCATTTTTCCTATGGGCTTGACCAGCAACGATGTGGTTTATGAAAACCACAATTTATGGTTGCTGGACGAACGATTTCTAAATTATAAGTTCATTGCCTCAGACAAATCAATCACTTCATACTCACAAAAGAAAAGCAGAAAAGAGGCTGATTTGGTAATGATTGACAACCCACAAATGTTTGAGAATCCAATTGGTTTTGGAGATAAAAATAGCGGTGAGATAAATTCAATGGTAATTTTTGAGTTCAAAAGACCTGGAGAAGTGGCACACCAAAAACGTAAAGGCAATTATAGATGGGAATTTTCAGATTTGATTGAACCTTACTTTGATGAATTCTTATATCAACAAGATAAAAAGAATTACAAGGGCAATCAGGTCATAGTAACTAAAAACACACCGAAATTCGGTTTCATAATTGTGGATGTTTTGCCAACCAATTTAAAACAGTTTAACGAGGATAAGGGATGGGAAAAAACACCATTCGGAACTTATTTTAAAATCATACCAAAGTTAAATTTGAATTTAGAGGTAATGACGTTCAGAAAGTTGCTGGAAGTCTCAAGAGAAAGACACAATGCATTTTTCAATAAATTATTTAACTAGGCTATTAATGTATGCCAGAAACAAACCGTATAGAATACAAAAGAGAACTGTCCGATGGGCTTGAAAAAGAAGTTATTGCTTTTTTGAACTATCGCGAGGGTGGTATTCTCTATATCGGTATTGACAAAAACGAGAATGTTTACGGTTTAGCAGATTCGGATGGCGACCAACTTAAAATTAAGGATAGGCTAAAGAACAACATCCGACCTTCCGCATTGGGTCTGTTTGACATTGTGAGTGAAGAACGTACTGGCAAGGATATCCTTAAAATCATAATAGCAAGTGGTCCAGAAAAACCCTATCATCTCAAAAAATATGGGATGAGCGAAAAGGGCTGTTTCATCCGTATGGGTTCATCTGCAGAGCCGATGTCCCAAAAGATGATAGACGAGCTCTTTGCCAAGCGCACTCGAAATTCCATCAGCAAAATTAAAGCCGGACGATAAGACCTGAGCTTTGGTCAATTGAAAATCTACTACGAAGAAGCTGGCTATAATCTGGGGAAAGCCTTTGCAAAAAACCTGGAACTGCTTACTGAGGATGGCGCATTCAATTACGCTGGCTATCTTTTGGCCGATAAGAACAATACCTCTATTAAAGTGGCCAAGTATTCAGGCAAGACCCGAACCGATCTTATAGAAAGTAACGAATATGGTCACGAATGCCTGGTGAAAGCGACCAAGCAGGTTATCGATAAGATTGCTGTTGAGAATAGAACCACAACCAAGATAACCGCTAAGGAACGGCAACAGACCAATCTTTGGAATCCCATTGCCCTACGGGAAGCAATCATCAATGCTTTTGTACATAACGACTATACCAACGAGATTACCCCAAAGTTTGAAATCTTTGCGGACAGGATAGAAATTACATCAGCTGGTGGACTTCCTGAAGGTTTGAGCAAGCAAGAGTTTTTTGAAGGTTTTTCTGTACCTCGGAATAAAGAACTGATGCGTATTTTCAAGGATTTGGAACTGGTAGAGCAATTGGGTTCGGGCATCCCTCGTATTTTGGAACATTATGGCAAAGAGAGTTTTAGTTTTTCTGATAACTTTCTTAGAATGACGTTTGTAGCTAAAGAAACTACTGTTGAAGATGGTGGTACAAAAGGTGGTCAAATAGGTGGTGTAATGGGTGGTCTAAAAGGTGGTCAAATAGGTGGTCAAATCGAAAAGGATATCGATGCCATTTCTGAATTAACACATAGACAAAAAGAAGTTCTGAAGTTAATTGCTCAGGATAATCGAATAAGTCGTTCCGGTATTGCAGAAATATTACATATCAATGAGTCTGCAATTCAAAAACACCTCAATAATTTAAAGGATGCTGGATATATAGAGCGTGTAGGCGGAACAAGAGGCTATTGGGAAATCAATCTCGATAAAAATAAATAAATACGCTTTTCAAAAAGGCGATTTATCTTTTGAACCTCTGGCATCTGCCAGCCACTTTCCGTTTTGCTTAACCAGTTTAAAAACACCTGGTGTTTTATCGTAAGCTGTTGTATATTTTACCCAAGCCACATCACCCATAATCGTGTCCTGCAAAACAGTAAACTTGGAATCATCTTTTGGTGTAGCGTTAAACATATTTATAGTATTCATATAGTTTGAATACGCCTGTGGCGTTGAGTTGGCTTTTAAGGCTTCTTCATCCTTTTCATAAAAGCTTTCGATAACAATTTGGGCTGTGGCACTTGGTCCTGAAACTTTAGTTGCGGAATCAGCACACGAAAGGAATAGCAGTACGAGCAATAAAACCACAATATTTTTCATAATGACTTTAATTTGGGTTATTGATATATCTGTGCGATAGCTTCATTTCAATATTTCGTTCACCATCCTTTTCATTCAGTTCTAAAATTGCCCTACGGTCATTGGATAATGAAAATTTTGGCAACACATAAACAAAACGTACCGTTTCACCTTCTACAATTTTTGAAGGCAGATTATGTTTGTAAATCGGCTCTTGATACAAACGTTGTAACGATTTCCTTTTTCCTTTTTGTCGTGTTTCAATCGAAAGGTTCAAGAAATTCAAATCGTAATCCAAGGTTGAATTGTTCTCTATCTGAACAACGAAGTACAGTTCTTCTTTATCAAAAACGATATTCTCAACACTTACAATAATACCTTCATTTCGCTTTTTAATTCGACCTATGCGCTGTTTTCTATTGAGAAGATACGAGCAGAATTTTTGGTAATGATATGTTCTGTTGTCTATCCGTTCTTCAGAAGATTCAGCAAGAATTGAATCAGTTACAATCGGTTTTTCATTCCCGATACTACTTGATATCGGAATAAAATAATTGAGCTTAGAAAGCTGTTTTTTATACCTTACAATATACGAAAAAATCGAGCCATTTCGGTTGACTACCAGTAAATTACTTTCCTTTCCAGGCTTGGCTTGCAACAGGCCAAAATACTGTTCTTTCTCACGATTGTAGGTAAAGACAAAATTATCTGAACCAGTTATACCTTGCCGGATAGGTTCTGGGAAGAATAGTGCTACATTTTTAGTGTCGTTTGCATAAATGGTATCGAGTACTATAGTTGATTGCGCTGTAGCCTGTGCCGAGCATAGTCGAGGTACGAAAGCGAAAACAAATACCATTATGAATATATAATTATATCGTCTCATAGTTTTGGTTTTAGGATTAATCTGTAATTGTTCAGGACGGTTACTTTTACCCTGCGGTTAGAACGCCTAAATACTTGTGTAAGTCCACCAACTTGTGGTACGCTGGGAATATTAATATCACCAATAACATCATCAAATACCTCTCTGGTTACTTCTTCCCTAAAGTTGTTTTCGACATAGATACCCTCGCTACCGTCTTGCAAATCGAAGGCTTTTAGTTTGGTAGGGTGGTGTTTAATATTCTCAATTTCGATTAAAGCACGATTGGGCTGAAAACTGATAAAGCCGAAAACCGGTGTGTTCTTTGGCATCAATTTACCATTGATGGTGGCCGATTTGGTAAGGCGCATCCGTAATCGGGTATTTGCTTGAACAATTTGGTCACCATCTACGACTACATAAATCGTTTCATCAGTATTGCCTATAATTGAAATTTCATTGGGCTTTGGCGAGGCCGCAAAGAACAGTTGATGTTCCAGGCCCAATTCTTTGGCTTCAATTTTTTGTTCCCTTTTAACTTCAGCAGAATCCACCTTTGGTACCGTTTGCTGAACAACTCGCTTATGTCCCAAATTTTGGTAGCGTTTTTCGGAATACTTTATCTTACCAGCCTTGTAAATGCTATCCACGATGCGTTGCTTTTTTTGTTCGGGCAAATCGGGATTATACAGTCCCGTAGAATCCAAGAGCTTTTCATCGTAGATGCTCGGTGCGGTGCTTTCACGCACTTCCTTGAGGTCGTTTATGGCATCCAGTTTGGAATCGTATTCCTTTTGGTCATCTTCCAGTTCAGGAACAAGCGTCTGTTGCAACGTGTTTTCATCATTGTCCTCATCTTCCATAAGCATCACTGAATATGAGATAAGGAAGAGGAAAATGATGGCGAGGACACCAGCGAAAATGATTTTATTCTTTTCTACTTTCATAATCTATTTTTCTTAAAGTGTTTTCGAAATAATTGGTAATCAACAAGCCGTGCGGATTGTTGGGAAAGTTTCGGTCTACCATAATCAAGTTTCCGGTAGAAACCAGTTCGTAAGTATCAATGATTGACCCTCTATTGATTTCAAAAATCGTCGTGGTCGTAAAAGTATACTCGCCGTTGTTCTCTGAAATTTTGGAATCAATGCTCAATACCTTCTGCACCAAAGAATATTGCAATAGGCGATTATACACACCATCTGCTTTTTTCTGACGGTATAGATTGTCCACGGAACTATTACCCAACCACAGCGCTTTTTCCAAATTGCGTTCGTAGTTGCTGGCATCAATGTTATAGAAGTACGTGTGGAACAGTTCGAGATGTGCCAAAGCTTCGACCCTGAAATTTTCCTTTTGTGTAACCAGCTTTAGCGGAATGATACTGCCGTCCGTATTGATTGCAAAGACACTATTGAGCGTTGTTTTGTTCATATTGTAAACCATTAAAAGCGAAAAGCTGCTGGACAGCAACGAACAGATGACTACGGCTAAAACGATAAACCGATTCAGTTTCAATATTTTGTATATGTTCTTGTAAGGTGTTTTCATTCTGAATGGAATTAGTTGGTAAACAATCTGAGGGTAAACGAGGTGGCACGTCGATACAGTTTGAATTTCAGAAAAACGATAAACCCAACTGAGCCCAGTTGAACTACAGGCGCAAAAAAGCCCTGACCTGTATCGGTTCCGAACAGGTTGACCCAGAAATTGGTATTTATTTCCGTGTAAATGGCATTGATAAACACATTGACCAGAAAGAAGGCTGGCACGAGCATATACACGGCAGCATACAATTTAAAGAAGGTATAGGCGAGCGAACGGAACTTTTCAAAAACTGCCAAACTAATGACCAATGGAAAGAACGCCTGCATTATTCCCAAGAGGAAAAAGCGTTCTGCCAAAAACAGCGGATAGATAAATAAATCCAATATCCAGAGAATGGTACTTAAGATGAAGGCCAATATCTTGAACCCATATAATGGTGTTACCAATGCCTCATACAAAAGCGTCATTGCCGAACTTGCGGCATCAAAAAGGCTGACATCTTCCTCTAATGGTATATCCTGCATTTGCAAGGGAAGTAACGCTGGTGCAGTTCCTCTATACTGTCCTTCGATGGCCACTAAAATCCCATCAAAAAACCCTAACACCTGCGTTGAGAATATGACCAATAGGACAATGGCAAAATTCTTTGCCAATTCACCCGGACTCAATCCCCAAGTGTAACCGTCTTTGTCTGCAATACCTTCGTTGTATTTTTTAAGGATGTTGACCAAGAAAAATAGGACAGCAAGCGTTTTCATTCCGGCAATGGTATATTGCGAAAAGTCGCTGGCCTGTATAGTCTGGAACACCGTATCGATGTATTCCAACCCAATCCCTAAAATGATGGTCGCGGTCATTTTTAATACTCTGTTTCGCGGTTATTAACTTTATCCTGCATCTTTCTAAAAGAAATAATATCACGGTAGCGTTTCGTTTTTGTAGTGATGTTTGAAACCATCTGTTTTGATTCCAGTTCCTTGGCTTTCAGGATTTCGGCGCGTTCGGCATCACTCATTTTAAGATAATCGCTGGATAAGACTTCGTCTATAAAATCCACCGTGTCTAATGAATTTTGTACAATGGTTTCGAAAGAGCCCATAACCTTGTCAATTTCCTCGGGTTTGATGTAGGGCGAATTAAGAATGTCCTGAAGGTCATTCTGCATTACATTGATAAGGCGCTGATTGTTCTGTGCGATTTCCTCAACTGCCCTAAGCTGTTGGACAACGCTCGATACTTTCTCTATCGCCTCTTTGGCATCCTTCAAGAATTTTACGGACTTAATCATTTCCGCGGTCTGTTTACCCGATTCCAATAGCTGTTTTACCAAGCTGATGAAGTTGGTGTTGTCATAAACAGGCATACCCTGAGCGGTTGCACCGCTTGGCAGTAAAAGAGCTGTTGTCATAGCCAACCCAATTAGAATTGATTTGATTTTTGTTTTACTCATTGCTAAATATTTGTTTTGGTATTCGTGAATCTTCGATTTCATAGCATTATGTTTTAGATGTGAATTGAATTATTGCTTTTTCCATATCCTGATGCTCGTTGTAGAGCTTCATTATTTCCTCATTTTCTAATCCATCAGTTAAATAGGCGGCGTAAACTTCTTTCGGAACTTCCAACCGGAAGATGTTACTTTCCTTCCCGATTTTGATAAACATTTCGGTGTACTTGCGTGGTCCGGAAAGGTTGTTCTTTATGGATTTGAGTTGGTTCAGGTCGTGGCTGGAAAGGTTGAGTCTTTTGACCAGTTCGTCATAGCCTTTTTCATTGTTTAAGCTGTAAATGACCTGTGTATTTTCCAGAATACTGGCCGATGTGGAATTGTTAGGTAACTGATTAATGGACTGTAAAATGATACCAATAGCACCATTCTGTTTTCGGATAGCTTGATAGTAGAATTCCACACTTTCCAGTACATTGTCAAACTTCAGCTGTTTAGCAAACTCATCAAACAAGATGATGCCTTTTTCGGCGCGATTGCGCCAGATGGTTCTTTGGATGGCTGATTTGATGAGCTTGAGCATCACGGAAAGTATTTCCTTATTGTCCTTTACTTCGTCCAGCTCAAAAACAATCAATCGTTGGTCCTCGATTTTATAGGTTTGGTCTTCGCTGACTTCAAATAGAAAACTGTATAGACCATCACCGACATACTCAGATATTACGTGCAGAAAGCTCGTCACGTTGAAGTAGTCGGGATGGATTTTTAGGTCGCTCAGAATACTATCCTGATGCCTTTCTATAAAGTTGTAGAAGCTTTCCAGCGAATGATTTTCTGAAGTGCTATCGTAATAATGGCGCAATATCTTTTTAATGGAAACGGACTGCGCTTTGGTCACTTTTAAGTCTGAAGCAAAGAGTTCAAACAAGAAAACAGATAAATCTTCAAGCCGTTCTGGTGTGAGGTCATTTTTATCGCTTATGAAGAAAGGGTTGATACCCAAATTCTTTCCGCTCTCATATCTGAGTACGGTATACTTTTCAGGATAGAGCTTGGCGAATTTGGTGTACGAACCACCCAAATCGATAATGACCAGACGGACACCACTTTCAAAATATTGGCGTAGTATGTTATTGGCCAAAAATGATTTGCCTTCGCCAGTTGGCGCAAAAATGGCAAAGTTCCGAGCTTTGATGCGTTTCTTTCGTTCGTCCCAAACATCCTTTAAAACAGGAATGTTATGCTCTCGGTCATTAAAGATGATTCCGGTTTCGTCAGATTTGTAGTTGGTATTGTTGATGAAAAGGCAAAGTGCGTGCTTTAAATCCGTTACGTACAAATCATTGTTTGAGAAGTTGGATGAAAAACAGCAGTAACTGTTCAGAATATAATTTTTGCGTTCTTCACCTCTTGGATAGTAAGGGGTGATATCGAGTTCCTTAAACTCGGTCTTGATTTTTGAAGTGATTGAATCGAGGCTCTTTTTGTCTTTTGCCCAATACACTACGTTGAGATGACCACGAATGATTCGTGCATTGTCATCAGCATTGATTTGGTCAAGGATATGCCGGATTTTCCCAAGCACCACCTTGTTCTGTGAACCGAAGTTTGAACTTTTGTTTAGCTCTTCGATTTTCTTATCGAGTAGTTTTCGCCATTTCTGTTTATCATCCAGATACACGATTTGGTTGACGATATGGTTCTCGTTAAGCGTAAGCCCTAAGCCATCAATAAACCCTTGATGAAACACAAAATCGTCTGAAGTGAATTTCTCATTGGTCTTGCTACTTTGCACACTTTCGCCAAAGCACAGTTCGCTGTTGACGGCCAGGGCATCAAAATGGTTGTCGCCAATGGTGACGTTCTTTTTTTCCAATAGTATGTCGGTATCGAATCCTTCACTAAATCCGTTGAAATAGTTGGTGGTGAGTTGCTGTATCTCTTTCGCTTGAAGCGAAACAAAACGCATCTTTCGGCTATTGTTGATGAACGACACGGAATCGCTTACCGCATTCACAAAAACTTTAATATTGTAATCCATTTGCTGTACGATTCCTTTTGAAACCTTACGGAATGGGTTGACATATTTTGGATTGTTGAATGCCTTGTTTTTGGTCAGGATAAAGAACAGATAGCATTGATGTTCGATGTAATTGCGACCTTTAAAGTGATTGTGAGTTGCCTTTTCGAGAAAGGATTCGTTGGGCAAATGTTCTGAAGAATAGGATTTCTTTAAATAAATGTCTTGCTTGTGAACGACCGTTCCAACAGGTAAAGACTTCAAAGCCTGAAACCAGGCACCGTGTATATCCTCAAAGTCCTTTTCAGAAAGCGAATAGATTTCAGGTAAGTTCCCTTTGAAGCATAGCACAACATTGCCATTGTTGGCAAAGACGATATTATCCTGAATATCTGCAATGGGTTGATATGCCGAAAGATTCATCTTATTCATAGTCGAATCCAGAATTACGCTTGTTACTGATGATTCTTGGGAAGGGATTTCCTGTCTGAAAGAGTTGCGGGTTATTGGCTATTCGAGTCAGAGCGATGTAGAGTCCACCATTGAACAGCATTAAACCGATGATGATGCCAAAGCTGAAAGAAAAGATGATGATGAGTAATGATGCCAATATGGAAACCATCATCAAGGCAAACAGGGAAATGGGCAGGCCGAAGATGACTGCCCGTTTCCGCATATTTCTATAGACCTCGAACTTCTTCACTATACTACGATGCCTATGAGATAAGTGAAGATTCCGACAACTGCACCAGCAATAAGTACAAAAACCAAGACCCGAGTAATCCCTTTCTTAAGGTCGGCATTTTCACCAAAGAAGTGTCCGGCGTTAAACAGGAATCCGATGAGGAATATGACACCTAAAATGATGGGAAAAATGGTTCTGATGGTATCTGAAACATCGTTGACCGAATCTTCAATACCACCAATCTGAGCAAAAAGCGAAGTTGATAAGAGCGAAAAAACGCCTGCCAAATAATGTGTTTTTTTCATAACGAATTGGATTAAAATTTTGGTTCATTTTCGTTATGTGAAATTTACATATATTTGAATATAAATATTTGAAAATCAAATATTTGTGAATAAAATATTATTTGATAGTATTTGGTTTTAGTTGCTATTATTTAGCATCAAATTCTATGAAATTTTGAAGTGGAACTGTTAATAAGAGAAAAATTGAAAATGAAAAAGTGGCTCAAAAACGTCAGTTTTATGATTTTGCTTCTCAAAAGTTGCATCCTTCTGGGTCAGGAATTTGATGCAAAAAAAATTATCGTAATTGACCCTGGTCACGGCGGAAATGATTTGGGTGCAATTGGGGTAAATCAGACAGAAGAAAAGACAATAACCTTGCAAATTTCAAGGTTGATTTCAGAACTGGCCGAGAAAAACCACGACCAGACTGTGGAAATTTATCAAACACGTTATAGTGATACCTTAATTTCATTAAGGGATCGGGCAAGAATGGCGATAGCTTTGAATGCAGATTTATACTTGTCTTTGCATTGCAATCATTCCGATAATCCAAATGCAAGAGGTGTTGAAGTATATGTGTCCAGTCAAAGGTCGAAGTTTTTGGATGAATCGACTTGGCTTGCCTTTCAATTACAAGCTGACTTGAATGAGAAGCTGGGTTTTGAAAGTAGAGGCGTAAAGTTTGCCAATTTTCAAGTGCTTCGGGAAACTACGGACTTTATGCCATCCGTTCTATTGGAATTGGGTTTTTTGAGCAATAAAGATGAGAGTCATTATATTTCTGGATATGAAAACCTTAAGCACATTGCGCTCGCTATTTTATCACTATTAAAAATACCTTGATTATGAAAGAACTATTTTTAGAGTTAACAAAGAGCTTAAAGGATATTGTGTTACAATTCATCTCAGAAGTGATTCTGCTATATAAGTCTTTCAGAAATTGAGCTACTTCCTTTTGTCCACAGCTTTTGTATCAAAAGCAATCAAATTAAATAGTTCCCGCATCCGGCTACGGACACGGTTGCCATAGCGTTCTTCGAGTTCTTCGGCATTAAGGTTGGTGGTGGCGTGGGTCTTTATTTTGCGTTTGGTATCAAGGTATAGTTCGTATCGAGAGAGTAATACTTCGCCCATTACATTTAGGCCTTTTCCGTAAAAGCGGCCAGCGGGTTCTACACCTAAATCATCAAAACAATAGAATTTGGTATTACCATATTCCTCAACCGTTTTAAAGCCCAAATGGTTAAAGCTGAAGGTTACATTACGGCAGGGAATCATTTCATAAGGGCGTTGTAAGGGAACGATATGACGCAAGAGTTTCATCAAGCTCGTCTTGCCGCAACCTACGGGTCCAGAAAGCAAGATGCCCTTTTCAATGTCTATTTCAAATTTCTCACAGTTGTCCTTGTCTTTGATAAAATATGAACAAAGCTTCAACAGAATGCCCTTGTCCTCATCATAAATCCTGAACTTTTTACCGAAGAGCAGCTTGCCCTTGGCATTCAAATAAATCAAGATTTTTGGGAAGTCGTATAGTACGCTTTTTCCATCGAATTTGCCCAGCGAATATTCCACGCCGCCTTCGATGATTTTAGAGGGGTTGTCCATAGTCTTTCGATTTAGTGGTTCGCAAGTTGTCCTTGATTTGGGACGGTTGTTTTTTCTTTGGCTTGTTTTCTGACTCAAATAATTCGGTTCTATCCATCCAATTGATGGCTACGGCTCGCCAATCCCTAATCGGTTCGCCATCGCCAGTTTGCCAATCTCGTTCAGCGTAGTGCTGGTAAAACTTTTCAGCTTCAGCTTTACCAAAATTCTTTTCTTCAAAAAAATCAATGACGGCCAGACAGTCCTTTGGCTGTTTTATTAAGTTTTCTTGTTTGATATTGTTTGTATTAGATACCAATGCTTGTCCACCTATGGGACGGTGTTGGTACACCGCCTGTCCATTTTTGGGATGGTGGTGTCCCTCAAGCGGTACACCTCTGGGATAGTACTGTTCCGCAAGCTGTTCCAATATGGGATTGTACTGTCCCGTAGCTGGTTCATCACTTGTCCCTAAAATGGACATCTTGATTTTACTGCCCTTGTATGGATTGTTGGAAGGAAAGTAGGATAGGTATTCCCAAGAATGAAGCTCTGTTATGCACCTGTGGTAAGTTGATTTTGACCCAATCTTGGCCACCCGCATCAATTCTCTTCGATTTACATAGAACTCGTCCATAAAGCGACAGCTGTTCCATTCCTGGAACAGCGCCATATACAGACTGATATGGGTAGGGTTTAGGCGGTCATCAAAATAGAACGTTTCAAAAGCCGCGTTGAGTAGCTTTATATAGTTCATAACATCAGGAATTTAGTCCGTGGTGCACGCGGTTGGCATCCATTACCTTTTGAATTTCTTCGGCATCATAATAGATGATTCCGCCTACCTTAGTGTATGGCAAGGTGCCATTGATGCGAAGGTTTTGAAGTGTTCCCGGACTCACTTGAAGCAAATCCATTACTTCGGAAGATTTTAGATACTTCTTGATTTTTCCAGAAGCCTGTTTGGCTAAAAGACTTTTGATGTCATCGAGCAATTCCATTTTGAATTCCCGAAGGTCGTCTGTGGTGATGATACTTGTCGGCATAATAGAACGATTTTAAAAGAAAAGGACTATCAGAGGTTTATAATTTTTAATGATAGTCCTTAACCCGATTTGACTTTCGTTCTACAAATTTGATATGGATTATTGGATTTTCTTCACCAGTACGACCGTACTACGGTCAAAATTTAACATCTTGAAATTTGGTATGCTTTGGTGCTGTTTGATATAGTTTATGCCGAAATTTATACTCAAATCGAGCTGAATTTTATGGACATTCGCTGAAAACCAAAACACCGTAGGTCAACCGTACTACGGTCTTTTCTTAATATTTTTAATTAGAAGTATAAATGGTTGTTACAAGCTATTATTTCTCGCTTTTATCCATTTCAGAAATAAGGGAAGTGGTCAACTCATCAAGAAACAGGGTTCGGCTTTTTTTTCTGTTTTTGATGTCCTGATAGGTTTTGTAGATGTCTTTTGGCTCAACATCGAAAATCTGGCTTAAATAATCTGAAATTTTAACAATACTCAGACTGTTTTTAGAACCGAGACCTTTAGCGTGAAGCGCATAAATTAATTCCACATAATCTGTATTGCTAAAAGGCCAGTGCAATCGTTTTATGGGGTGTCTTTTCCCATTGAGTGATTTCTTTAGTTGAAAACGTCTTTCATCTAAATACTTCAACAGTTTTTGATAAGCCCTATACTTACCTAATAGCATATCCCGGGGAGTACAAAATTCAGGGTCTTGAAAGTAAAATTTTGAAGTGGTGATATGATAACTATCCAGATAGTCCCTTGTAAAATATTCCTTATCAAAATGAGTGTGGCCAGCGTCGATATAGCGGCCAAAATCGATATTATACAGAAAAAATCGATTGATTTTGTTCACTTTCTTTTTGATGATCTTAAGCTGACTATGCCTGTCTGCCTTGGGGAATTGAAGTTCAAAGGAATGAATCTCGGAAAAATAGATAAGCTCAATAAGCGGTACCTGTTTCGTATGTTTGAAGAATCGGATTTCCGTTGCCATCGTATCAAAGCCCTCTTGTAGAACCTGTTTTTTAAGATTGCTTAAAAGATTACGGCACACCTCGACGGAAAGATATGCCCTTTCCAATATTGAATTATTCTCAGAAGCTATTTCATCTAGTTGTGTTGTTAAGTTTTCCGATAGTACGTCGAGTTTCATCAGCAACCAAGTTGAGGTTTGAAAACATAATTTAAGATTCTAGTGGTTTGGTAATAGTTTTTGAAGTCCCTTAACAAACAAACTGTAGCTTGATGCAACTTGATGCAAAAAGACCCGACTGAATACTGAACGTATTCAAAATCCATTAAAATTAATGAAAAGTACGAGCGTTCTAATGACAAAAAGCCGTAATCTACTACGGATTAATCCGTATTCTACTACGGATTTAACTTACTCGCAAAGTGCCGGAACAAAAATCCTATTTTCTTTTTCCTTTAAACCGTCTTTCAAATTCGCGTCTGTTTTGTACTTCCGCCTTCTTAAAGATGTTTGAAGCGTGTTTAGAAACTGTACCTTCAGCAATAAACAGATAGCTTCCTATTTGTTTATACGATTTGCCTTCGAGTATGAGGTTGGCTACCTCAATTTCCCGTTTGGATAAATCGAGTTTTGAAAAATATTTTAAGATAGCAATATTTTTTGCTTCTCTAGCATCATCGGTATATCCTAACCTGTGCAAGAATTGTTCTTTTTTTAAATCTTGATATATGTTAATACGGATGAGTGCCACGGCAAGAACAAAGTAGCCACCATTTACAGTCAATTGTTCCACTACCTGAAAATCCCCGAGAGCAACTATAATAGGCATAAGCACTATGGATAACAAAGTAAGATAACCAGTGGCAATCCTATCCCTATAAAACCTATTTGTAGCACCCCCTTTTTCCTTATAGAGCTCAATTAACGGTGTGCTGATTTTAACGAGAAATGCAATGGCGACTGCAACAGGAATGAAAATAAATGAATATTTAGCGATACCAATATCTTGCCAGATGATTAGCGGAAGGACAAAAAAGAAAATAAATGCGGAAATGAGAATTATCATTAAATGGCGTAGGGTAAAGAATTTTAAATGACCAATGTCAAATTCAGAATACACATAATATACATAGTACAAGGCTGTGTAGAGACCTACGCCGTAAGCCACGATATATTGAATGCTAAGCGGTATAGGAATATTCGTGTCTGGGAAAATTCCCGAAAAAAAATTATACGATATCAACGAGATTGTGAACCAGATGAAGCGGTTGGTCGACTTACTGTCTCGTTTCTTTAATGAAATAATCACAAAATTCGTAAGCAGTATTAATTGAACCGCTATGATGAAGAACGTGACGATATGCATTTCAGAGCCAAATACCGTCATCAGATTGTGGATTTAGCCCTTCTTCTGAAAAGCATCAGTCGATAGGGTAAACCTGTATCAATATTGGCAAAGTTTTCGAAGCCGTGATTTTCGTAAAAGTTTATATTCCTTTTGGTCGAAGTTTCCAGATGGATATCCTGCCCTTTCTTATCGGCAAATTCAATTATTTCTTTAAGGAGCATACCCCCATAACCTTTTCCGGAGTCAACAGGATTTACTCCGATATACCACAAGTGCATAAATGGCTCATTTGGATGATGCTTTTTGATTAAGGATTCTCGTTTAAGAATAGTCGGCACCCTTCTTAGACCAATAACATTTATGGCCAACTTTAAGTCTTCATAAAAGGACTTGAAACTGAATTTTTTCTTTCGTGGAAAAAGTATTAGCCCAACAGCCTTTCTATTTTCAGAAATAAAAATTTTACCGGTAAGTTCGGCCATTTCGTAGCTGTAGCTCATTAGTGCGGGGATTTTTTCATTATCACCCCCAACTACCAGGTTCACGGATTTGTTCTCTTTGAAGGAACTGGAAAGTATATCAATGACTAAATCCTTATCGTTAAAAATTTCTGGTCTTGGCATTGTATTTTTGGCACATTAAAGTTATCCTGGCTTTTTAGGTAAATGACACACTATCCTTAGAATAAGCTTTTTCAATGATTTAATGAGAGGAAACATTCTCGGATTCGAGAAATTTTATAATCCACTTTTTTTTGTATCAATTTTTGGGTTTTCCTAATTCAAGCCTTCAGAGGTATCTTCGCTTACAAGAATATGATTCGTTATGTTAAGTTCACTATTTTTTAGATTTTTCATTAAATCAAACGTTTGTGTATAATCCCTTTCAGAACAAAAAAGTATAATAGAAGAATGGTAAGAACCAGAAGAATAGATAAAAAATCAACTTCTCTTTGCCGCTACGTGTTATTTGAATCCCTCCTGGTTTTTGATCTTTTCTCTATCGGGTTCTTCTTGCACTCGCTTGATGCTGCTAGTTTTCAGAGGCTATAATCTTTCCTTGTTTGTCGAAGTAGATTTCCAGATGTTTATCGTCAGGACTTTCCACTTCTAATTCATATAAAGTTCCCATGTCGGTTTCCACTTTTTCTACTTCTTCTATTTCCCAGTCCTTGTATTCTGAGCTCTCAAAGGCAGTCTGTACAGACGCCGGTAAGTCAGCATATTCAATTTCCTCTTCGCTGATTTCTTTAAAATTGTGGTTCTTGTTTTCGCAGCTTACTGTTACAGCCACGAATAACAAACAAGCTATTACAAAGCATACATTTTTAAATCGCATAAT
>NZ_LXTT01000029.1 GCF_001683915.1 Allomuricauda sp. CP2A | reverse complement strand
AAATATTTCAATTATTTAGTAATATAAAGTCATTAAAGCATATTAATTACTGCACAAATAAAGATACTCATGATTCGATTTAATCATTCGTATAAAATCACAATCAATCAATTTATATGTCATAAAACTAGTAGGCCGAAGAGAATTTTCAATCTTGTTTACTAATTATAAACGTGAGGTATGAACCGTTTTGATTTCCATTAACCAAAATTGATTATAAAGGTTCATCAAAATATAATTCTGGGAATGGCCCAAATCCAGTGAAGTTTCATTGAAAAGAACAAATAACCAGAGGTCTTTTGTTCATTGCTAAGGAAATCATAAGAAAGAAAAGAGATGGGACCCAATAATTTTTGTTGGAATTGACTCCAAAATTACCTGGCAGCAAGGGGATTCGCAGAATCAGTAGGAATATCTAAAAAAAAGCATTTTAACTCCATTCCTCGATAAGTGCCCAAATACAGGTGGTATGATAAAACAAGTTTAGCAAGCCCCAAAAACCAAGACATCTTTACAAAATAAGTTGTGAAATGCTGACCTATCATTTAAATTATCCCCATGGATTAAAAATATTCACCTTTTAAATCTGATCGAATACAGGTCCGCATCCTTCAGGAAGATACGTAATCGGACAATCCGTGCAATCAATTCATCAAGATTCTTATTTCCACTCCATTCTACAGTTCTAGAGATTTCATTTCCTATCACTACTTGAGAATCTTCCATGGTATAGCCGGGGATTGGAACCCCATTCTCATCTTGGATTTCAAACCTGATCTCCCCAGCGGCAGATGTCGAGTAATTGATCTCTAGTTCAGAACCGTTAAAAGTAAAAGGTTTGGTCAGTAATTGCCCACCATTGTATGAGCCTGAGATAGATGAAAAACCATCAATGCGAAGTGAATAACGATTTAAATGCGCAGAAGGTTGAGCATAATTCTGGTTTACATATAAAGACATTTCTTCAGGACTGGTCTGTACAACATTCAGGGCAGGATAGTTTGAACGTGAAACCCAATTGCCCATACCAATTCCAGGACGAATAAATGCCTCCATAAAGGTCCGATCATATTTGTTTCCACCTCTTGAAGTCATGAAAAATGCATCGGAGCAATCTTCAAAGTACTTTGAATCAACACCAAATTCTTTAGCCTGTCTTTCGGTCAATACTTGTCGGCCCGGCATAAACCTTCCCCCAATGGCCATATAGATGTGGGGCGCACGATAGTAAGGGCTTGTTTGTTGGGTATACAAATGTTCAAGAGGTGTGTCCCCAAAATTCATTTGGACAGGATCTGTCCAATTTATGAAATCCAAAGATACTGTGCGACCAACACTTCTATAATCTGAAAATCCGTCATTTTTCCACGTTCTGAAATAACATACATATTTCTTTTCCGGTTCAGACCAAAATGCAACATTTTGTGAATCCAGCTTACCTTTTGAAAAAATAGGTTTTTCCTGAAGTTTTTTCCAATGAATTCCATCTGGGGACACAAAGGCAATCAGTCCACTTTCTCCCGTACCTCCCAAAGCCTTATATTTCTGATTGGGGTCCTTATCAGGATTTGCGTCAATAAAAGGGCTGAAATTATGTGTCACATGTGGTACATTCGCCAAAACCACATTATTGTTCAAAGTTCCATTGATTTCATAAAGACCCAAATTTGGTCTTTTCCAATTTATCCCATCTTTTGATTCCGCATAACAAGTAACCTCATTCCGACTTCCATCTTTACCGGCCTCTCCAATTCCCCGATAATAGGCCTTATAAGTTCCTCCATCTTTAATAATAGTGGTGTAGGTAGAAAATTTACCCTCCCACGGTTTGTCAAAGAATAACACAGGGCCTTCGTCAATCGGAGTATGTTTTACAATTGTCAAACCTTCAAGTTTTTCGATTAAATAATCATCAACAAACAGTTCTCTATTGTTTCCCAGTTCTAAATGTCTTTGACCGAAAATAAAAATAGGGGAGATTAAACAAATTGCTAAACTAATTATGTTGTTCATCATGGATTTATGAATTAAGGCAATCATCCTACAGACTTTATATAATGGTAATTGAGTCGAAAACTTGCATCGGCCAATTGCATAAGTCTGGGTCATATTCCCTTCTAACCCCGACGAATTGCCTCTTCGGTTAATTACAAAATGAGATTTATCGGTTTCTCCAAATTATATGAGAACTGGGTGTTTCAATGCAGATCAATGAAAAAAAAATATCGGGGCGGCTCGCCCCGATATTTCAAACTAACTAAAACACTTCAATCAACATACATTTTTTATGTAATACATTAGGTCTTCATCCAGTTGTGAGAAAATTGTGTCCACAATAATCATCCTGAACAGGGCCCAATCTACTACCAGCCTGGATTTTGTACCAAATTGGTGTTCAATTGTAATTCCTGCATTGGAATCGGGGACAGATAATCCCTTTCCTCATTGAATGTCCTATCATTAAAATCTGGCAGGGGGTCAATTAGATTATCAGGACTCAAGAAGATGTCCGTGCCCAAATTAAAGTACTTGGCACCTTCTATTGGGTCAGAAGGCAGCTCCCCTTCATATATAACAAGATCTATTTCACCATTACCGGTCAGATCATACTCTCCAGTGCCGGGTAGATACATTCCACGTAATGGCATGGTAATGGATTGTCCTGCTTTCCAACGTTTAATATCGTTCCAACGATGTCCTTCCATGAACAATTCAATCCTTCGCTCCCTTCTAATTTCAAGAATCAACCCCTTGTTACTGCCAGATACGTTCGGGTAAAACTGCTCTTGATAAGTGTCCGGATTGGCATTGGCATCTGCAACTATTAAATTAGGCATTCCAACTCTTGATCTAAGCAAACCAATGGATGCATCTATGTCACTTTGGGTGATTGTGCCCAATTCTGCTTTTGCCTCAGCATAGTTCAGTAGTATTTCAGCAAACCTAAAAATCGGCAGGTCATTGGTATTCTGGTTAATTCCATCCGAAGAGGAACCGGTAACAAATTTAGTGATGTGATAACCAGTGATGGAGGACGAAAGGTCAGGCGGCAACTCTTCATTTGAACCAACCCTTGTATATCCCGGTGTTCTAATGGTCTGGGAAAGTCTAGGATCCCTGTTCGAAACTTCTTGAACAAAAGGAATGGCATTAAAGTCAGCTTGGTCGGTAAACCTTGTACCATCAGCATTCAGATATGAATTGACCAATGTTTTAGGCATACCAGGCCTTCCTTGGGACCCTGTCAGAGTGTAATAATTTGCTCTATGTCCATTGATAAGGGGTTGCGTATACTCCCTGGCTAATATAACCTCTGAAGTTTCAGCATCTTCAAAACGGAACAAATCCCCATAATCAGATGCAGGATTCCCTCCAACATATAGCGAGTATGGTCCATTCTGAATCAATTCATTGGAGGCCTCAACAGAAGCTTGAAGATACTTCTCGTAACCTGGTATACCATGATATTTCCCAAATGTTCCCTCAAAAAGACCAACCCTAGATTTTAGCGCCAAAGCAGTATACTTACTGACCTCATATGGATACTGTTCATCTTCCATGTGTTCGATGGCCCAATCCAGGTCCTGTAATATCATATCGACCACAAATTGGCGATCATCCCGTGCTTTATACAGGTCTTCACTGTCAGCTTCAAGAGTTTTATCGTACCAGGGTAAATCGCCAAACTCAGCTACCATTATGAAATAAAAATACGCTCGGAAGAAACGGGCGACCCCTCCATACCTGTTTTTGGCCGCCTCGTCTTCGCAACGCTCATAATTCTCCAAAAAATAATTGAAATCCCTAAGAATGGCCCATGACCACCCCCCTCCTGAAGCAGGAACAATCCTGGTATCGGTCATAAGGTTACTAAGGCTATTCTGAACAATTTCACCCGTAAAATTATCCACAGTAAAAATTTCATTTCGCTCTGTATTGTTTGGCAAGAGCCTATAAAATCCGTTTGTGTACAACTTAAGGTCTGCACTGGTCAGGAAGAAGCTCTCTTCACTGACATCTGAAATGGGCTGTTTATCTAAATAATCATCACTGCAGTTCAGCATAATGAAACTGCCAATAGTTACAAGTAGGATGGATATTTTTTTCATTGTCGTATGTGTTTAAAATTGAATGGAAAGTCCTAATGAATACGTTTTTGACATCGGTGCTTCCTGACCCCGGGAATCATCATAACCATAATTTCCCCTAGGCTGATTAAAGCTGAGTTTGTTACTGGCAATTTCTGGATCTATATAATCCGTAAGCTTGCTGAACGTCAATATGTTTTCACCACTGAGATAGACCCGAACTTTACTGAACATCGTCTTATCTAAAACTTCATCAGGCAAATTGTAACCCACGGTCAGATTCTTCAACCTTAGATAGGCAATACTCTGTAGGTAGCGATCATTGACCGAACCAAGGGTCTTGGCATTACCGAGGGCAATGTATCCGAATGCCCTTGGGTAATAGGCATTTGGATTATCAGGCGACCATATGTTGTTTGCCAAGTCTTTACGGACGAATGATGCATAGGGTCTACTGTACGGTCCCCAGAATAATTGGGAGTTGGGACCGGGATACCAATCTTGTTTACCCACCCCCTGAAAGATTGCCGACATATCAAACCCTTTCCAAGATGCTCCTATGTTGAAATTATAGAGATACTGGGGCGTTACGTTACCGATGACCTTACGATCCCCTGGATTATCCAAGGTATTATCTCCAAAATTGACAAAGCCATCACCATTTGAATCTGCATATTTGACATCACCCGGCTTGATTCCCTGGCTCCTGATTTGTGAAGAAACACGGGTTTGGTCTGCATGATTGGCAACCTCTTCCTCTGTTTGGAACAGGCCTTCCACGTGGAAACCCCATAGTTCACCAATGGTCATACCTTCATAGAATCCATTTAGGAGACCCTCAGGATTATCAAATTTGGTAATCTTGGATCTGGAATTCGATAAGCCCGCACCTAATTTGAAGGTGAAATCTGAACCTCCGAGCAAAAACTTATCATTATAGGCAAAAGCCAATTCAAAGCCTTTGGTCACCAAATCTCCAGCGTTTTCCTGTGGGGCCGCAGCTCCTAACACAGCTGGAAGTATTTGTCCTGCGGTCAACATCCCCAAGGTCTCCCTTTTGAACCAATCAAAATTGATGTTCACTTTGTTCTCTAGAAAGCCCAAATCTACACCGAAATCTAGGGTCTTTACTTCTTCCCATGTAATTTCGGTGGGAACTAGATTGGGAGATGTTATATACTCCAAAGGGCTGCCACTTAGTGAGAACCTATCCAGCAAAGAACGGCTCAATACCGACTGGTAGGCATAAGGATCAACATTTTGATTTCCAAGCGTACCATATGATGCCCGCAGTTTTGCACGGCTCAGTACACCTTCCGACCCTTTTATGAAATTCTCTTTATGTATGGCCCATGCAGCAGATACCGATGGAAAGAACCCCCATCGATAATCGGAAGGAAATCTTGAGGTACCATCATAACGCCCATTGAATTCCAGAAAGTATTTATTATCATAATTATAGGATACTCTCGAATACACCCCTTGAAGGGCCCACTCATAGGCACTTCCTGTAGCATCATCAGCGGTGGTCCCCAATCCCAAAGAATTAAGTTCATCGGAAATCAATCCCTGCGTACTCGCTTGAACAGTCTTACTGTACATCGATTCCTGTCCAAAACCAACCATAAGATCTAAATTGTGCCTGCCAAAGTGACCAGAGTAATTCCCGTACACATTAAAAGCATCATAGTCCCCTGTCGTACTGAATTCGGTCAATTTGTTCGAACCCATCGTCTCAATCTCACCCACATAAATGCTCCATGGCACCAATGCTGAACGCTGGTATTTGCTTTCGTTCATCTTACGAAAGGCATAACTGGCCTTTAGGCTCAATCCCTCAAAAGGCTTAATTGTTGCAGTGACAATGTTCGAAAATTCTGAATCCTCTATTTCCTGTTTGGACTTGCCATGAAGTAACGAGGCATAAAGGCCATCCCCAGCGGCATAGTTATTCAACTCACTTCGATAGAAAAATGTTCCGTCTGGATTGGTAGGGGAATACCATGGCATGGCGTGGTTATAAACCAAATAGTTCCAATAATTACCATGCCAGCCCCCACGATAACCTCCATGTTGTAAGTCATCATACTTACTGAATTGCATGTTTTCGGTTATGGTAATTTTGTCGCTTACCTTAAAATCAATTTTAGCCCTATAATTCTCCCTGGTAAAGAGGTCTTCCTGTACTTTTAACAAACCTACTTCTCGATAGTTCCTATACGAAAAGTACCCCTTAATGGTTTCGTTTCCTCCACTTATAGAGGCATTGTATATCTGTAGAGGCCGACTTTTCCTGAAAAACGAGTTCCACCAATCGGTTTTCGCATAATGCACGTATTGTTCCCGTCCGTTTCTGTTATCAATAACGACCCTTGCCAAAGAGGGGTTGGCCGAAACTTCTTGTAGTGCTTCCAAATCAGCGTCGGTGTAACGCGAATATGTGGATCCAGACGCTGCCTGAAAGAAATTGTCAGCGATTTGGATTGCTTCATAAGGGTCTGATACAAAATCGGTGTTCGTGGTTACTTGACTGAAGCCCGAGGTGGCTTCAAAAGAAACCTTTACATCCCCTTTCTTAGCTTGTTTTGTAGTGATCAATACAACACCGAATGCACCACGGGCTCCATAAATTGCCGCAGCTCCAGCATCCTTCAGTACACTTATGTTTTCAATATCGATTGGATTCACATCATTGATGTCACCTTCAACTCCATCAATGATGATCAGAGGATTCCCTCCATTGATGGATGTAAACCCTCTAATATTTATGTTGGGGGTATCTGTAGGCCTACCATTGGAGCGTGTAATGGTTAAGCCCGGACTGGCACCTTGCAAGGCCAGAACTGCATTACTTACGGGCCTTTCTGCCAATTGTGCAACATCAACTTTACTGACTGCCGCACTCAATGACTCTAAAGACTTTTCCCCATATCCTACCAAAACCACTTCATCCAATTGCTGATTATCCGAATCAAGTTGAATGGAATAGTAGTTCTGATTGGTCTCCACAACAAAAGTCTGGGTTTTCATTCCCAAATAAGAAACTTCTACGACATCCCCTTCTTGGACTTCAAGAGAGAAATTACCATCAAAATCTGTCACAACCCCTTGCTGTGTACCTTTGACCATAACATTGGCGCCCATCAAGGGCATGCCGACCTCATCTTTTACATTACCTGTAATTGTCTTTTGGTAAATTGAACTTTTGTTTTCCTTTACAGAAACGGCTATCTTATTTTGTCCTATCTGGTATTCAAGGCCATAAAAAACTGCCAGATAGTCCATTATCTTTTGTAGAGGGACATTTTTCTGGTTCAGATCTGTTTTTTTACGAATTTGCCGAACTTCATTGCCATAGACAAAGCTCACATGGGCCTGTTGTTCCATCAATTCAAAAATTGTCAGAAGATCAATTTGGTTTTGTTGAATTGTAATATTTGTCGCTAACGGAAAATTGGCTAGTATTGGCTGAGCAAAACCACTCACCATTAAAAAAATCAGCATCATTTTACTGATTGGGGCGTGAAAAATTTGTGAAATTGTTTTCATTGCTTCATATTAGGTATTTATGGTTAATATTTGGTTGTTCAAAGGCCTCTCCTACGATTTGGAAAGGACAATGTTTGGTTGGTTATATTTTCTTTTCACCTTTTATTGATAGCCTAGATCTATTTGGGATTTTTTTTCAACGGTATCGATGAGCGTCCCAGAATATTCTTTACCCGACTTTAACCGATTCTACATAAACATTCCCAAATCGGTCCTCTACTTCAATGGTAATCTCCCGAACATCATCATCAGGCTCAAAAAGGAACATATGGTCATTGGCATAGGGTTCTACCCATCCCCTCCTTTCAGGTATTTCTTTCCCCAGGTGCAACTCCACGCTCAAAGGATCAACGGTCCTAATTTTTCTGATGTGGGTTTTACGCTCGCCATTTTCGTACCAAGCAATATTCCATGCCGGGTCATAATTCCATACATTCAAAACACAGGAATTGGGAAACTCTTTCAAACTGCCCCTTTGGTAATATCTAAACTGATGGTCCTTGGCCTTTCCCACGGATTTATAGTACCAGTCCAATCCACTTCCATTTACATTATAGACGCCATATCCATTTGGTGTACCATCTCCACAAATAGGACCACTCCACCATGCACCGCAAACAGTACCATGACAATGCTCAAAATAGGAAGACGTGACATAATTGTCATTCCTGTGGGTATGCCCGGACAGAATATGGACCTTGAATGGGGCCAATAGCTCAATAAGGGCCATTCTGTTTTTAACGAGGTTGTGAATTGGAATGTGGGCAGAGATAACCACAGTACTGCCCTTGGGCACATTGGCCAAATCCTGTTCCAACCAAGCTAGCTGCATTTCAGTTAGATAACCGATAAATCCCCTTTCTTCCCCGGTGAAGAATACATCATCCAAAACAACATAGTGTATCTGGCCACGATTGAAGGAATAATATGTTGGTCCATATTTTTTATTGAATGTATTTGCCGAGAACTCATCAGATCTTGCATCCAAGTCCATGTCATGGTTTCCGATAACCTGAAAAAACGGTATTTGTATTTTTCTTATCGCCCTGTCATAATCATCCAATAAGTCAAGCCGATCAAATACCAGGTCACCACAACCAATTCCAAAAGTATTGGGGTCATCTAGATGCCGGATTGTTTCTATTACATCTGGTGCGGAAGTATTTAAAAGTTGCTGAACCTCATAATCGTCCTGAATCTGGGGGTCAGCCAAAACCAAAAAGCTATGGCTATTATCATTTACAGGCAAACGATCAAGCTGAAACAGTATTCTGTTTTTGTTCTGATTCGGGTTTATGGATGCAAAAAAAATGGCTGAGCCATTGCTTTGCTGCTTTATTTTAAACCCAGACGGAATTGATACGAACACAAATGGCTGATTGCCGGTACTCCAAAATTCAAAATCACCATTTTTGTCAGTAACAACAACTGTTTCCCCATCGGAAACCGCCACTTGCGCAATCCCCTTTCTTCCATCGGTAACCTTACCAACTATTTTGATTGGATTTATTTTATAAGATTGTCGATTTAAGGCAAGTAAAGTCGTTGACCCCAACAAGCCAAGTGCCCCTGTGGCCAGACCAACCTTTTTGACAAATTCCCTCCTATCTTCCATACTTAACCAAGTGATTTAATTATGCTTAATTTATTTACCGTGTAAAGATTTCAACATTTTCTTCAAGTACATTTCACATAACCAGAGCTTGAACACCATTCCTTATATATAAAACTCCATTCATCATTTTAACCCTCAAAGAAGAATTGAACTGTTCAATAACAGACAACTTTTGAATATCTGACATATATGATTGACATTTAACATTGATCCAAAAATTTAATTATGTTCATATTAATCAACTATGATCAAATATAATCATTTAATTTTAATACACAACTACTTTTTACGATATGATTAAAATAATTTAAAAATAAATTAATGCTAATACATTGATTTAATAGGGTATAAAT
>NZ_LXTT01000023.1 GCF_001683915.1 Allomuricauda sp. CP2A | reverse complement strand
AAGAAACAGCACGACCAACGTAGGAATTATAAGTTTTTTCATATTACATAAGATTTGTTAGTACAAAAAAACTTAAAATTTTCAGAATTTACATGCTTACAATGCTATTTTTTTAAATGGTAAGTTTTGGTTTTGAGCATTTTAGAGAACACTTTATCGCCAACGCCCTAAAATTTTCACGATGTTGGCAATCCCCCAAAGCCGTATCCGGGTGCCAAGTCGAGTGCTATTTTTTGACCGCCTTTGGCGATGGATTCATAGATGGCTTCACAAATGATCATATCACGCTTGCCCATTTCACCGGGGGCAATATTGGGTGCATCAAAAAGTACATGTTTGGCAAAATCATCCATCTGTAATTTTTGCTGACGCTCGTGTGGAAACTCAATCACATCTCCTTTTGAGGTTTTTCCACTCAATGGGCCGTAACTATTGGCAGGTTGCAATTGAAACCACCCCGATTCGGCGGACACATACATGCTGTTGGCATTGATATTATGTGATGTCATGATGTTCCCCACAGCTCCGTTGGGAAACTCAAATTGGGCCGTAATGGTCTCATCGGTGTCCTTAAAATATTCTGGACGCGTGCTGTATTCCTGCGCAGTGACCGAAATGGGATTCTGTCCTGAACCATAAATGGTACTTTGGATGGCATAAACGCCCATGTTGAGCAAAGCACCTCCTCCGGAAAGTTCCTTGTTCAAACGCCACTGATCAGGATTTCCACCTGAATGATACCCAGCATCCGCCGAAACATACCTGATATTGCCAAACGTTTTCTCACGCACAAAACGTTTCACCTCATTGGTGTAGGGCTCAGACTGTAATCGATATCCAACACCCAGTTTCACACCAGCTTCTTTGCAGGCATTGATGATGGCATCACACTCCTCAACACTTACTGCCATAGGTTTTTCACAAATCACGTGCTTTCCAGCCTTGGCGGCACGTATGCAAAACTCGGCATGCATACTGTTGGGAAGCACCACATAGACCACATCAATGTCATCATTATTGGCGATATCATCAAAATTCTGGTAGTTGTAGATATTTTTCTTTGGGATGTTGTATTTGTCGGCCCATATTTTTTCCTTTTCCGGGGTTCCCGTTACAATTCCCGATAGATAACAATGTTCGGTATCTTGCAAGGCCGGAGCCAATTGATAGGTACTATAGCTGCCGAGGCCCACCAATGCGATTCCCAATTTCTTTTTGTCCTGTCCGCTTCCCATGGCGCAGGCCAATGGTGTGGTTGCCATAATGGCGGCAGTTCCCATGCCTTTGGCCATTAAGGTATTGAAATTTCTTCTAGATAAGTTTTTCATTGATCATGTGTTTAGTCAGTGTATCATAAAGTTAAAAATAATGCTTGTATGGACAGGATTTTCTACGTTTTTACAATTCTTTTAACAAAAAAAGAAATTTCAAAATACTTACTTTTAGCCTTAGACTAATTCAACTTGATACTATGAGAAAAATTTATCTTGCTTTAGGCATAGTTTTATGCGCTTCCCTAACCATTGCCCAAAACCGAAAACTACCTGTGGATACCACAGTGACCACAAAGCACTCGGTCACTATAAAAGGTGTCAACATTAACTACACGGCCACAACGGGAACCCAACCTGTATGGGATGAAATGGGAGAACCCATTGCTTCGCTCCATTATACCTATTATACAAGGGACAATGTGAAGAACAGGGCCGAACGTCCTCTATTGATTTCCTTCAACGGCGGTCCAGGTTCCGGTTCAGTTTGGATGCACTTGGCCTATACCGGCCCCAGAATCCTTAAAATTGATGAGGAGGGCTATCCTGTCCAACCTTATGGAGTGGACCACAACCCCTATTCCGTATTGGATGTGACCGATATTGTTTACGTGAACCCTGCCAATACCGGATATTCCCGTACCATCCCAGAGACAGGTGAAAAAGTACAACGGGAAAAGTTTTTTGGAATCAATGCCGATACTGAATATTTGGCCGAATGGCTGAATACTTTCGTTACCCGAAACAACCGGTGGAGGTCACCCAAGTACATTGTTGGTGAAAGTTATGGAGGAACCCGTGTGATGGGACTTTCCTTGGCACTTCAGAACCAGCAATGGATGTACCTGAACGGCGTTATTATGGTATCCCCAGCCGATTATAAGGTGTTCCGCGACAACGACCCTGTTTCCAGCGCATTGAATCTTCCCTATTTTGCTGCTGCTGCTTGGCATCACAAGGCTTTGCCATCAGCATTACAGAGCAAGGATTTGCTTGAGGTCCTCCCAGAAGTGGAAGAATATACCATCAACACCTTATTGCCTGCCATTGCCAAAGGTGGGTTCATTCCTGAGGCAGAACGTAATGAGGTTGCCAAACAAATGGCCTACTATACGGGACTGAAAGAAAAGGACATCGTAGACCATAATTTGGTTGTGCCCACCCAATTTTTCTGGAAAGCACTTTTAAAAGACAAAGGTGGGTATACCATTGGGCGATTGGACAGTCGCTATTTGGGAATTGACAGACAACTATTTGGTGATAGCCCCGACTATGCCCCTGAGTTGACGTCTTGGTTGCACAGTTTTACTCCTGCTATAAATTATTATTTGCAGGAAGAACTAGGGTTCAAAACGGATATAAAATACAATATGTTCGGTCCGGTACATCCTTGGAACAACGATGATGACAATGTTAGGGAAAACCTTCGCCAAGCTATGGCCCAAAACCCGTATTTGAATGTTTTGGTCCAGTCTGGATACTATGATGGAGCCTGCACCTATTTTGCGGCCAAATATACCATGTCGCAAGTAGATCCCAGCGGACGTATGAAAGACCGTTTTGATTTTAAGGGCTACCGCTCTGGACACATGATGTATTTGAGAAGGGAAGACCTTCAAAAAGCCAATGATGATATCCGGGATTTTATCATAAGAACCCAAACCAATGGGAAAAGTGCGAAATATTAAATTGATTTAGAACAAAATCTGAGAGGTCTAAAAAGCTCGTTAGCTGTCAGGTTGAGCGCAGACGAAACCCATTGATTACCAACATGTTTTAGGTTCTCGACTGCGCTCGAACTGACAAGTTCAAACTTTTGTTGCTTTTTAGACACCCTCTTTTTTGTTTTCAGCATTCCCTAACCACCTTTTAAAAACATTCTAACAAAATTGGGATGGGATTTCGTTATCATTTCTTATTCACTTTATGATAAGGGTACAATTTCTTATTTTTAACAAAAACAGCACATGTTAAAAAAACAAACGATACTCTGGCTTATGCTTTCTTTTTTAGGATTGTCGACCTCTACAAAAATTATGGCCCAAGACTGGCCCAATTTGGAAAAATATAAGAAAGCCAATACTGCGTTGTCTACTCCTACGGAAAACGAAAACCGAGTGGTGTTCATGGGCAACTCCATTACCGAAGGTTGGTCCAACGCCAATCAGGATTTCTTCACGGACAACCCCTACATCAATCGAGGAATCAGCGGGCAGACCACACCACAAATGCTGTTGCGGTTCCGACAAGATGTTATCGACTTAAATCCAAAAATTGTGGTCATTTTGGCGGGAACCAACGATATTGCGGGCAATACTGGCCCCATGACCTTGGAACAGATCAGGGACAACATCCTTTCCATGGTGGAGCTGGCAAAGGCCAACAATATATCTCCCATTGTTTGCTCAGTACTTCCGGCATATGACTACCCTTGGCGACCGGGTCTTCAGCCCAATATTAAGATTCCCAAGCTCAATACGCTGCTCAAAAACATGGCCAGTGAACAGGGGGTGATGTATTTGGATTATTTCTCGGCAATGGCCGATGACCGCAACGGACTTCCCAAAGCATTGACCACGGATGAAGTCCATCTGACCAAGGCTGGCTATGCCGAAATGGAAAGATTGGTCCAAAAAGCTATCGCCCAAGTCATCAAAAATGAAAAATAGGCTGTTCCTTATATTTTTTACTTGCACACTGATTGCTTTTGGGCAAAATGAAATTACCGTGCATCCTGCAATGGAGGTTTTAAAGGAATTTGACAAGGTCAGGGATTTTACCATGGATGCTTCGGGTTCTGAAGCCTATTTTACCATTCAGTCCCAAACCGAGGAGGTTTCGGTGATTTCCACCTCATCCAAAAATGGTGATGCGTGGGGAACTCCAATGGTTGCTCCCTTTTCGGGAACCTATAAAGACATGGAACCGTTTTTGTCCCCAGATGGGCTGCGGCTCTATTTCGTATCAAATCGCCCGTTGCATGATTCCATTTCAGGAACCAAGGATTATGATATTTGGTATGTGGAGCGGTTATCAAAAACATCGGCTTGGTCCCAACCCATTAATATGGGAAAACCCATTAATTCTGAACATAACGAGTTTTATCCCACCGTAGCCCAAAATGGCAATTTCTATTACACGGCTGACCGACCTGAGTCCAAAGGTGAGGATGACATTTTTTTCAGCGAATTCAAGAATGGAACCTACTCAGAACCCATTTCTTTGGATGAAAACATCAATTCCAAAGGGTACGAATACAATGCCTACATCTCAAAAGAGGATACGTACTTGATTTTTGGTGGATATAACCGTGAAGATGGACAAGGAAGTGGCGATTTGTACATCAGTTTCAAGAATGCATCAGGAGAATGGTCCAAGGCCCGGCCTCTTCCCCAGCCCATTAATTCAAAACAAATGGATTATTGCCCTTTTGTGGATGAAACCAACAACATACTGTATTTTACAAGCCGAAGAACCTCAAATCCCGATGGCCCGATTCTAACTATGGAATCGTTGGTGCAATTTCTCAATTCCTATGAGAATGGAAACAGCAGGTTGTACAAGACCGGAATAAAACCTATGCAACTTCAACCATAATTACAGGATTGCAGACCATATATATGCCCATATCACCAAAGCATACAAAAACAGCAAAGGCATGCACCATGTTTTATCCATCATAGGTGATCTTTTGTATCTTTGACATTCAATTGTATTTTTAGGTGGAACTGGTTGGTAATAAGGAGACTACAATTGCTGTATTGCCCTTTCAAATTATTGGGGCAGAGAATTCCATGAGCCCTATCATAAAGGGTTTCACCGAAGACCTCATCATTAATTTCTCAAAGTTTATTGGCCTATCGGTCATTTCCCAATATTCTACCTTGGGTATTTCAGATATTGCAGATACCGAATCTATTGGCAAATTAGGGGCCGACTACATCATTACAGGAAGTTTTAGACCCATTACCGAAGGGTATAGAATTGGAATTCAGCTCATCAGGACCAAGGATAACAGAGTGGTTTTTGCCGGAAATCATGATGAGGCAATGGAAACCATCCTAAATGCACAGGATACCATTACCCAACAAATGGTGAACGTGCTGCAACAACAGATAGAACATGACCTGCTCTCCTACTCCTATAAAAAAGAATCCGTTGAGCTTGCGGCCTATGAAAATTGGCTTTTGGGGATAAAAGAGTTGAAAAAAGGCACGGTTGAGAGCGATTTGGCCGCTCGGGAATATTTTAAGGCCGCCCTAAAAATCGATCCTTTGTTCGCAAGGGCATACACGGGTATTTCCCTTTCCTATTTTAACGAATGGAGCTGCCAGTTGTGGGATCGGTGGGAAGTAAGCCAAAAAGGAGCGCACGATTATGCCCTCAAGGCCATAGAATTGGATGAAAACGATTATATTTCATTGGCCGTTCTGGGAAGAACTTTTCTTTATTTGGGAGATTATGACAAATCCGAACATTTGCTCAGAAAGTCATTGCGGATGAATCCCAATGATGCCGGAAATTTGATCCTGATCTCCAACTGTTTTGTTTGGTTGGGATATTTAGAGGAAGCCGAAAATTGGTACATCAAGGCACGTAATCTAAATCCGTTGCACCCCGAACCCTATCTGCCCATCGGCATGTTGGTATATTTTGAAAAGGGAGATTACAAAAAGGCGATTGAATTGGGTGAAAAGGTGGCCAACCTTTCCATTTGGACCGATTTTACAGCATATTTGGCCGCGGCCTATTACCATCTTTCCCAGTATGGGCAGATGAATGCGTACTGGAAGAAATATCTGGAACTATTCAAAAGAAACATCAATGAAGGAAAAGAGGCGACCAACCAAGAGGCCGTGGATTGGCAAAAAGTGGTCAATCCCTATAAGGTAAAAAGCAACTTGGAACCCTTTTGGAATTTTATGTTGGGTGATTCCCCAAAGAAAACCGTTCAATCCATTGTTCCACGCGCAGAGGCCGTTACAAAGGGAAAATTTATTCATAACGGGGATTTATGGGAACTCTCCTATTTGAATCTATCTGTGGCCATAAAAGACTGCAAAGGCCTACATGACATAGCCAAATTGTTGGAACAGCCTGAAAAACAACTGAATTGCTCCGAACTCATGGGCGTTGTCCTGGAAACTTCGGGAACTTCAATGATCGATGATCAGGCCATGAAGGAGTACAAAAATAAGATTAGGGCATTGAAGATTGATATTGATGATGCCCAAGAAATGGGAATGCACCAAAAGGCCGACCAGTTAAGGGGCGAATACGAGACATTGGTGGAACACTTGTCAAAAGTTATGGGACTGTCCAATAAGATCCGGAAAACAGGATCATCAATGGAAAAAGCCAGGGCGGCAGTAACATGGCGTATTCGGAATGCCATCAAAAAAATTGAGAAAGTACATCCCCAACTGGCCAAACATTTGGCCAACTCCATCAAGACAGGAACCCATTGCAGCTATGAGCCCGAAATTCCACATGAGTGGACCGTTTAATACGACTTACACCACTTTCCTTACAATGTAAGGCGAAAACTTTAGCCTATACGATTGAACAACAATCAAAAACAATATAGAAATGCTAGAGATTATTCAAAATTTGCCAAACCCTTGGGCGGTACTTACCGACCCAATTTCTCTCATTGTGCTGGGAATGTATGGGGCATTGATGATTTGGGAAGCCCTTTTTCCAGCCAGGGAATTGCCAAAAGTTAAGAATTGGAAACTACGGGGGCTGGTTTCCTTTGGAGTGTTTTTTTATCTGTCCACCTATTTCCCATTGATTTGGGACACCTATTTGGTGGATTACCAAATTTTTGACCTGACCGCACTAGGAGCGGGTTGGGGAGCCTTTGTAGCTGTCATGATCTATGAGTTTGCCCTATATGGTTGGCATTATACCATGCACAAAAACGATAAGCTATGGAAAGTATTCCATCAAATGCACCACAGTGCGGAACGCATGGACAGCTACGGTGCCTTTTATTTCAGTCCCATGGACATGATCGGGTTTTCGTTATTGGGAAGCCTTTGTTTGGTGGTCGTTGCAGGATTCACTCCCGAAGCCGCTACGCTCTTTATTTTGATCACCACGTTTTTGGGCATCTTTCAACATGCCAATATAAAAACACCAAGGTGGATTGGTTACATCATTCAACGCCCTGAAGCGCATACCGTCCACCATGCCAAGGGAATCCATGCCTATAATTATTCAGACATCTCTCTTTTTGATATCATTTTCGGAACCTTCAATAACCCAAAGGGTTATACACACGAAACTGGATTTTACAACGGTGCCTCAAGAAGGGTTTGGGATATGTTGACCTTCAAGGACATCAGCAAGGATCAAGCATTATAAAATTCGAGTTTATGTCCTGCACCAATCCAAATCTATGGTATGGTAAAAATCATACCCATCACTCACAATTCAGTGACTCAGAATTTGTGGAAGCTTTTGAAAACGGAAATCTAAATCCCAAGCTGTTTGACCATGAAGCCCATTTAAGAATGGCTTGGGTCTACATTCAAAACCATGGGGAACAAAAAGCAGTGGAAAAGGCATGTTCCGGCATCAAACATTTTGATGTTGTACATGGCAAAGGGAATAAATTCCATACCACGATCACTGTGGCAGCGGTAAAAGTGGTACATCATTTTGTCAAAAAATCTTCTTCATCCACCTTTTCTGATTTTATTGAGGAGTTTCCCCGATTGAAGGTTGCTTTCAAAGAACTGTTGGACCAACATTATGGATTCAATATTTTTTCTGACGAAAAGGCGAAGGCAAGCTATGTACCACCAGATTTACTGTCTTTTGACTAAGATCATGTATTTGCCTTGGGATTTAGTTTCTTTGTACCATGCAAAATCCCAAGGTCAGTATTTGTATTCCCTTCAAGGATACCGCGCATTTTCTTCCCGAATGTCTGGACTCCATCCTGAATCAAACCTATCAGAATTGGGAAATTCTTGCCGTGAACGACCACTCCAGTGACCATAGTTTTGAAGTGCTCAACTCATACACTGAAAAAGATTCGCGCATAAAAGTGTTCAACAATGTTGGCGTGGGCATCATTCCCGCTTTGCGAACTGCTTATGCCCAAAGTTCCGGGGAGTTCATCACACGAATGGATTCAGATGACATCATGAAGCCGAATCGGCTGGAGGTCATGGTAAACTCACTTTTGGCCTCTGGGAAATGGCATGTCGCGGTGGGACAAGTTCATTATTTTTCGGACCGAGGCATCAGCAATGGTTACGAACGCTACGAAGCTTGGCTGAACCAGTTGACGGCCACGGGAGACAATTACAGTGAAATTTACAAGGAATGTGTCATTCCCTCTCCCTGTTGGATGGTATATCGGGAAGACTTTGAAGCATGTGGTGCATTTCGTCCTGACAAATATCCTGAAGATTATGACCTGACTTTTCGGTTCTATGAGAAGGGATTGAAAATAATTCCCTGTGATGAAGTCTTGCATTTATGGCGCGATTATGACACCAGAACCTCCCGCACCCATGAGCACTATGCGCAAAATTATTTCTTGGACATCAAACTCCATTATTTTTTAAAACTTGATTTTGATGAAAATCGACCTTTGGCCATTTGGGGGGCGGGTTTTAAAGGAAAAACCATTGCACAGAAACTTTTGGAACAACAAATCGATTTTACGTGGCTGTGCGACAACCCTAAAAAAATTGGAAAGAAAATATATGGTGTGGAACTCGTTCATTTTAAAGCATTGAAGGATTTGGACAACCCACAGAGCATTATAACCGTGGCCAACGAGGACGCCCAAAAAGAAATCAGGGCCCATTTTAAAGGATTGAAGCAACAACCCATGCACGATTATTTTTTCTTTTGCTAAATCCCCATCACCCTTCACCCTTTACCCCTCACCCATCACCCTTCACCCATCCTCTTTTTACTTTTACCACTCCCTTAACTATGAAATTGATAGCCCTGCACTATTTTAATCGCTATATTTGTTCAATCAAAGTTGGGAATGCAGTTTAAACATCCGGAAATTCTTTGGGCCCTCGCACTACTCGTCATTCCTGTCCTCATTCATCTTTTTCAATTACGTCGGTATAAGAAAACGCCCTTTACCAATGTGGCCATGCTGCAAAAGGTGGTTTCCGAATCCCGAAAGAGCAATACGTTGAAGAAATGGTTGTTGCTGTTGACACGATTGTTATTGATGGCCGCCCTCATCATTGCCTTTGCACAGCCCTTTTCTTCCACCGAAACCGCCCTAAAAGAAAAAGAGACGGTGGTGTATTTGGACAATTCGTTCAGTATGCAGGCCAAGAACAACGGACTTTCCTTGTTGGAAAAAGCGGTGCAAGACCTTATTCGGAATGTGGAAGGCGAAACGGTTTTTAGCTTGTTTACCAATGAAAGTACCTACAATGGCGTTACTATAAAAGACATCCAAAATGTGCTGCTGTCACTCCCCTATTCCCACAAACAACTGAATCTTGATGAAATCCGACTAAAAGCTGGTACGCTCTTTTCCAAATCGAACAGCAGCGTAAAGAATTTGATCATCATATCAGATTTTCAACAACAAATCGCCTCAAACAATACTGTATTGGATTCCATTTTCACTCCATATCTGGTGTCCATCCAGCCAAGGGAGGCACAAAATGTGGCCATAGATTCGGTTTACCTTCAGGATGAATTGGCGGAGCAGCCGACCCTTACCGTTTTGCTTTCTGGAGGTTCAGAAGAACAAAATCTGCCCATTTCCTTATTCAACAATGACACGCTCATTGCCAAATCTGCTGCCAAGTTCACCTCCAACGGCACTGCCGAAGTGGTCTTTTCCATTCCGGGAAATCAAAAAATCAATGGAAGACTGAGCATTACCGAAAATGGATTGGGGTACGATAATCGATTCTATTTCAACATCAATGAAAGGGAAAAAATAAAGGTCCTTGCCATCAGTAACTCAGAAAATGACTATTTGGAACGATTGTATCCGGATAGTGAGTTCGCATTCCAAAAATTTTCTTTGAACCAATTGGATTATAGCGCTTTGGATGAGCAAAATGTAGTGGTATTGGACAATCTCCAATCCATTCCCAATAGTTTGCAACATGTGCTTCGCACCTTCAAGGACAATGGAGGCACCATCATTGTGGTACCTTCAAACGAGAGCGATGTAACCTCCTATAATTCATTTCTGTCCAACTTTTCGGCAGGCCAGCTAACAGAAAAAGTGGCCAACAGCACCAAAGTGACTTCCATATCCTTTGATCATCCGTTGTACAAAAATGTGTTTGAAAAAGAAGTCACCAATTTTCAATACCCCACCGTAAAAGAATATTTCAAGGTGCAGTCGCGACTGTCCAAAATTCTTGCTTTGGAGGGAAATGATGCCTTTTTGGTCGGGAATGATGGGTTTTACCTTTTTACCGCCTCCCTGGAAACGGACAATTCAAACTTTAAGAACTCCCCTTTGATCGTGCCTACGTTCTACAATATGGCCATTTCCAGTCTCCAAAGTCCAGATATTTACCATTCACTAGGAGAAATCAGTGCAGTTGATATTTCCACAAATTTGGGAAGTGATGATATTTTAAATGTTTCAAAGGCGGATTACAATTTCATTCCGTTGCAACAGACCTTTCCAAACCGTGTGCGATTGACTTTTGATCAAAATCCAACTTTGGATGGCATTTACACCATCAATCAACAGGGGCGGCCTTTGCAAAACATCAGTTTTAATTATCCCAGAACCGAAAGCAAACTTAATTATCTGGATGTTGAAAGCTTGCCAAATGCCAATACCCAAGATACCATTGCATCGCTTTTTGAATACTTGGAAGCCGAAAGCAATATTACCGCATATTGGAAATGGTTTGTTATTTTAGCGTTGCTTTTGGCGTTGACCGAGGTAATCATCCAAAAATTCATTACATGAACATTCTGCTGAAGTCTGCAAAAATCGTGTGCCCAGGGAATAAGGAGCTGCACTTGAAAAAGCGGGACATCCTTATTAAAAAAGGGATTATTGAAAAGATTGCCACCTCCATTGAAGCACCTTCCAACACGAAACTGGTCGACCTAAAAAACCTACATGTCTCCTTAGGCTGGTTTGATAGTGGTGTGAGTTTTGGCGAACCCGGCCATGAAGAACGGGAAACCATTTCCAATGGACTTTATGTGGCCAGCAAAAGCGGATTCACGGACATTGTGCTGTACCCCAACACCTATCCTGTTCCGGATACCAGCTCTGATGTGGTGTTTTTGAAAGAGCGCAGTTTGGGGAAACCGACCAACCTACACCCGTTGGGAACGCTGACCAAAAATGCTGAGGGTATTGACCTGGCCGAGTTGTACGACATGAAAAATGCGGGGGCTGTGGCCTTTTACGATTTCAAACAACAGATTACCAATCCCAATCTCTTAAAAATTGCCTTGCTGTATGCCCAAAATTTTGATGGATTGGTATTTTCCCATCCGCAGGATGTCCATATAAAAGGAAAGGGCATTGTACATGAAGGAGAGGTTTCTACCCGATTGGGACTTAAAGGGATTCCCGCTTTGGCCGAAGAGCTTCAAATTGCAAGGGATTTGTTTATCCTTGAATACACGGGCGGAAAATTGCATATCCCTACCATTTCTACTGCAGAATCCGTGAAACTGATTGCCAATGCCAAGAAAAAAGGCTTGGATGTAAGTTGCAGTGTGGCCATCCATAATTTGGTCTTTACAGATGACTCATTGGAAGATTTTGATTCGAGTTTTAAGGTATCCCCTCCCCTTCGGACCAGACAGGATGTCAAGGCGCTGATCAAAGGATTAAAGGATGGCACCATAGATTTTGTGACCAGTGACCACATCCCAATCGATGTTGAAGGAAAACGGGTGGAGTTTGACAACGCCCTGGATGGCACCCTTGGTCTGGAAACGGCCTTCGGCAGCCTAAACCCCATTTTTGGTGTGGAACAAACCATTTCACTTTTAACGAAAGGCAGGGAGCGTTTTAGTCTGAAAACCCCAATTTTAAAAGAAGGTGAGAAAGCATGCTTGACCCTATTTGATCCAGACGAAGAACGTAACTTTACGCTGGAAAATATTTTGTCCACGTCCAAAAACAGTATGTTCTTGGGAGCGCCGCTCAAGGGTAATGCATATGGTGTAATCAATAATAACAAAACTTCAATCTAATATTTTGAGCCAATCCAATCCCGGAAGAACAACAGCCATTGTAGCCTACATCACCATTGTGGGGTGTTTGATCGCCATTACCATGAACATGGAACCCAAAAATGCCTTTGCCCGCTTTCACATTCGGCAAGCTTTTGGCATTCACCTTTTGTTCCATGCGTTGGCCATAGTGCTCACCTTTATGGGAATTGTTTATCTATCCATCCCGCTGTACCTTTTTTATCTTGTGCTTTGGGGCTATGGATTCATGCAAGCACTCAATGAAAAGACCAAGCCCTTGCCTGTTTTGGGCATGTATTTTCAAAAATGGTTTACCTTTATTTCTTAAAATTCTATAATGTCCCCAACCTCATTGTCTTTGGAATACCTTGTACGCCCATCATCCCTAACATCTGGAAAAAAACCGGCCCTGTTTATGTTTCATGGGTATGGAAGCAATGAAGAAGACCTTTTTTCCTTTGCTTCTGAACTTCCTGAAGAGTTAGAGGTGATTTCGGTTAGGGCTCCCTATGATCTGGATCCTTTTGGATATGCTTGGTATGCCATAAATTTTGATGCCGAGTATGGGAAATGGAGCGATGACGTGCAAGCCAAGAAATCCCGGGACAAAATTGCGGATTTTATGGATGAAGCCATTGAAACCTTTAATTTGGATGAAGAAAACATCACCCTTTTGGGGTTCAGCCAAGGGACCATATTGAGCTATGCCGTTGCCCTTTCCTTTCCTGAAAAAGTGAAGAATGTTGTAGCATTGAGCGGTTATATCAATGAAGGCATTTTGCGGAAGGACTATGCCAAAAAAGACCACAGCAAACTCCATATTTATGCATCACACGGGCAGGTAGACCAAGTAATTCCGGTGGAATGGGCCCAAAAAACCCCGGATTTCCTAAAAAAGTTGAACATCAATTTTACCTATGAGGAATTCCCCGTTGGCCATGGCGTATCCCAGCAAAACTTCTATTCCTTCCGAAAGTGGCTGGTGGAGCATCTTTGATTTTACAGTGGGGCAATGGGCAGTAATCCAAGAGACTAGAGAAAAGAGAAAAGAGAAAAGACACAAGACACAAGACAAAATCAAGAGCAAGAGCAAGTTCCAATAACCCAGTAATTCAGTATGCAGTATGCAGTATGCAGTAACCCAATACTGGTACCAATGTCATTTCTGTAAAGGATAGCGCGCAACGTCATGCCGAACTAGTTTCGGCATCCCACCCCTGCAACATGAGACCTTGAAACCTCCCTAAAGGCGGCAGGCAGGCGAGTTCAAAAAAAAATCGTCATGGAGTTGTTTTTTGGTGGTTGAGCCCTTCGTCTATGCTCAGGATAAACTAAAGTCGAAACCAAAGAAAAATTGCCTGCCTGCGGCAAAGGCGGGTATCGAGAAATCAAATTTTCAGCATAGCTAATCGGTTTTTTGCATACCGCCAAAGCAGGTCTCGATACATTCCAAACTCCGTTTGCAACACTCGACCTGACAAAATCAAGAGCAAGAGCAAGTACAAGTTCAAACTCCCGACTTCCCCGCCTGCGGCGGGCAGGCGACTTCCAATAACTGAATAACCAATAACAAAATAACTGAATAACTGAATAATCCCTGCCTACGGCAGGCAGGCAGTAACAATACAAAAGCGGCCTACATCAACCCAAAAACACCATCCGTCAGATCGCACCCAAAAGTTTGCCCGGGTTTTGGGAAATTGTGGATTTAATGATAAAACTTTAGAAATTATGTCACAAAAAAAATTGTTTTTCCTGGCCCTTCTCGCTTTGGGCCTTGTAATTTCATGTAGCAAGGACGACGGGCCAAGCACCCCGCCGAACACCGCACCCGTGATCAAGGCGCAGACCTTCAATGCCGCAGAGAACATATCCGATGCAACCATCATCGGAACGGTCACCGCCACCGATGCCGACAAGGGCGATAAGCTCACCTTCAGCATCGCCACCAACAGCGGCGACCTGTTCGAGATCACCAATGCCGGAGCCCTGAGCCTGGCCACCGGCAAGACACTGGACTTTGACACCAAAAAACAGCATGTGCTCAGCGTGAGCGTGAGCGACGGGAAGGCCACCGCAAAGGCCGATGTCACCATTAAGGTAACCGAGGTCGTTGCACAGAACCAGCCCCCCGTGATCGAGGCCCAGGGCTTTGAGGCGGCAGAGGACATTGCCGACACCGATGTGATCGGCACCGTTGTGGCCTCGGACCCGGAACAGGATGCCCTTACCTTCTCCATAAGCACAAACGACAACGATATTTTTGAGATCGACGCATCCTCGGGCGAGCTGAGCCTTGCTGAGGGCAAGACCCTGGACTTTGAGACTGCCGAAGGGCACACCATTACCGTTGCGGTGACCGACGGTGTAAACGACCCTGTCTCCGCAGAGATCACCATTACCGTGACCGCTGTCTACGAGAGCCTGGCCGATGACCCCGCCTCCTTTGTCACAACATGGGTGACCACGGTTAACAATGAGACCATTAAGATCGGGATGAATCCGGACTATGATGAGTACGACTATACCATAGACTGGGGCGATGGCACGGTGGAGGACATCACCAATGCTGATTTCATTAATTACACAGTTCAGCACGAGTACGCCGAGGCGGGCACTTATACCGTGGCCATAAAGGGCACCTTTCCGGCAATATTTATGGATGTTAATGCTGGCATTGTCACTCAAGCTGATGCGCTTAAATTGGCAAGCATAGAACAATGGGGCTCTAATCCCTGGGCCAACATGTATGGTGCCTTCGCAGGTTGTGGGAACATGGTGTACAACGCCACGGACGTTCCGGATCTCTCCCAGGTGACCCATATGGGTTCTATGTTCAGTGGTGCCGAAGCCTTTAACGGTGACCTCAGCGGGTGGGATGTGAGCAATGTCACCGATATGAGTTCTATGTTCAATGATGCTGTTGCCTTTGAGGGGATCGGTCTCAGCGGCTGGGATGTGAGCAGTGTCACCGATATGAGCTATATGTTCGCTTATACCGATACCTTCAACGGGGACATCAGTGGCTGGGATGTGAGCAGTGTCACCGATATGAGCTATATGTTCGCTTATACCAATGCCTTCAACGGGGATCTCAGTGGCTGGGATGTGAGCAATGTCACCAATATGAGTTATATGTTCTCTGATGCCGATGCCTTCAACGGGAACATCAGTAGCTGGGATGTGAGCAGTGTCACCAATATGAGTTATATGTTTTTAGATGCTGACAGCTTCAACGGGGATATCAGTGGCTGGGACACAAGAAGTGTCACCGATATGAATACTATGTTTGCTTTTGCCATTGCCTTTAACAGGGACCTTGGGGCCTGGGACATCGGCAGTGTTACCGATATGGCTAGTATGTTGAGTGGATCGGGGCTTAGCTCTGAGAACTATAGCAATACATTGACAGGTTGGGCCAACTATGTGGACACCAACAATGGCCCCTCAAATATTAACTTGGGTGCAACTGATCTTCAGTATTGTAATACTAGTGCGGGTGGTTCCAGGATCTTTCTAGAAAGTGTCTATGACTGGAACATTATCGGTGATAGCATTGACCCAAATTGCAATTGATCAATACGGCCAAAGGCCGCCCAAATACCTATTTATCAATAAAGAACGCCGGGAGATTTTGTCTTCCGGTGTTTTTGGTTTATTCAGACAGGAGAAAAGAGAGGAGAGATAAGAATTAAGAGTTATGAGTTATGAGTTATGAGTTATGAGTTATGAACAAACAAGCCTTCGTGAAAATTCCTGCCTAAAGGCGGCAGGCAGGCGAGTTCAAGGTGAAGGAAAAACAAAAAAATCGTCAAGGAGTGGTTTTTTGGTGGTTGAGCGTTGATCCCTGAACATTCTAAGGGCACGGTGGTCATGCCTTCGGCAGATAAATGTGAGGGGTGCACTCCGTCATTTAATGGCGGGGCCATCCATTCGATTAGGCAACGTTTTTATTTTCGTAATGCTTGATTTCATTCAGTTCCGATTCTTTGGTTTCCTTTTCCTCTTCGATGTCAAAATCATCTTGAAGTCCAAGCCAAAATTTAGCTGAATTTCCAAAATACTTACTTAATCTCAAAGCTGTGTCCGCCGTAATTCTACGTCGTCCTTTTATAATTTCAGAAATTCTTGTTTGTGGTATTTTCAAATCTTTTGAAAGTCTGTAAGCTGTGATTTTCAAAGGCTCAAGGAATTCAAAGTTTAAAACTTCTCCAGGATGTACATTTGCTAACTTTTCCATAATTTTCTTTTTTAGTGATAATCAACTATTTCAACTTCACTTGCGTTTCCATTTTTCCATTGAAATATAATTCTCCATTGTTTATTAATTCGGATGCTGTAAAATTCGTTCAGTTTTCCAGTCAGTTTTTCAAGTCGATTAGAAGGTGGAATTCTCAAATCCATTATATCTTGTGAATTATTCAGCATTCTTAATTTCCGACGTCCGACATTTTGAATTTCAATCGGCATTTTTTTGACTCGGATACCGTTCCAAATCATTTCGGTTTCTTTCGAGCCAAACGAAATTATCATAATTCCATTTTACGTTACTAACGCCAAATGTAAGTAATGTTTTTGGTTTTTCCAAATGTTGCCTACGGCAGGCTTTCTCCAGTATGCAATGGGCAGTGGGCAATGGGCAATGGTTCAGTACGCAGTTTGCAGTAAATCAAGAGATAAGAGACAAGACAAAACCAAGAGCAAGTTCCTGCCTACGGCAGGCGGGCAAGCTCAAAACCAAAAACAGGAATTACTGCTGACTGTGCACTGCATACTGACTTCCGACTTCTGACTTCCGACTCCCGACTTCCGACTTCCCCGCCTGCGGCGGGCAGGCAATAACTCAGTAACTCAACAACAAAATAACTGAATAACCCCCTCTATTAATTGCTCCGAGTGTAAAGCAAGTGGTCCATTGGGGTAAAGCTAACACTTAGGTCGTCCTTCAATTCATACTGTACCAATAATTCGCCCCAATATTTTCCGTCCGAAAAATCAGCTATGATCCATTTATGGTTCAGCACCTTAATCTTATTGATCTTAAAATCGCTTTCCATTCCTTCGTAGGGAATCAACGGATTATCCCCGGATTGTTCATTGGTTTCCAAGAGCTTGTCCTCAATGTACCGTGTGGGGCTTTCAAGATTGAGATGGTCGTAATAGACCAGGGCATCATCATTGTTTTCAAGTGAAAAATACTGCATATCCAACAGTCTCAGCTGCGTGCGTTGCACAGAATCTTGCAGTTCCTGCACCTCGGTTTGCAATCGTTCCACATCGGAGGTCATGGCTTTTTGCATATTGCTGGTACTCACAAATTGGTACAGCACCACCAAAGCGGCAAATACAAACAGATAGAGAAAAATTTTGTTTTTCATGGTCTTTAAATCTTCAATTGTAGGTTATCGTAGGCCAAATGTATGTTTTTGGGCAGTGTTTTTTCCACTTCTTCGTGAAAACCCATAATATGGCTGATGTGCGTAAAATAGGTTTTTTCTGCTCCCACCCGTTTGGCGAAAGCAATGGCCTCTTCCAAATTAAAATGGGAATGGTGGGGCTCTTGGCGAAGGGCATTGACCACCAGCACTTTTGCTCCTTTTATCTTTTTGATTTGATCCTCTTCCACCCGCTTCACATCGGTGAGGTACACGAATTCCCCAAACCGATAGCCAAAAACCTGCAAGCGGTTGTGATAGGCTTCAATGGGAATGACCTCTAAATCTCCCAAATCAATGGAAACATCCTTTTTAACTTGGACCACTTGGACCGCCGGGGCTCCGGGATACCGGTTTTCACCAGCAAAAATATAGTCAAATCGTCTTTTTAGGGAGGTGATCACGCGCTCATGGGCATAAATGGGGATATCGCCCTGACGAAAGAAAAATGGTCTAATGTCATCAATGCCCGCGGTATGATCGGCATGCTCGTGGGTAAACAAAATTCCATCCAGTTTGTCGATTGGATTCGTCAACATCTGCTGCCTAAAATCAGGGCCGCAATCAATCACATAATTAAAATCCTTCCACGAAACCAAAACGGAGACCCGCAATCTTTTATCCTTGGGGTCCTTGCTCAGACAAACTGGATGATCACTTCCGATAACAGGTATTCCCTGGGAGGTTCCCGTGCCCAAAAAGGTAATGGTCATTTTATCATCCATTAAAATCAAAATTATAACTTATTTATTTAATAGATTGGATGAAGAGTGTAACTTTGTTCCTCACAAATATATCGGATATGCCTACCGTACCAAGCAAAGAGAATGCTTTTGAAAACATCCCTTCCATAAAGGCAAAGACCCTTAGAATAAATTTGAATCCGAATATTTACGGAACATTTGCAGAAATTGGCGCCGGACAGGAAACGGCCAGACATTTTTTTAGGGCCGGTGGCGCTTCGGGCACCATTGCAAAGGCGATGAGCGCTTATGATAAATCCTTCAGTGATGCCATTTATGGTATTGAGGAAGATGGACGGTACGTGACCCAGTCGCGCTTGAAGAAAATGCTGGACCACGAAATGAAGTTGGTGGAGGAACGGATCAGCCGCGAGAGCAATCCCGATTATTTGTTCTTTACCTATGCCAACACCGTTGCAACCATAGATTTTTCCAAGCGATACAAGGGTCATGGATGGGTTGGAATCCGATTTCAATTGGATCCTGACCAAAAGGAATACGATGAAATTGTCCTGCATATCCGTTTTAAGCAAAATGAGGCCCGGTTGCAACAGGAAACATTGGGCATTTTGGGCGTTAATCTTATGTATGGGGCATTTTTTAAGTTCCACAAGCCCAAAAAACTACTGAAGTATTTATATGACCATATTGATAAGGACACCTTGGAAATTGATATGGTCAATTTTATCGGTCCCAACTTTAAGGAGGTGGACAACAGACTGATGAGCTTACAGTTGATCAAGAACGACATGACCGATGCGGTGATGTTCGGACCTGATGGGAACAACCTCTTACCGGCTGCGGTGCTGTACAAGAAAAACATTTTGGCGCTCAGGGGAAGTTTTAGGCCCGTGACCAAGGTGAACATGGATATGTTCAAGAAATCGTATGATATTTTTGTACGGGAACAGACCGTGGAATATGAAAATACGATTGTGGTCTTTGAGATAACCCTTTCCAACCTAAAGGCTTCCGGGGAAATTGATGAACAGGATTTTATGGACCGTGCGGAGTTGTTATGTTCGCTGGGACACACCGTGTTGATATCCAAGTTCCAGGAATATTACAAGCTGGTGGAATATTTCAACAACTACACCAAATCCAAAATTGGACTTACCATGGGCGTGAACAACCTCGTTGATATTTTTGATGAGAAATATTACCGTCATTTAAGTGGTGGTATCCTTGAGGCTTTTGGAAAATTGTTCTTTAAAGACCTAAAAGTGTACCTCTACCCCATGAAGGACCCAGAAACTGGTCAAATTATGACCAGCAACAATATTAAGGTGCACCCCAGGATGAAAGAGTTGTACAAGTTCTTTAAATACAATGGGAAAGTGATGGACATTATTGATTATGATCCTGACATCATGCACATTTTCTCTAGGGATGTATTGAAAAAAATCATCAATGGTGAGGACGGATGGGAAGAAGAACTACCGGAAGGTATTGCTGATATAATCAAGGAAAAGCACCTCTTTACCCGAAAAGTGCTTGAGGAAAGGGAGTGAAATAGTTATTGCCCTTCAGTACGGTGAGTTAGGAGTTTCGAGTTAAGGGTTATGAGTTTTGGAGCCTCATTTCTCTCTCTCTCTCTCTCTTCCATTGTCTCACGTTCCTTTTGACACGCCCGCCTGGGCTCGGAAAGGGATTGTACCGATCTTCACGAATACAAAACCTAGTGATCGATACAGAAGGGTTCGTTCTTGATACTTTTTCCTTTGGAAAAAACTCGAACTGACATCTCAATTTAGCTTGTAACCCAATCCGAAATTCCAATGTCCCAAACAGTTTGCAGTGTACAATAACTCAATAACCAAAGTCTATTTTCCATGGTCTATTGTCCATCCTCTCTTTTGACACGAATCACTTCTAACCTTTCACATCTACCCACAATAACTTAATAACACAGTACCCCAATTACCCAACATCAAGAATCTGGGCAGCGTGGTCTTTGGTCTTTACTTTTTCTATGACCTCATCCACAACGCCATCACCATTGATTACAAAAGTGGTGCGGTGGATTCCATCAAACTCCCTGCCCATAAACTTTTTTGGTCCCCAAACCCCAAAAATCCCAAGGACGGTATGGTCTTCATCGGCCAACAATGGAAATGGAAAATTGTATTTTTTCTTAAAGTTGGCCTGTTTCTTTTGGGAATCGGCACTTACGCCCAATAGCTCATAACCAGCCTCTTGTAGCGCTTCGTAATTATCCCTAAGGTTACAGGCTTCCAGGGTACAGCCTGGGGTATTGGCCCTTGGATAGAAAAAGACAACAAGTTTCTTTCCTTTGAAATCACTGAGATTAATTGTGTTTCCATCTTGGTCTTTTGCAGAAAATTCAGGTACTTTATCCCCTACTTTTAACATATTCATATGCGTATGGTCTCTATTTTGTTGTTTAATTATTTTTATTCAAAATTAAACAAAAATGACTAAACAGGAAAAGGTTGACTTTGTTATTAAAACTTTGGATGAAATTTACCCGTCCATTCCCATACCCTTAGACCATAAAGACCCCTATACCCTACTGATTGCAGTCTTGTTATCTGCCCAAAGCACGGATGTGCGGGTAAATCAAATCACCCCTATTCTTTTTGCCAAAGCTGACAATCCGTATGATATGGTAAAACTTTCGGTGGAGGAGATACGGGAAATCATAAAGCCTGTGGGGCTTTCCCCAATGAAATCAAAAGGAATTCATGGGCTTTCCCAAATCCTGATTGAAAAATACAAGGGTGAGGTTCCAAAAGATATGGAACTTCTTGAAGAATTGCCCGGTGTTGGTCACAAGACCGCGAGCGTAGTGGTCTCGCAGGCTTTTGGCATTCCTGCTTTTCCTGTGGATACCCATATTCATAGACTCATGTACCGATGGGGGTTCAGCAATGGAAAAAATGTGGTTCAGACCGAAAAGGATGCGAAACGCTTGTTTCCCAAAGAAATCTGGAACCGACTTCATTTGCAGATCATCTGGTACGGAAGGGAATATTGCCCGGCACGGGGCTGGAACTTGGAAAAAGATGTGATCACCAAGACCATTGGGCGAAAATCGGTCATCAACGAACATCTTAAAAACAAAAAGAGCCGCTAATTGCGGCTCTTTTTGCATCTGATTTTCAGGAACTTAATTCAAAGTTACTTCAAATGGATGCTTTTTGTAGTTGACTACATGAATCGATTTTGAATAGCTAAGCAAGAAATCAATAGTTTTCTGACTTGCTTTTACCGCTTTTACGGCTTTTTGTTCTTCAGAGTAAATGTTTTCCATATTCTAGCATTAATGTTTCAAATAGATAACGCCGCTAAAATGGAAATATTGCAGGGTTCGACGAAACGCCGATTAATTCGTTAAAACGATGTTCTTGCGATCAACGATTTTTCTGAGGTTAATCAGTGCATAACGCATTCTTCCCAAGGCTGTATTGATGCTTACTCCAGTATTTTCGGATATTTCCTTGAAACTCATATCCTTGTAGATTCGCATGATCAAGACTTCTCTCTGATCTTCGGGCAATTCGTCTATCAACATGGTAAGATCACTGTCAATTTGATCTTTGATGATCTGTTTTTCGGCATTCAGCTTATCGTCCTTGATCACGGAGAAGATGTTGAAGTCATCGCTGCCTTCAAACTTGGGCATCCTCTTGTTTTTCCGAAAGTGGTCAATGATAAGGTTATGGGCAATACGCATCACCCAAGGCAAAAATTTACCTTCCTCGCTGTACGAGCCCTTTTTCAAGGTCTTGATAACCTTGATAAAAGTGTCTTGGAAGATGTCCTCTGCCACATCCCTATCCAAAACTTTGGAATAAATAAAACTGGAAATTCGTTGGTTGTGCCTGTTGATGAGTGCCTCAAGGGCTTTTTCATCACCAGCAATGTAGTTTTTAACTAGAATCGAGTCATTAATCTGTAGTTCCATACAAATTACTTTTTTTTGGTTAATATCACGGTCTTTCCTTTCCAAGAAAGACTTTAGGTATTTAGTTGAAATTTTAAAAAAGTAATTATTTCTGTATAGGCCTATCAGTATTTTAATTACAACTCAAATATAGAAAATTAGGTAGGCGACCTAAAAACTATGTTGTGATTTGCTGTTTTTTATATGTTAACTGGTGCAATATACGTATTAAGTGTCCTGTATCGTATCTTTGAGGCCCTAATTTTAACAAATGGCAGCGATTACCAACGTAGATCCCAAGCAGAACATCATCATAAAAGGTGCCAAGCTCCACAACCTTAAAAATATAGATGTTGTCATTCCCCGTAACAAGCTGGTGGTGATTACCGGATTATCGGGTTCCGGGAAGTCCAGTTTGGCTTTTGATACGCTTTATGCCGAGGGGCAACGTCGCTATGTGGAAAGTCTTTCCTCCTATGCGCGTCAGTTTTTGGGGAAATTGGACAAGCCCAAAGTGGATTATATAAAAGGTATAGCCCCGGCCATTGCCATTGAGCAAAAAGTGAATTCCACCAACCCTAGATCAACTGTGGGAACCACCACCGAAATCTACGACTATCTTAAACTATTGTATGCCCGCGTTGGAAAGACCATCTCCCCTGTTTCTGGGAAGGAAGTAAAAAAGCATACCGTTTCCGATGTCATTACTTATATAAAACCACTTTCTGAAGGCACCAAGTTGTTATTGCTGGCTCCTATTATAATTAAGGAAGAGCGCGACCCCTTAAAATCGTTGCAGCTATTTTCCAAACAGGGGTACGCTCGAATAAAATATAAAGGAGAAGTCCTTCGTATTGATCAAGCTCCTGAAGATGTTGGACGGGAATTTGATCTGGTCGTGGACAGGGTCATTGTAAAGGACGATGAGGATTTCTACAACCGATTGGCCAATGCGGTGGACAATGCCTTTTTTGAAGGAAAGGGTCAATGTGCCATTGAAAATCTGGAAGATGGTAAAACCAGAGTCTTTAGCAATCAGTTTGAATTGGATGGCATGAAGTTCTTGGAGCCCAATGTACACCTTTTCAGTTTCAACAATCCCTACGGTGCCTGTCCCAAATGTGAAGGCTATGGCGATGTCATCGGCATTGATGAAGATCTCGTAATACCCAACACGGCACTTTCCGTTTATGAAAATGCGGTTTTCCCCTGGCGAGGTGAAAGCATGGGCTGGTATCGGGACCAATTGGTGAACTCGGCCTACAAATTTGATTTTCCCATCCACAAACCTTGGTTTGAATTGTCCGATGAGCAAAAACAATTGGTCTGGGACGGGAATGAACACTTTATGGGTATCCACAAGTTTTTTGAACAGCTCGAAGAAAAAAGCTATAAAATCCAGAATAGGGTAATGCTCTCCCGTTATCGGGGCAAGACCAGATGCTCCGTTTGTAAAGGAAAACGGCTTCGGAAAGAGGCCAATTATGTGAAAGTAGATGGAAAATCCATTTCAGATTTGATAGAACTCCCCATAAAACGTTTGATTCCTTTCTTTGATGCACTTCAACTTTCGAAACATGATACCACCATCGCCAAACGATTGATAAAGGAGATAACCACCCGGTTGGACTTTTTGGATAAAGTGGGGTTGAGTTATCTCACTCTAAACCGAAAATCGAACAGCCTCTCTGGTGGGGAAAGCCAACGTATCAACTTGGCCACGTCACTGGGCAGCAGTTTGGTGGGTTCCATGTATATTTTGGATGAACCCAGCATTGGCCTTCACCCTAAGGACACGGAAAATTTAATTGAAGTTCTAAAATCTCTTCGGGATTTGGGCAATACCGTTATTGTGGTGGAACACGATGAAGACATCATGAAAGCTGCTGATGAGGTCATAGACATTGGCCCTGAAGCAGGAACCCTTGGCGGTGAAGTGGTGGCCACGGGAAGTTTAAGTGCTATTTTACAAGCCAATTCCCTCACCGCGGATTATCTAACGGGTAGAAAGGAAATCCAAGTTCCTGCAGAACGGAGGAATTCCAAACATTACATCCAAATCAAAGGCGCTCGGGAAAACAACCTAAAAAATATTGATGTCACCTTTCCCTTAAATATGTTGACGGTGGTCACCGGGGTTTCCGGGAGCGGAAAAAGCACCTTGGTAAGGAAGATCCTGTATCCTACCATATTAAAGGAAGTGGGCGGTTACGGAGAAAAGGCAGGGCAGTTCAGTGCTATGGAAGGCAAATATTCGCACATAAAACATGTGGAATTTGTGGACCAGAACCCCATTGGTCGGTCTTCCCGTTCCAATCCTGTTACCTATATCAAGGCTTATGACGACATCCGCAGTTTGTTCGCTTCCCAAAAATTGAGCAAATTACGCGGGTACCAGGCCAAACACTTTTCTTTTAATGTAGATGGAGGTCGTTGTGAAAAATGTAAAGGTGAAGGTGAAATTACTGTAGAAATGCAGTTTATGGCCGATGTGCATTTGGAGTGTGATGTTTGTGATGGCAAACGCTTCAAAAAAGAAATTTTGGAGGTGCAGTTTGAGGGAAAAAACATTGACAACATCCTCAATATGACCATTGATGATGCTATTGCACACTTCAAAACACACAAACAAGAGAAGATTGTAAACAAATTACAGCCCTTGCAGGATGTAGGCTTGGGCTATGTGACTTTGGGACAGTCCTCCTCTACCCTTTCCGGTGGTGAGGCCCAACGGATAAAGCTCGCCTCCTTTTTGGTAAAGGGAAATACCAAGGAGAAAGCCCTGTTCATCTTTGATGAACCCACTACGGGACTCCATTTTCATGACATCAAAAAATTGCTGCAATCCTTTGATGAATTGATTGCCAAGGGCCATTCCGTTATTGTCATCGAACACAATATTGAACTTATTAAATGTGCAGATTATATCATTGACCTAGGCCCAGAAGGTGGTGAAAATGGAGGGCATTTGGTCGTGGAGGGCACTCCAGAGGAAGTTGCTCAAAACCAGAAATCCCATACCGCTAAATATCTGAAAGAGAAGATTTAATCAGCATCAAATATCCATAATAAGGCTTTCAACGGTTGTTAAATGGATTCTTCCAAACCGTTGGATGGATACATTGCTGTTTCTGATTTATTTACCATTCGCTAAAAAATGCGTCAATTCAAATGGCATTTTTATCAAGCCTACCCCCCTTTACACAAATTGACCTCTCTGTAAAACAAAATATGGTCATAACATCGCAGTGCTAATCATTTGTCTATTTGGGTTCCTGACCTATTCATGTAGTCGCCCTATATGAAAGAATTTGGGAAATCTATGTAAAAAACAAATGATAACAACCAATACTTAAATTATGTTTCTCTCCATTTCCAAATCAAAATGGCAGAAAGGGTTTCGTTTGGGACTTTGCTTTGCTCTATTCCATGTTGTCTTGAGTAATTTGGATGACATTTCCTTACCAAATTTCAAAAAAAGTCCTGAGACGACCCAGCCCGAACTTTCATACTTAAACGCCTTTGAAAACAAAGACATGGTTTCCAGTGCCTATGCTCCGGCTATCGCCATAATCAAAACAGGAGTCCCAGACCTTTTGGCGCCATGTAGACAAATAAACTATACCTATACGGTCACAAACGAGAGCACCAACGGGGAAATCTTGGATAATGTGGAGGTTATTGACCCCCTTTTCGGTATGAACCCTTTACCTGGTCCACCTTCCGGTGATATAGGAAATGATGGTTTATTGGGTCAGAATGAAATATGGGAATATAATCTCTCCTATTCCATTACTAATCAGGATAAGATCAATGGACAGGTTGGGGGCAATGCCACTGTCACGGCAGTTGTGCAAGGGCAAGGTATTTCCGTGAACGACCAATCTGATGACGACAGCGTTCTGGGAAATGACCCTACCATTATAGATATAAGTAATTGTCGAATCGCCATTGCATTGGTCAAAACAAGCATGCTAAACGCCTGCGATAATATTCGTTATCGGTTTGATGTCACCAACGTTAGCCTGGATGGAGATAATTTGGAAAATATTCAAATAGAAGATCCACTCTTAGGGCCAAATCCAATAATGTATGGCCCTCCACCAAGTGACAATGGAGATGGATTTTTGAATCCTAATGAAACTTGGACGTATTTCGAATCCTACATTGTTCTTCAATCTGACAAAAACAATGGGGAGGTGGTAAATCAAGCAGAAGTAACTGCCAATGTGGTTGGATCCCCAAATGACTTTGTAACCGATCTTTCTGATGACAACAGCGTATTGGAAAATGACTCCACTGTCACTGATCTATCCGCCTGCCAACCAAGAGTGGCTATGGTAAAGACGGGTACCATAATTAACAATTGTTCCCAAATAGAATATGAATTTTATGTTTCCAATACAGGTGCCCAGGTTTTAACGAATGTTGAGATAATAGACCCACTATTCGGAAATCTTCCATTGCCCGGTCCTGATCCCCTTACCGATTTAAACAGTGATGGAAACTTAGATCTAAATGAAGTATGGGAGTATAGCATAACATACGATATTGACCAGGCCGATCTAAACGCGGCCCAAGTTGTAAACCAAGCAACCGTAACGGCCGAAATTCTAGTTGCACCCAATAATTTTGTAAATGACCTCTCCGATGACAACATAATTTTTGAGGATCATCCTACAGTGACAGACCTCACGCCCTGCATCAATCCAGAAATAGCCGTCATAAAACAAGGACAAGTATTTGATATGGATGCCGATGGCTGTGATGACCATATCCTGTACGAGTTTACCGTGGCCAACTTGGGAGATGTGGATTTGGCTGCTGTTACGCTTGATGATGTGTTCTTGGGCGGAGTCATTCCCGGCCCTATTTCTGGAGATGTCGGAAACGATAACATTTTGGGTATTAGCGAAGAATGGATCTATAATTTCATTTATGACATTACCCAAGCTGATATTGACCAAGGCAACGTTGAAAACCAAGCCGAAGTAAAAGCAAATTTGAGCAACAACGTCAATATCCAAGTTGCTGATTTTTCAGATAATGATAGTTACAACGAAGATGACATCACACAAACAGATGTTGTAGGTGCCTGCGATGAACACGGTGGTCCTTTGGGCCTAATCAAAACAGGAAGCTCTATTGATAGTAATGGCGATGGCTGCGCAGATCAGATTCAATATGCATTCAGTGTAACAAATCAGAGTCCGTTGGACCTGAACCAAGTGACCCTTGAGGACAATGGTCTAGTATTGGGTGTCATTGCCGGGCCAGACTCCGGAGATACTGGCAATGACGGCATCATGGGGCCAAATGAAGTGTGGAACTATTCAGCAACATACACAATTACCCAAGCTGATATTGATGCCACTCAGGTGGTGAATCAAGCTGAAGCAAGGGCAAATTTGATACTGAGCAACAATCCGTATTCCGATTTTTCCGATGATGACAGTTATGCGGAAAATGACCCTACCATAACTTCAGTTATTGGAGCTTGTATTCCCAGCCCCGACATTGGACTTATCAAACAAGGTGAATTGGTTGATAGTAACGACAATGGTTGTAAGGAATCCATCATATATACGTTCACGGTTGCCAATTTGGGCAATGTAAACCTCGAATCTGTCACCCTACAAGACAATATATTGGGGATAACCTTGTCCGAGCCAAATTCCGGGGATACTGGAAATGATGGAATCCTAGGCCCAGATGAAGAATGGACATATACATTGGTCCATGGACTTACCGAAGCGGACATTGATGCCACCCAAGTCCAAAATCAAGCCGAGGTGACCGCTGTTCATGTTGGTACGCAAAATGTTATTTCAGATTACTCGGATGACAGCAGCTATTCCGAAGATGGATTTACGGTTATATCGGTAGTTGGGGCCTGTGTTGGCTCTGGCAATCCAAATTTTGAGATATTCAATGGCATCACGCCAAATGGGGATGGACTCAATGATCATTTCCACATTGAGGGTATCGATAACTATCCTGTCAACACCCTGAAAATATTCAACAGATGGGGTGTATTGGTCTATGAAATCAGTGAATATGGCCAAGCCAACAATCTGTTCAGGGGTGTCTCAGAAGGAAGGGCAAACATTGCAACGGACAGGGAACTGCCCAGTGGCACTTATTTCTACATATTGACCTTCTCTGCCGAAAATCCAGGCCAAAAAAGTTACTCAGGATACTTATACATAAATAGAGATTGATTGCAATCAGCATTGATACAAATTGAAAACAAAATCCAAAATGAAGCCAAATAAAAAAAGAATTCCATGGTTTATGGTGTTCCTGCTGTTCGCAACGGTCCATAATACTTTTGCCCAGCAAGATCCACAGTATACCCAGTACATGTACAACACCCAAATTGTGAACCCTGCTTACGCCGGCTCCCGGGAAGCTTTGAGCTTTGGCGTGTTGGGTCGTACCCAATGGGTAAACCTGGATGGTTCTCCCGCCACGGGCACCTTTACGGTAAATTCACCCATAGGGCTATACGATAATATGGGATTGGGACTGTCCATTGTGCACGACCAAATAGGCCCGGCAGTAGAATCAAACATTGTGGTGGATTTTTCGTATTCCCTGCTGCTAAAATCCCTGAACAAACTTTCCTTTGGATTAAAAGCTGGAATTGATGTATTGGACGTAGATTATGCCAAGTTGAAGATTTTTGATTTTGGTGATCCGTTTTTCCAAAACAATATTGACAATCAGCTCCAACCCCAGGTCGGTGCCGGAATCTATTACAACACCGATAAATTCTACGCAGGTTTTTCGGTTCCCAATTTTTTGAACACCAAACATTTTGATGAAAGCTCGTTGGCCAACACAGACCCCGGAAGTATTGCCATAGAAAGATTGCATTACTTTCTTATTGCGGGATATGTTTTTGATGTAAATGACAATCTGAAATTTAAACCGGCCTCACTCGTGAAAATGGTGAGTGGTTCCCCCCTTCAATGGGACATATCGGCCAATTTTTTGATCAATGAAAAATTCACCTTGGGTGCCTCGTATAGATGGAGCGCTTCCCTGAGTGCTTTGGCTGGATTCCAAATTTCTAGATCCATTTTTGCCGGAATGGCCTATGATTATCAATCCACAGCAATAGAAAATTACAGTAACGGATCATATGAGGTCTTTTTACGATTCGACATATTCAACGGTCCGGACAGAATGATGACCCCAAGATTTTTTTAAAACCATACTCATGAAATCAAGAACTCTCATAAAAGTGGTGCTGGCTTTTTCAATTGTGGTTGGAATGCAGGGCCAAGAAATCAAAATAAAAAAGGCAAACGATGAGTTTGACAATTTCTCCTATATCGATGCCAGGAAAATTTATCTGGATGTGGTGGAAGAAGGATATGAGTCTGCCCAGATATTCCAAAAACTCGGAGATACCTATTATTTCAACAGCGAGTATGCCGAAGCCTCCAAATGGTACAAAAGGCTGATGGATCAGTATCCGGAACAAGTTGAACCGGAGTATTATTATCGTGCCTCTCAAGTTTTGAAAAGTACAGGTGAGTATGAAGAGGCCGAACGAATGATGGAAAAATTCATGGCGTCATCCAATAATTCCAATCTTGTGGAAAACTATATCCCTGTGGAAAATCTCATGGATTTTGAAAATAAGAAGTATGGTGTTACGAACGTCACTGATGGCCTTTCAAGCTCCGATTTTGGCCCTTCGTTCCATGGGAAAAAAGTTGTTTTTGCTTCCTCTTCAAGTGATCCAAAGGGAGGCAAAGTGCATGACTGGAACGGGCTTCCTTATTTAGATCTATACGAGGCCAATATTGGGGAAGATGGCAGATTGCTGGACCCCACTCCGCTAAAAGGAGACATTAATTCTCCCTATCATGAGTCTTCTGCTGTATTTTCCAAGGATGGACAGACGGTTTACTTTACGCGCAACAACTACATCGACGGAAAGAAAAAAAGAGGGAAGGACAGACTTGTGAGCCTAAAAATTTACAAAGCCCTTAAAAATGAAAATGGATCGTGGGGCAACGTGGAAGAACTGCCTTTTAACAGCGATTCGTATTCCACGGCCCATCCAGCGCTGACTCCCGATGAAAAACGTCTCTATTTTTCTTCTGACATGGAAGGTACATTGGGAAGATCGGATATATGGTATGTTGACATTTTACCAGATGGAACGTATAGCGATCCGGTAAACTTTGGGGCTAAGATAAATACGCAAGAGCGAGAGTCTTTTCCCTATATAAGCGATAAAAACAACCTTTATTTTTCAAGTGATGGACATACCGGTCTGGGCGGATTGGATGTTTTTGTCATTTCTCTGGATGCCAATGGACAATATCAAAAAGTGACCAATTTAAAAGGTCCCATAAACACCAATCAGGATGATTTTGGGTTCATTATAAATGAAGAAAAGCAAATTGCTTACGTATCATCAAATCGTGAAGGAATAGAGGGCAGTATATCTGATGACATTTACTTGATACGTGAAAATTGCAACATTATGATCAAAGGTATTGTTTCCGATGCAAAGACAGAAGACCCGCTATCCGGGGCCCAGGTCTATTTGTTGGATGACAACAATGTCGTGGTTTCCCAAACAGTGGCGGCAGTTGACGGCTCTTATATTTTTGATGGAATGGCTGATTGCGGAGCACATTATGCCGTTAGGGCCACCAATGATGAAAAAGAGTATGAGCCTTCAGAAGAAATTGTAATGACACCTGTGGGCTCACGAACAGTTGATGTAAATCTAAAATTGATGCCGCCCGATTGCCCAGTGGACGATTTAGGATGCCGACTTGCTTTGCAACCTATCTATTTTGATTTCGACAAACACCACATCAGGCCAGATGCAGAAGTGGAATTGGCCAAAATTCTGCAGGCCATGAAAGAATATCCCCAATTAACCATCCATATTGAGTCCCATACAGATTCCAGAGGAAATGACAACTACAACAGCATGCTTTCTGAAAGGCGGGCCCAATCCACCATGCAATGGTTGATACGCAAGGGAATTGACTCCGATAGACTTTCCGCAAAAGGATATGGGGAATCCCAACTTATCAATAGGTGCGCCAACGGCATTGATTGCTCCAAGGAAGAACATCAACTCAACAGAAGATCTGTGTTTATTATTAAAAATTAATACTGTTCCCTTTGTTGAAGTTCCCTAGATTGATAAAGGCAAAAAAACCGGATTTATGGGGTGAACCGCAAAATTTAATCAATCTAAATGGCTTTTCCGTCAAATCATACCCCCCATTTGTAAAGTTGTAGGTCTCAAATACCCATAAAAAATACATATTTAGAGATTGAACAGCTTACACTATTGCCCCTTTTCTGGGCAAGAGGCACTGTTTTAAAAAAGCATAAAATCAAAATGGTTCAGCATCAATTCAAAAAATTGCAGTCACCCCCAATTAATGCAACTAACTATGCTCTTTGACTCAATTAACAAAAAAAAATGGAAAACCGGGTGGGCGACCATCCTTTCCGTATTAGCGCTATGTCTATTGATTTCAACTCGTTTTGACAGCGAATCCAATCTAAACCTAAGTCACTTTGCCAACAACAATGATGGGATCAGTGCCGCCAACTCCCAAGCTGACATGGAAGCCAATTTCAATATGTATGTTCCTGGAATTTCCATTGTCAAGTCAGCCCCAGTGTTCAATGGCGGGGATTGTGCCGCAATTCCGTTTACATACACTGTTACCAACCAAGGTGATGAAGAACTTCAAAGGGTAGTAATTACAGATTTGGATTTTGGTGGCATTATAGCTGGACCGGATCCTAAAGAATTCCTTGGCGATAATGGTAATGATATCTTGGACCCTTTAGAAACATGGACATTCGAGGCTAACTACGCTATTACACAAACAGACCTAGACAATGGTCAATTTACCGGACAAATAGCAAACGTCAACGCAGAATTGGTCTCCAGTCCAAGTATCGAAGTAGGTGATATGTCACATCCTTCAGACCCTTTTGATGATGGCCCCACAATTGTAGATATTACCGCTTGCCAAAATCCTGGGATAGGACTCATCAAAGATTGGTCGTATATTGATCTGGACGGGGATAATCCACCTTGCGCAGAAAACTTTTTATATAAATTTACCGTAAGGAACACTGGCAATATTAGCCTACAGAACATTCTTTTGGAGGATAATCTGTTAGGAGGTACTGTCCCGGGGCCGGACCCGGGTTTCGATAATGGAAATGACAACATTCTGAGCCCTGGGGAAGAATGGGAATACCAAGCATTGTACTCCGCAGATCTTCAACAATCTGGAACTATAATAAACCAAGCTACCGTAACTGCTGAAACCTTGATACAGGGGGTTCAAATTTCTGATCTATCAGATGATGACAGTTTTGCACAAGACGACCCCACACCAGCCCCTTATGACGAAGTTTGCACAGGGGCTTTTGCACGTATAGGGCTTGTAATGGAGGCCAGCCCATTGGATTTGGACAGTGACGGATGCAATGATGCCATCCAATATACCTTTACCGTACAGAATGTTGCCGATACCCCCCTTGAAAATATTGTGCTGAACGATGACTTTCTGGGCGATGAAAAAGCTGACCTTACTGATAATGGCAATGGAGATGCGATTCTTGATGTTGGGGAAGCATGGGTCTATCAAGGGCAATATGACGTCACCCAAGATGATGTTGTCAACGGCTTCGTGGCCAATCAAGCTCTTGTGACTGCCAGAATATCAGGTTTTGCCATAACTTTGTTCGATTATTCCGACAACAACAGTTTTGACGAAAATGACGAAACTATTGTACAAATGGAAGGCTACTGTGGTCCGCCGGGCATAGGGCTTATAAAAAGAGCAGGGTCGGGTGATTTCTTGGTCGACACGGATGGTGACGGTTGCGCTGAAAGCATTCATTACGAATTTATAGTGGCCAATACCGGAGGTGTGGATTTGGAAGGAGTGGTCCTTACCGATGACTTGTTGGATGGAGAGGTCAATGGGCCAATTCAGGGCAGTGACATAAATAATGACGGAGTACTTTCAGTTCAAGAATCATGGACGTATGAAGCATACTATCCGCTCACCCAAAACGATATTGATGCTGGTTCGGTAACCAATCAGGCACAAGTCTACGCTTTCGATGTAAACAACAACATTCAAGTCTTTGACGACTCCGATGACGATAGTTTTACAGAAGATCAGGCAACGGTTGCATCAACACTTGGTGGGGGTATATGTGTGGCAGAATCCGCTATTGAACTCACTAAAATAGGATCACTTGTCGATGTGGATGTGGATGGCTGTTTTGAAAGCATCCGGTATGATTTCCTCATTACCAATACCGGTAGCATTACGCTTGACCAAGTAGTACTGAACGACATACTGTTCAATAATGAGATAACCGGTCCGCAACCCAATAGTGATGACAACAACGATGGGCTGTTATCCCCTCAGGAAGCGTGGTCCTACATAGCCATATATCCAATAGATCAAGATGACATCGACTCTGGTTCAGTCGCCAATCAAGCCCAAGTCACAGCTCATGAACAGATTACCAACAACCAAGTTTCGGACACGGATGAAATTACCACCGCTTTGGGCAACAATGTTTGTGTTACGGGTCCTAGAATTGAAATAACCAAGAATGTGGGCCAATCGGGCCTTCTTGATATCAATACCGATGGTTGCAACGAGACCTTGCTATACACGTTTATCGTGGGCAACACAGGTACGGCCCCGCTTGAAAATGTAGTTCTAAACGATGACAATTTAGGAGGAGTCGTAAATGTTCAGATACAGGGTGACACCAACAATGATCAAATTCTTTCCGTTGGAGAACAATGGAGCTACCAAGCTACTTATTCCCTTTCCCAAACCGATATTGATACAGGGTCGGTCACCAATCAAGCCCAAGTCACGGCTTTTGAAGAAGGAACTGCCAACCAAGTCTCGGACCAAGATGAAATAACTACGCCACTTGGAGTTGGTTTCTGTGCATCAGAGGCTGGAATTGAACTCACCAAGTTTGTTGGAAGTTCAGATTTCCTTGACCTGAACGGCGACAATTGTGTGGAAACCATCCGATACAACTTTACCATATCAAACACAGGAACTATTGACCTAGAGCAAATATCCATTCTTGATGATAAAATCAGTGGGGTATTTATGGGGCCGCAGAATGACACCGACACCGATGGCATTCTTTCCGTTGGTGAACAATGGAGCTACCAAGCTACTTATCCCCTTACCCAAACCGATATTGATACAGGGTCGGTCACCAATCAAGCCCAAGTCACGGCTTTTGAACAAGGCACGACCAACCAAGTAACCGATGTAGATGGAATTACCACGCCATTGGGCGCAAATGTTTGCATTGCACAGGCGAGCATTGGACTTATTAAAACAGCCGGTAATGACTTGGTGGATGTGGACAATGACGGTTGTCCAGAAAATATCCAATACACCTTTACCGTAAAAAACAACGGAACCATAAACTTGGAACAGATCGTACTCAGTGATATTCTGCTGGGGGGCACTCCCATTGAAGGGCCACTCCCCGGCAATGACATCAATAGTGATGAAATCCTTTCCCCCGATGAAACTTGGAGCTACCAAGCACTGTATCCCATTACGGAACAGGATAGCATAGCCGGAGTGGTCAGAAATCAAGCGCAGGTAAGTGCTGTTGAGCTAAATACCGCCAATAGCATAACAGACGATTCTGATAATAACAGTTTTGATGAAAATGATGAGACCATTACCTCAATTGCTGGCGCCTGTGTGGCACGTGCGGGCATTGAACTGATAAAAACGGGCGTTCTCGCAGATCAAGATGGAGATAATTGTGAAGAATCCATTCAGTATACCTTCACTGTCGAGAACACCGGGGCCATCAACTTGTATCAAATACTATTGGAAGATGATCTTTTGGAGGAAACCAATATTCAGGGTCCCTTGGCGGGTAGCGATATCAATACTGACGGAGTACTTTCCATAGATGAAACCTGGACATTTGAGGCATTTTATTCCATTACCCAACAAGACATTGATGAAGGGAAGGTAACCAATCAGGCAATGGTATCTGCTTTGGAACTCATCTCAAACAATCCCATTACAGATGAATCAGATGAAATTGAGACCTTGACCATAGAAGCCATTTGTGTTTATTCGGGTGATTCAGGTTTTAAAATCTATAACGGTATCTCCCCCAATGGTGATGGTGTAAACGATTACTTCGAAATAGAGGGTATAGAGAATTATCCAGACAATACTTTAAAAGTATTCAACAGATGGGGTGTGTTGGTTTTTGAGATGGATGGTTATGGCTTGGGAAATAAACTTTTCAATGGCCATTCCGATAGCAAGGTCACCATTGAAAAAAATAGAAGACTTCCAAGCGGCACCTATTTTTATACGCTCACTTTTCATGGAAATAATCCAGGAAAAGAAAGTTACTCTGGATACCTCTATATAAATCAGGATTGACCTTAAACAACTTCAAATTCAACCTATAGATTGGGAAAATGATATTTAACATTCAAAAAGCAAAATGGGCATACCTAATTCTTCTGACCATCATAATTCATACAGGATCGGCCCAACAAGACCCGCAGTATACCCAATATATGTACAATACCCAAATTGTAAACCCCGCCTATGCCGGATCTAGGGAAGTGCTCAGTTTTGGTGTTTTGGGCCGTACACAATGGGTAGGGCTGGACGGTTCTCCCCAAACGGGAACCTTCACCGTAAATTTCCCAACTGGACTCTACAAGAACATGGGGTTGGGCATGTCCATTGTCCATGACCAAATTGGGCCGGCAATCGAATCCAACGCCGTGGTGGACTATTCCTATTCCATTAATTTGGCACCTTATACCATAAGCAAGTTATCATTTGGGCTAAAAGCCGGAGTGGATATGCTGGATGTGGATTACAGCAGACTGGAACTTTCAAATCCCAATGACTTTTCTTTCCAAAACAACGTGGACCAAAAACTTTATCTACAAGTGGGCGCTGGGATCTATTATCGTACAGAAAAGTTCTATTTCGGAGTATCTGTTCCCAATTTTTTGAATTCCAAACACTTTGATGAGAGTTCATTACAAGATGAGAGTGTAAACAATATAGCCGTGGAACGTTTACACTATTTCTCCATTATGGGCTACGTTTTTGATCTTAGCCCAAACCTAAAATTTAAGCCTGCCACGCTAGTCAAGTTTGTAAGCGGGTCACCATTGCAATGGGATATGTCCGCCAACTTTCTAATTCACGAAAAATTTGCGCTTGGAGCTTCATACCGTTGGAACGCCTCCGTAAGTGCCCTGGCCGGCTTCCAAATTTCAAAATCCATTTTTGCAGGGGTGGCCTATGATTATCAATCCACAACTATTGAAGATTACAGCAATGGTTCATATGAGGTCTTTCTCCGGTTTGATGTCTTCAATAGACTGGACAGGGTACTGACCCCAAGATTCTTTTAAAAAACTGATGATGATGTCAACAAAATTTTCAATAGTATTCTTATGTCTAGGCTTGTTTGTCCTTTCGGTACGTGGACAAAAAAGCAACATAAAAAAGGGGGATGAAGTATTTGAGGCCTATGCTTACATAAATGCAAGGGAAATTTATTTGAAAGTAGTGGAAAAGGGATACGAATCCGCCCAGATATACAAGAAACTGGGAGATACCTATTATTTTAACAGTGAGTATGTTGATGCCGCCAAATGGTACAAAAAGCTGCTGGATAAGTATGCAAACCAATTGGAACCCGAATATTATTATAGAGCGGCGCAAACGTTTAAAAGTATTGGGGAATATTATTTGTCCAAAAAAATGATGGGTGAATTTGCATCTCGATCATCCACCACCAATCTGGCACAAAATTTTATGGACAACTATCCTGCCTTGGACAGTTTGGTGGACAATGAATCCAACGAGATTGATTTGGTGAATGTAACCGATGGGATGCCGAGTTCAGATTTTGGACCTACGTTCTATGGAAACAAATTGGTGTATGCGTCCTCATCCAAAAACACAGAGGGGCGCAAAATCCATACCTGGAACGGGTTAAAATATCTGGATCTTTTTGAGGCTGAATTGGATGAGAACGGAGGTTTGATCAATCCTGTTCCACTCAAAGGGGATATAAATTCTCCTTACCACGAATCCACGGCTGCATTTACAAAGGATGGAAATACCGTTTATTTTACAAGAAACAACTATCTGGACGGCAAAAAAAGGAAAAATAAAAACCGGGAAATCACCCTTAAAATATATAAGGCAACCAAGAACAATGAGGGTTCTTGGGAAAATATCAAAGAACTGCCTTTTAACAATGATGCTCATTCGGTGGCCCATCCGGCATTGAGCCCAGATGAAAAGCGATTATATTTTTCCTCCAACATGAAGGGCACCTATGGTGAATCCGATCTTTGGTATGTGGATATTGGCCCCAATGGTTCATACGGCAAGCCCGTAAACCTAGGCCCCGAAATTAATACGGAAGCCAGGGAAACTTTCCCCTACATCAGTAAAAAAAACAACCTATACTTTGCCAGCGATGGCCATTTGGGCTTGGGTGGCTTGGACATATTTGCAATATCATTGGAGGATAATGGGGATTACAAAAAAATCACCAATTTAAAAAAGCCCATTAACTCCAGTAAGGATGATTTTGGTTTTATCATAGATGAAGATAAACAGACAGGGTATCTTTCGTCCAATCGAAATGGTGATGCCGGCAGTGCCTCCGATGATATCTACAGATTCAAAAAATCATGTGGAGTGCAAACTCTGGAAGGCGTAGTCACAGATGCCAAAACCAATCTGCCCCTTCAAGGAGCACAAGTTATTTTGTTGGATGAAAACAACAACATAATTGCCCAGACTACATCAGATGCCCTAGGATCATACAAATTTGAGCATGTTTTGGACTGTAATAAACGATATGGAATCCGTGGGGAGCATACAGATTTGGAGTACGATCCAAACGAAAAAACCATCCTTGCTTCCGGTGATGGCCCAATAATGGAAGTAAACATTACCCTTACCCCTCCAGATTGCGCCGTAAATGATTTGGGATGTAGGCTCAATTTACAACCCATCTATTTTGATTATGGTAAATATGACATCAGGAGGGATGCTGAGGTGGAACTGGCCAAAATTTTGGAGGCATTGAAGAAATACCCAGAACTGAGCATTCATATCGAATCACATACCGATTCAAGGTCGAACAGCACATTCAATCTTAGACTCTCCGAAAGACGTGCACAAGCCACGCTAAATTGGTTTGTTAAAAACGGGATTGACCGAAAAAGACTATCGGCCAAAGGCTATGGAGAAACCAGATTATTGAACCATTGTTCCAACGGAATTGATTGTTCTGAAGAAGAACATCAACGTAATCGAAGGTCCATGTTCATTATTGTAGAGCCTTAAAAATAATTTTATTTAACTGTATTTCAAATACTTACGAATAATTTTAATTTTTGGCACGCTGCTTGCAACTATTTAGGTGGATGTAAATAGGTACATCTAGAACTTAAACCTTGTAGTATGAAAAAGTTAGTACTCTTTATAGCAGCGGTAGCCTTCGGTGCCATAGGTACCCAAGCAGCCAAATTGGATGATAATGTGGCCATGACCACAAGATATGGAAACTCATTCATCTTCGTAGAAGATGGTGTAACTTTTTCAGTATACCCAGATGGAGAGTTTGATTTCTATATGGATAACAGGGTTAATGTTGGTGTTGGTGCCCAAATAGGAAATGTGGGTATCACCTTTAACTCAGGATATAACTACAACCCTTATGTACAATATGATGACTACGGTGCCGTAGTCCAAGTGGAAAACACTCCCATCTTTTATGATTACTACGGCCGTGTATCACAGATTGGCAACATCAACATCTGGTACAACAATGGTAGGGTCGGTAGAATTGGTGGATTGCACGTCTACTACAATGGAGGTGCCTTCAGTCACTTTACTGGGTATATCAATATCTATAACAGGCATTATGTGTACCGTCCATTCCACAGGTATTTTATAAGACCTTCCATTGGTTTCTGTAATGTGTATGCCAGACCGTACAGAAGGTATTACAGCCCCGTTCGATATACATATTATGCCCCTTACCGATATAATCAAAGAAGGGCTTATGCCAGAATTGGAAAGGTATATCGAAACGATAACAGATATAGAAGGGAAAATATCTATAGAAACGATAAAAGAGTAAGTGTTCGTGACAACAACAGCATAAGACGTAGTGGGGATTATGGTAGGAGCAATAGAACCGTGACCCAAAATAACGATAGAAAAGGAAGCCCTAATGTGTATCGTTCCAACAGCACCGCAAAAAGACAGGCCACGCCTCAGCGGAGCGTAAGACAGGGTGATACCTATAGAAAATCGAATGGTGTTTCTAGAAGTAACAGAAGTCTGACCCAAAAAAAGGTAACACGAACTCCTGATAGGAGAACCGTTACCAAAAGACAGGTTGCTTCCACACCAAATCGTAAAACGGTGTCGCGTACCACAACCACCTACAGAAAGCCTCAGACAAGGAGCAATTCAAGTAGGCAGGTTGTTAGAAAAAGTAGCACTCCGAAGAGAACTACTGTAAATCGCAGCAGCACTAAAAGGACTGTAAAGCAAAGCACGGGAACTTCTTCCAGTAGAGGAAATAACAACGCTAGATATAGCAGAAGTTCCCGAAGAAATTAAACGAGAGTTTTTAGGTTGGTTAGTTGTTTAACCCCGTGGTTGGATTTATCCGCTACGGGGTTTTCTTTTTCAGCCATTTTGAAAGGAACCCAGAAACATCTTCTGAAATATCAAAACGATACAAAATTCCCACATACATAATTACAATCAAGGCCGATTTCAACACAATGTTCATAATGGGGTGAAACGGAAATTGCAGCATATCGAACAATACGCCCAACAACACCAAGACCGCAAATACCTTGAAGGTGGCCTTGGAAAAAGGCAGGATCCCAAATTTTTGCTTCACAAACAGCAATTTGGTCAGATTGAAAACAAAAATGGATACAAAACTGGCCAAAGCCGCTCCTTCCAATCCCAAAACGGGAATTAGCAAATAATTCAGTAAAATGGTCAGTGCGGCCAAACAGACCCCAAATACCAACACGGTTTTATAATAGGGAGAATTGTACAAAATAGAGTTGTTGTTTCCCAAGAGCGAATCGAACACCTTGGCCAACCCCACCAAAAAAACAATGGTATAGCCACTACGATAAGCTTCAGGTAGTAGTAAATACAGGTCGTTCAGATTCAATATGATCAACACAAACAAAATTCCCGAGGCAATAAAAAGCGTCAACGAAGTTTTCTGATACAATGTCTCCAATCCAGAATGATCCCCGGAATTCAACTGTTCCGCAGTCAACGGATAGGTTATCTGGTGCATGGCCCGTGATGGTACAATAATCACGGTAGCGATGTACACTGCCACCCCATAATAGGCCACATTTTCTATGCTGATGAACTGATTGAGCATGACCTTGTCTATTTCCAGCAGTATCAGTGCCGCGGACCCACCCAAAATAATCAAGAAGGAATAGGACAAGATCTCTTTGGTATTGGCCGGAAAGTGGAAATCAAGCTTTGGAAAACGCAAGGTATACGCATAAATCTTGATGATCACCGTCCGCAGAAGATACAACCCGACCAAACATTTAAAAAAGATATCCAAGGAAATGACATCAAAATATAAGAGTATCAGTAGAATGGACACGCCTATACGGCCAAAGACTTCCTTCATGAAATTTCCGAAAACCGATTTTAAATGCACCTTGCACCACGCATAGAACACCTCAAAATAGGCCATGGCCAATCCCACAAAAAAGATGTACCAAAGGTATTTTTTCACCATGGGATTGACTTGGGAGACCAAATTGCCCAAGGGTTCGTACCAAATCAACCCGATCAAAGCTACTGGAATAATCCCCAGTAACGGCACCAACAGCATCAAGGTCAAGAAGGCATCCTTTTCCTTGTCTTGATAATTGCTGTAAAATTTCACCAAGGTATTGTGCACCCCAAAGGCCATCAACGGCATTAAAATAGCACCCGACGCCAAAATAAAGGTCACCAATCCGTAATACTCGTCCTCCAAAATCTTGGTGTACAGGAATAGGGTGTTCATTGCACCGAACAAAAAGCCCAGATAAGTGACCACAACATTCTGTATGGATTGTTTTAAGACGACTCCCATTAGATGAATTTTGCCAAGCTTTCGGTCAGAGCTTTTCTGTGGAACTGTTCCACGCCCTTTGAATCACAGCGGAGCTCTCCTTTTTGATAGCTACCGAACCAATCCAAAAGTACATTTTTTAAACAAGCGGCATCATTCTGGACACAAACGCTCCCCGATTTCGTCTGTTCCACTAACCTGCCTGCCTCCCACCCTTCCGGGCCGATGGCTAAAATAGGACGCTTGGCATTAAAATATTCAAAAAGCTTTCCGGGAATGATACCCTTGGTTTCCTCCGAATCAATTTCCAGCAACAACAACACCTGCGATTTTTGCTGAACCTCCAAAACCGCGTCATGTGACAAATAGCCCAAAGGCTTTACATACGATTCCAACCCAAATTCCCTGACGGATTGCAAAACTTCCTCCCCCACTACCCCGGCCAGTTGGATTTGTAAAGCATTTTTGAAGGCCTCATTTTCTTGAATGAGTCCTTTAATGACTTTCCATAAGGCAACGGGGTTTCGTCCGGTCAGCAAAGAACCCATGTGGGAAATGGTAAATTTTGAATCCAAGGGTATGGGTGTAAGTTCATCATCATAGCCATTGGTTATCACCTTTATGGGCTTGTCGGTAATTGCTTCAAACTCTTGTTTTGTAAGATGGCTGGTCACCACAATTTTATCAGCGGAGGTCAATACTTCCGCTTCCAACTTTTTATGCTTTTTTTCAGAGGTTTTGGACAACCGTAATTTTTTGTGATAACCAATGGACGTCCAAGGATCCCTAAAATCGGCAATCCACTGGATGGAATACTTTTCTTTCAATCCCAACCCTATCAAATGCAAACTGTGTGGCGGTCCTGTAGTGATTATGGTCTCAATACCCTCATCAGCAATTACCTTGGCCAAATACCCAATGGAAGGTTTTACCCACAGCTTTCGGGCATCGGGGATAAAAAAATTACCCCGAATCCACAGCAATACCTTTTCCAAAACGGAAGGGTCCTTTTCCTGAATGATTCCTGAACTTATGGTTTTCGTTTTCTTTTTTGAGAGCAAACCAGCCCATCCATACGGTTCTTTGATGGGTTGTTTCAAAATTTGAATACCCTTTGGAACTTCTGCTTCAAGGTTTTCATCAATAATGGGATAACTGGGATTTTCAGGAATATAAACTATGGGTTGAAACCCAAACTCGGGCAGGTATTTGGTGAACTTGAGCCATCGCTGTACCCCTGGTCCCCCAGCCGGAGGCCAATAGTATGTTATGACCAAGACTTTTTGCATCAGGATTCTTTGGATTTTTTCGGAACAAAGGAATATCCAACGCCGCCAACAATAATCAATCCCAACAAAATGCAGGCCGCCAAGGTGATCTGACTGCCGGTTTCAATAACTTGGGGCTCAAACTTGAATTCTATTTCATGTTCCCCAGATGGGATTTTCATACCGCGCAGGGCATAATCCACTTTGTAATGTTGCTCTGGTTGACCATCAATGTATGCATTCCAGCCTGAGGGATAATGCATTTCGGAGAATACCGCAAACGCATCATTGCTGTTGCGTGACTCGTATTTCAGATAATCGGGTTGGTAGTCCACCAAATCAATTTGTGCCAAAGAATCGGTTTCATACCGAAGTTTGGTCAAACGGGGATAGGCCTTTGTATTGACCACAGCCTGCGACTTTGAATCAAAATCTTTCAGGCCCTCAATTTCCTCATTGGCAGAGGATACGGGCAGCAATTGCTCCACAAACCAAGCATTGCCATTGGCATCATCATTGACGGCGGGAAAACTGTTCCCCTCTTCATCTTGTTGGATGATATATTTTACATTCAGCATGTTCAATACCTGTAGGTTGTTCTGGTATAGGTGATATTCAAACAAATTTTGAAGCGCCCTGGGTTTGGCCGCATGATAGCCCCCAATGGATTTATGGAAATAGGAGGTCCGGGCTCCGTTCAATCCCTCTTGTGGGTCAAAGACCCGATAAATGGAATTGTCCTCTTGAAGGGCTTGGTCAATCTGGCTGGCTTGAAACGGGGTGTTCATCTCGCGTTGACGCACAAAATCGTCCTCATTCACATAGCGAAGGGCTACGCCCACCAAATCAAACAGCAACAAGCCCCCCATGATAAGCACCATGGCATTCTTTCCAATTTTTTCCTTTACAAAAAACCAAAGTGCCACGGCTGCCAAGGTCACATATATCAAGGAGCGAATGGTATCACTGACATAAACCGCTTCACGATCACGTTGGATCATGGTCATCAGTTCATCGCCAAAATAACCTCGGTACATTTCGTCGCGCATGCCTTCAAAATCAAACAACGCTTTTAAAATAAAAATGAATATACCCAGTCCCAAAGTGATGAAAAAGCTCAATTTTAATGCGTTGAACTTTTTTTCATCATCCACAGATTTTTTGAAGAGTTGCCGCAATCCCAAAACACCCAAAACGGGAAGACAGAGTTCCAATACCACTTGAACAGAAGATACCGCCCTGAATTTGTTGTAGAGTGGGAAGTAATCAATCATAAAATTGGTGAGGAGCGGAAAATTCTTTCCCCATGAGAGCAGCAGTGCTAAAACAGCGCCTCCCAACAGCCACCATTTTTGTTTGCCCTTTACCAAAAATAGACCCAATACAAATAGAAAAAATACAATGGCACCCACATAAGCCGGGCCTGCCACAATGGGTTGATCTCCCCAATACAAGGGCAAGCCACTGGAGAGTTGTATGGCTTTGGAAGGTGAAAGCCCCTGCCCCACCAAATAATCATAGGCTTTGGAGTTTTTGCCCAAATCCTCATTCCCTGAACCGCCAAAGAGTCGGGGAACAAACAGGTTCAAAGATTCGGCTATCCCGTAGCTATATTGGGTGATGTATTCTTTATCCAATCCATTGGAAGGCTGTTTTGGACTTCCATCCGGATTTATGGTCAATTCCGATTTCCCCCGTGTACTCCAATCCGCATACTCCTTGGTGGCCATCAATCCTGTGGCGTTTGCCGCTATGGACAAGGCAACGGCACCAATCAAAATCCCAACCGATAGAAAAAAGTGTTTGAGTTCTTTATCCTTAATGGCATAAATTAACCGTACCAATCCCAAAATCAATACCAGCAACATAAAGTAATACGTCATCTGGTAATGGTTGGCACTGATTTCCAAAGCCATGGCCAAAGCCGTCAGAATAAAACCGAGCAGGTATTTCCTTCGGAAAACCAGAATAATCCCGCCCAAAACCATGGGAATATACCCCAAAGCATGGGCCTTTGCATTGTGGCCCACCCCAAGAATTATGATGAGATAGGTGGAAAAACCAAAAGCAATGGCACCCAAAGCCGCCAACCGAAAATCAACCTTTAGGCAGAGCAATAGAATATAAAATCCAATAAAATAGAGAAAAAGATAGTCTGCCGGACGTGGTAAAAACCGAATCAAACGGTCCAGTTTTTTGACATAATCATGTGGATAGTTCGCCCCCAATTGGTAGGTGGGCATCCCACCAAAAGCACTGTTGGTCCAGTAGGATTCTTCCCCGGTAAGCTCCTTGAAATCATCCCGCTCCTTGGCCATGCCCTTATATTGGGCAATATCGGATTGAAAAATGGCCTTGCCTTGCAAAACGGGATAGAAATACACCAGAGAGGCAAGCAAAAATAAACCAATGACACAAATATGGGTGATAATGGCTTTTGGAGAAAGATTCATGGATAGATTTTGAAAAGACAAATATTAGTCAATTTCCTCAAAATCTATGTATTCTCCAACTTTTTTTGAAGGATTGGATTTTCGGGCAGGCTTCTTATAAATTGTGGTATCCCCTTCTTCCGTGGTTTTTTGTCCAAAATCTTGGTAATTGCCAAATTGTTGGCCAAAACGTTCCTCGGTCTTCTTCATGGCATAATTCAGCAATCGCGGAGCCAACCATTTCAGCAGTAATTTCGCCGCGTAGTATACTAATATGAGGATTAATATCGTTTGTAGTACAACCATATAACCTTAAACTATTGTATCAAAATTACACTGTAAGTAGCATAAAACGACCAAACGTATCTTAAAATACTATTAAAATCAGTTATATGGATTTTTCCTTTTTCAAAAAGACCCTTTATTTTTTAGTTCTCGTCCCCGTTTTTTTGAATGCCCAATACACCGATGTCATCAATTCCAACAGACCCGGCAGGGCCGTAAGTGCCTATGCGGTGGGGAAAAATGTGGTCCAGGCTGAAGTTGGACTCTTTTATGAGCAGCAAGACAATGTGGACCTGAATTCCGACTCCAATATTTTTGGGACCGATATGGCGTTACGATATGGGTTTCTTTTTGAAGAATTGGAAATCAATTGGGAAGGATCCTTTATGAAGCAGAACATCAACTATCCTGATTTTGGTATTGAAGGAAAACTGGCCAATTTCTCACGTAACCGGCTCGGTGTAAAATACCTTGTTTTTGATCCTTACAAGAATCCGGAACGCAACAAACCCAATCTGTATAGCTGGCGGGCCAATAATCTTTTTCAATGGAAAAATCTAATTCCTGCCGTTTCTTTATATGGTGGGGTCAATTTTGTTCTGGGCGACAATCCTTTTTATCCCGGGGAACCCACAACTTCCTACAGGGGTGCCATTGCCACACAAAGCAGACTGTCGCCAAGATTTGTGCTCATTTCCAATGTGGCCTATGACCGTATCGGTACCGATTTTCCCGAATGGCGCTATGCCCTTTCCATTACCCATGCGCTCAGAGATCCCAGATGGAGTATCTTTTTTGAAGGTCAAGGAATTTCTGGGGACCGCTATTCTGATATCATCCTACGAACCGGAGTGGCCCGTTTGCTTAATCCAAACTTTCAGGTTGACTTACACATGGGGTCAGGATTTAAAGATGATCCATCACGTCTTTTTGTAGTGCTAGGTTTTTCCTACCGCTTGGATTTTCATAAAGATGGTTTCAAAACCATTGATACACAAAGTAGTGCCCAGAATGGGAAAATTAAGCGCAACTCCAATTCCAAAAGATCCAAAAAGCGAAAGAAAAAAAACAAGGATGATATTGATTTCTAAGTTTTGTGCTTAACATTTTTATGATGCAGGTAATATTGTTAATATTGACCTGAAAAAAAATGAGGTATGATCACCATCAAGCAGGTCCAATCAAAGGCAGATCTTAAACGCTTTGTAAAATTTCCATTTTCCCTGTATAAAGGTTCTCCCTACTGGGTCCCCCCAATCATCAAAGATGAGATGGCATCCTTTGATGCGACCAAGAACCCTGTTTTTAAAAATGCGGAAGCCAGCTTTTTTCTGGCCTATAAAGACGGAAAAGTGGTGGGACGTGTGGCGGCCATCATCAACTGGTTGGAGGTGAACGAACAAAAGGTTCGAAAAATGCGCTTTGGTTGGTTTGATTTTGTGGATGATCTTGAGGTTTCCAAAGCGTTGTTGGACAAGGTTGCGGAAATGGGCAAAGAGAATCAGTTGGAATACATGGAAGGCCCTGTAGGTTTCTCCAATCTTGATAAAGTTGGTGTCCTTGTTGAAGGTTTTGACCATATCGGTACCATGATCACTTGGTACAACCATCCGTACTATCAATCCCATTATGAAAAACATGGGTTTGTCAAGGAAAAAGGCTATTTGGAAAATAAGTTTTTAGCTTCTGCAGCTGACCCAAAATTGTTCGGTAAAGCCAATTTGTTGGTGAAAAAGCGTTATGGACTCAGGGAAATGAATTTTGAGAAGAACAAGGACATTATGCCATGGGTGGACAAAATGTTCGACCTTTTCAATGAAAGCTATGCCAAACTATCCTCTTTTGTAAAGATTACGGATATACAAAAAGAATACTTCAAGAAAAAGTATATCAGCTTTATCAACCCGGAATACATCAAATTTGTGGTGGATTCCGAGGATAATCTGGTGGCATTTGCCATTGTGATGCCCTCTTTTTCCGAAGCACTGCAAAAAGCCAAGGGACGTTTGTTCCCTACGGGAATATTTCATCTCTTAAAAGCCAAAAAGGAAAGCAAGGATGTTATTTTCTATTTAATCGGCATCCATCCCAGCTATCAGAACAAAGGGGTAACAGCCATTATCTTTAATGAATTCCACAAGACCTTTACCGAAAAAGGGATTGTAAACTGCATACGAACACCAGAGTTGGAAGACAACTTGGCCATCCGGCAAATGTGGAAGCACTTTGATCCAGTGACACACAAACGGAGATGGACATATCGGAAGAACCTATAACTTAAAACATATATGGCTTACTCCATAAACCAAAGTTTTCTCTAAAGAAAATGGGGATTAAACAATGGGGGCACCTTTTAAACTTAAACCACTATTCCCCCATAGCTGCAGCAACAGCGGCAGAAAGTCTCTTGTAGGTACCATTTTGGAGTCGTTCCCTGATGGATGAGAAGGCATCCAAGGTTTCGGCAATATCCTCCATGGTATGGGTAGCCGTGGGAATGAGTCGCAACAAAATCAACCCCTTGGGTATTACCGGATAGACCACAATGGAACAGAAAATACCGTGATTTTCACGCAAATCCTTCACCAAGGCCATGGCCTCCGGAATACTACCGTTCAAATAGACCGGGGTAACACAGCTTGTAGTGGTTCCAATATCAAATCCACGCTCTCGAAGTCCATTTTGCAATGCATTTACATTTTCCCATAACTTGGCCTTTAGTTCGGGCATGGTGCGCAACATATCCAATCGCTTCAAGGCCCCTTTTACGTAGACCATTGGAAGCGACTTGGCAAACATCTGAGACCTCAGGTTGTATTTTAAATATTCTATGATTTCTTTGTCGGCGGCCACAAAAGCACCAATTCCCGCCATGGATTTGGCAAAAGTGGCCAAATACACATCAATCTTATCCTGAACACCTTGCTCCTCACCTGCTCCAGCACCTGTTTTTCCAAGCGTTCCAAAACCATGGGCATCATCCACCAATAACCTGAAATTGTATTTTTTCTTCAAATCCACAATTTCCTTGAGGATTCCTTGTTCGCCACGCATTCCAAAAACGCCTTCGGAAATCACCAAGATACCACCTCCGGTCTCATTGGCCATTTTGGTGGCGCGTTCCAAGTTTTTTTCCAAACTTTCCGGGTCGTTGTGCTTAAAGGTGAAGCGTTTTCCCATGTGCAGACGAACACCGTCAATGATACAGGCGTGGCAATCCACATCGTACACAATGATATCGTCCTTGGAAACCAAAGCATCAATCACCGACATGAATCCTTGGTAGCCAAAATTTAAAAGATAAGAGGCTTCTTTATGGACAAATTCGGCCAATTCCTTTTCCAATTGCTCATGGTAGTCGGTGTGACCGCTCATCATTCGGGCACCCATGGGGTAAGCGGCCCCATGCTCGTGGGCGGCATCGCCATCAACTTTTTTTACTTCGGGTAGATTGGCAAGTCCCAGATAGTCATTGATACTCCACGTGATGACATCCTTTCCTTGGAATTTCATTCTGTTGGAGATGGGTCCTTCCAGTTTCGGGAATACAAAATAGCCTTCTGCTTGTGATGCCCATTTTCCCAACGGACCTTTGTTCTCAATGATCCTATCAAATAAATCTCTCATCTACCTTAAAATTGATTCAAATGCAAAAGTATAGATTTTTGTGAAGCTCGCATAACGATTTTTTCACATAAAAAACGACAATGAAATTCATTGCCGTTCGTGTTGAATTGAATTGCATCTCTTATTTGATGTATTCTATCTTTTCGGGTATCTCAGCATTCTTAATGTCGAAAAATCCTTGATTTTCCATCCATTCGTTGCTGTAAACCTTGCTCATATACCGTGAACCGTGGTCTGGGAAAATAACAACCACATTGCTGTCTTCGTTAAATTCCCCCTCGGTATTCAGTTGATATAGGGCTTGCATGGCGGCACCACTTGTATACCCTACAAACATACCTTCGGTATGGGCAATTTTTCGGGCCATGTGGGCACTCTCACCGTCGGCGACCTTAATATAACGGTCAATACTGTTAAAATCCGTGGCCGCAGGAATCAAGTTTTTCCCCAATCCTTCAATTCGATAGGGATATACCTCATTATGGTCAAACTCCCCTGTTTCGTGGTATTTTTTAAGGATTGAGCCGTAAGCATCAACACCCAAGATTTTAACATTGGGGTTTTGCTCCTTTAAAAAGCGGGCTATTCCCGAAATAGTTCCTCCAGTTCCACTGCAAGCCACCAAATGGGTGATATTTCCATTGGTCTGCTCCCAAATCTCAGGGCCTGTGGTTTGGTAATGGGCCTCTATGTTGAGTTCGTTAAAATATTGGTTGATATAGATGGAATTTTTGGTCTCCTTGTGCAGGCGTTTGGCCACTTCATAATAAGACCTTGGGTCGTCTGCACTGACGTGGGCAGGGCAAACATATACCTTGGCACCCATGGAACGCAACATATCTATCTTATCTGGGGACGATTTTGAACTGACCGCCAAAATACATTTATACCCTTTAACAATGCTCACCATGGCCAAACTGAATCCAGTGTTACCTGAAGTGGTCTCGATGATGGTGCTCCCTGGCTTAAGAAGCCCTTTACGTTCTGCTTCCCCAATAATATAGGCCGCTATTCGGTCCTTGGAAGAATGTCCTGGGTTAAAGGATTCCAATTTGGCATAGAAGTTTCCGGTAAGGGGGGCTGCGATTTTGTTGAGCTTAACTAAGGGGGTATTTCCAATTAGGTCTAGGATATTGCTGTACGCATTTATCTGTTTTTTCATAACTGGTATTAGGTAAGGAACAAATTTCTGCGATTACAGATATAAGTTCGGCACAAAAATAGCATTTTATTTTTAATGGGTTTTCCCTTCAAGGTCTAAAATAAAGGTATATGCCTTTGCGGTTTCCTTTAAAGCCTCAAATCTACCCGAAGCACCACCATGTCCTGCATCCATATTGGTGTCCAAAAACAACAGGTGGTCATCGGTCTTAAATTCCCTGATTTTCGCCACCCATTTGGCCGGTTCCCAGTACTGTACTTGTGAATCATGCAAACCTGTGGAAACATATAAATTGGGGTATGCCTTGGCTTCTACATTGTCGTAGGGCGAATAGGATTTAATATAATCGTAATACTCCTTATCATTCGGGTTTCCCCATTCATCATATTCGCCTGTGGTGAGTGGAATGGTATCATCCAACATGGTGGTCACCACATCCACAAAAGGAACCTCCGCGATGACACCATTGTAGAGTTCTGGTGCCATATTTATGATCGCGCCCATTAAAAGTCCACCTGCAGAACCACCACTGGCGTACAAATGCTCTGGGCTGGTATATTTTTGTTCAATCAGGAACTTGGAGCAGTCAATGAAATCCGTGAATGTATTCTTTTTATTGAACAGTTTACCGTCTTCGTACCAAGGCCTTCCCAAGTACTCCCCTCCCCTTACATGGGCAATGGCATAGATAAAACCTCTATCCAGCAAACTCAACCGCACTGAGGAAAAATAGGGGTCAATGGTGCTTCCATACGATCCGTAGGCATATTGGAACAGCGGACTGGTGCCATCCAAAGGGGTGTCCTTGCGATACACCAATGAAATGGGCACTTTTTTTCCATCCTGGGCCGTGGCCCACAAACGCTCGGTTTTATAGTCGTCCTTATTGAATTTTCCGCCCAAAACCTCTTGTTCCTTCAATATTTTCTTGGTTCGGGTCTTCATATTAAAGTCTATGATGGCATAGGGTGCTCCCATCTCATTGTAATAATACCGAAGCTCATCGGTATCAAAATCCAAATTCACCGAGGCTCCCGCCACATAGGTTTCGCTATTAAAGGGCAAATAATAGCTCTCCGAGCCATCCCAACGGGATATTTTCATTTGGTTAAGCCCATTCTCCCGCTCTGATAGCACATAGTAATCCCTGAAAATTTCCACATCTTCCAACAAAACATCCCGCCTATGCGGAATAAACTCCTGCCAATGCTCAGATGATGTATTGTTTTCATCGGTTCGCATTAACTTGAAATTGGTGGCCTTGTCCCTGTTTGTCAAAATGTAGAAGTTGCCATTATAATGGGCAATGGAATACTCTACCCCTAAATCCCTTGGGGAAAACACCTTAAAACTGCCATTGGGATCATCCGCATCAAGGATTCTATATTCTGTTGTCATGGTGCTCACCGAACCAATCACAATGTATTTTCGGGATTTGGTCTTGTACACAAAGGTGTTATAGGTGGAATCCTTTTCATGGAACACCAACTCATCATCATCCGAAGATGTTCCCAAAACATGTTTGAAAATCTTATCGGAACGTAAGGTCACAGGGTCTTTTTTGGTGTAGAACAAGGTTTTGCCATCATTGGCCCATACAGAACTTCCTGTGGTATTTTCAATCTTATCTGGATAAATTTCCCCGGTTCTCAAATTCTTTACCTGAATGTTGTATTGTCTTCGCGACACCGTATCGGTCCCAAAAGAGGCCAAGGTGTTGTCCGGGCTTATGGATATGCCCTTAAGATTAAAAAAGTCATGGCCTTCGGCCATTTGGTTGCAGTCGAACATAATCTCCTCTGCTGCGTCCAACGTGTCTTTTTTGCGGGAATAAATAGGGTATTCCTTTCCTTCTTCAAACCGATTGATGTACCAATAGCCATCCAATTTATAGGGCACAGAGGAGTCCACTTCCTTGATTCTCGACTTCATTTCCAAAAAAAGGTCCTCTTGGAACTTTTTGGTGTGTGCCGTCATCTTATGGTAATAGTCGTTTTCGGCATTTAGGTAATCAATCACGGCTTGGTCTTCCCTATTGTTCATCCAATAGTAGTTGTCTATCCGTACATCACCGTGTTTTTCCAGTTTCGTTGGAATCTTTTTGGCTATCGGGGGGTGTATTCGCATCAATTCTTCACTTTTTTGGCAAGAGCCTGCAAAAATAAGGCATATTCCGAGAATACAATGGGTTGGATTGATTCGTTTCATCCCTATTGATTTACTCCAATTTAGTATTTTTGGGGTCAACTACACACAAAAAATTGCAGTTATGTTTGGAGATATCATGGGAATGATGGGTAAACTGAAGGAAACCCAGAAAAAAGTACAGGAGACCAAGGAACGATTGAATACGGTAATGATTGATGAGCAATCTTCTGACGGGTTGCTAAAAGTTACCCTTACGGCCAATCGAGAAATCAAATCCATTACCGTAGATGATTCACTTTTAGCAGACAAGGAACAACTGGAAGATTATCTTGTCCTCACCTTGAACAAGGCCATTGAAAAGGCCACCAACGTGAATGAAACCGAATTGGCCGCCGTTGCCAAAGAGGGAATGCCCAACATTCCGGGGATGGATGCTTTTATGAAGTAAAAACACCCCTAAGGTCCCCTGCCTTCGGCAGGCAGGCCTCAAGGGGACATTGGTTACCCTATACTTTTCAAAACTTTTAAGAAATGCTGGTGCATGGCATCCGTATAATCCAAATGGGTAACGATTCGCAATTTTCCCTGTCCCATTCCAATGATTGAAATCTGGTTTTCGGCCAGCTTGGCCAAAAAATCGGCTGATGTCATTTTCGCTTCATCCAATTCAAAAATGATGATATTGGTCTCAATGGGCTCCACTTTTTTGATGAAATCCAAAGTTGAGAGAATCTCTCCTATTTCAGTAGCTTTTTTGTGATCTTCAGCCAATCGTTCCACATGGTGGTCCATGGCGTAGATTCCTGCCGCGGCCAAAAATCCAGATTGTCGCATACCACCACCCAACACTTTTCGAATTCGCAAGGCTTTGTCAATCAATTCCGTACTTCCCACCAAAACAGAACCCACCGGGCACCCCATTCCTTTGCTTAAGCAGACACTGATGGTATCAAAAAGGGCACCGTAAGCTTTCGGGTCTTCTTTCTTGGCCACCAAAGCATTCCATAAACGGGCACCGTCCAAATGATACTTTAGATTGTGCTCATCACAGACTTTTCGGATTTTTTTCAACTCTTCAAAATCCCAACAAGCTCCTCCACCTTTATTCGTGGTGTTTTCTATACAGACCAAAGAGGTTAACGGGCTATGGTAAAAATCCGGAGGATTTATGGCTTCTTCCACTTGTTTTGCCGTCATCATTCCCCTGTGGCCATCCACCAACTTACAAGACACCCCACTATTGAAGCTAACCCCGCCCCCTTCATAATTGTAGACATGGGCGAATTTATCACAAATCAACTGGTCACCGGGTTGTGTATGAAGTTTAATCGCCGTTTGGTTGGTCATGGTACCACTTGGGAAGAACAAAGCTGCTTCCATCCCAAAATAATGGGCCATTTTAGCTTCAAGAGCATTAACGGTAGGGTCATTTTTAAAAACATCATCCCCAACTTTCGCGGTCATCATCGCCTCAAGCATACCAGCGGTGGGCTGAGTAACCGTATCACTGATCAAGTTAATTTCCATAAAAGTTCAAATTCAATATCAATGAACAAGTATACTATAAACAAACCAGTTTGTCGTAATAATTCTATCCCTTAACTTCCGTTTGCAATCAAAATTTTCCCTGTAGAATTCATACCATATCTTCCTTGATGCTTGCACTTGCAGTTGAGCTTGAGTTTGAACTTGAACTTGTATTTGTCCTTATCTAATCCATACAGTCCATTCCTATAGGTGAACCATCAGGAATTTTAGGGACCGGTATTACACTAAAACTGGACGGTTTTTCCAAAAAGGCATCAATTCGTTTCACCATTTCTGCGGTAATTGCCGTTTTTCCATTGCCCAATAGTGCTGCTTTAAGTTCTTTCAAGGTTTCATTGGCAATGGCATTTACCTGTGGATGTACTTCGTTGTGGGCCGCCAAATTCATGATGTGGTACAGCACCCTAAAATTGATGGTCTGTTGTACTTCATCCAGATACGGGTCTTTTTTGGTTTCCTCAATCGTGTTATTGATCAAAGTGGTCAAGACCCCTTCCAATCCCAATTGGTTTTTGTCCAAGCTCTTCTGTTGAATCAATCGAGAAGCCCGCTCTGGGTGCAACAAGAGTCCCAAAGTCATATCGGCAGCCGTTTCTGCCGTGGAAAGGGCGTCAAAACTCACCCCGGTCCTTCCCATCAATGATTCTCGGGTGCGCGGATAGCCAATGGCCCTGGGCGGGAAAAGATCCAATTTATCCTTGGGTATGGCAATGACTTCGGCATCCAAGGTTTTTAAGATGGATTCCAAGGCTTTTTCCTGAACTGCCTGATTTATGGACAGTACCACACGTTGTCCATCTCCCTTTACCGCATAATTGTAATCGAGTCCACCAACAACCTTTGAAACCGCTTCGGTCTGGTAGCGGTGGAAAAAATACAAGGGTGCAAAAACATCTTCCAAAACGGAATTGGGTTCTCCAGTGCGAATATTATCTATTGAAAAATTGGTAATGGCTGTCTTTCTAATTTCCAAAACACTTTCCAACTCCTGACTGGCACTTTTACCGTTGTCCCACAAATGGGCCAAGGCATGGGCTCCCCCGGTAGGTCTAGCATCTTGATCGGATATGTACCGTAATCCCTCATCCTGGGCCTTCTTTAGAATGGCATTCAACCCCTCTTTTTCAGAGGTTCCACTGGGAAAATCGGCATAGGAATAGGCCACAGTCACCTTATCCCATTCACCAATCCCTGTATCATACGCATTTGAAAAATCGATGGTGTTTCCTTTTAATTCAAATTGAGGGTGTGGGTAATCCATTACTGAGGCTCTATCATTGGTACTTGCGGCAAAATTGTGTGCAAAACCAAGGGTGTGCCCTATTTCGTGGGCAGATAACTGGCGGATTCGCGCCAGGGCCATATCCAACATGGGCTGGTAATTATCGTCTCGTTCCGCAAAAGGCTTGTTCATCAAGGCTTGGGCGATCAAAAAATCCTGACGGATGCGCAAACTTCCCAAGCTTACATGTCCCTTCATGATTTCTCCCGTTCGTGGGTCGGTAATGCTACTTCCGTAGCTCCATCCCCTGGTGGACCGGTGTACCCATTGGATCACATTATAACGAACGTCCAAGGGATCCGCATCATCGGGTAATATTTTAAGCTGAAAGGCATCTTTGTAGCCAATGGCCTCAAAAGCCTGGTTCCACCATTTGCCCCCTTCCAACAAGGCAGAACGAACGGGTTCCGGAGTGCCATTGTCCAAATAATAGATGATGGGCTCAACGGCTTCACTTAGTTCGGCTCCGGGATTTTTTTTCTCCAATCGGTGGCGGGTGATGAACCGCTTTAGAATCGGTTCCTGTACCGGAGTGGCATAATCGTAATACGTTATTGGGTACGAACCACATCTTGGGTCGAACACCCTTTTTTTATAATTATCGTCGGGCAATTCAATCAAGGAATGATGTTGCGCCACGGTCACCAAACTGGGGTTTGGCGTTACAGATTGAATCCAAGCTCCTTCTGGATTACCTTTAAAGGTAAGGGTCACATCAAACTCCACATTTTTTGGAAATGCCTTGGTGCGCTCAAACGCGAGGGCACTTTTGGAAGTGTCCAAACTATACGAACCTTGTTTGGAATCTTTCAATCTATTGGCTACGCCATGGGCATCACGCATCAAGAATTCAGTAAAATCAATCAAATAGCTTCCTCTAGACTCTTCCTCAATCTTAAAGCCATGCAAAATGGATTTGGCAAAGGCCTGTTCCACCGATTTTCGTTCCAATACATTATCGGTAATGGCCCTGTAGGTTAGATTGGGTTGAACCAAGAGTAACTTGTTCCCTGCCTTTTTAAAATAGACCACCTGCTCGTTTCCCAATTGGCCCCTATCCAAACCAATGTCATTGCTCCCTATCCCGCTGCTGAGGGAATAGACATACAAAAATTCCTTGTCCAATTCATCGACTTCCAGATATATCTTGTCCGTAGCATCATCATAATAAAAGTTGAAATAGCCATTGAATTTTTGAAAATCCTTGGCTTTGTCAAATGTTTGTCCGAGTACTGCTGAACTAAAAC
>NZ_LXTT01000015.1 GCF_001683915.1 Allomuricauda sp. CP2A | reverse complement strand
TACCCTACTATAACTCTATAAAATGCTTTTTATTTCAATTAAATTGTTAATGGTTATGCAATGATCATGGTCGGGTTCGCCATTGCTGTTATAGTGAAGAACCTGCATGCCCATGTTCTTGGCCCCTAGGATATCGGCCTCTAGACTATCACCCACCATGATGGTATTTTTGGGGTCCACATTGGCCTTGGTGAGGGCCAACTCAAAAATATAGGGGTGCGGTTTTTTAACTCCCGCCATTTCTGAGTTTATGATCTGATCAAAATAATGGTGGATATTGCTCCCGATCAGCTTTTTCTCCTGCACTTCTTGAAACCCATTGGTGATGATGTGCAACCGGTATTTCGGCGATAGGTATTCCAATACCTCCACGGCATTGGGCACCAAATGTGTAAATGTGGAAAGATGCTCTATGTATTCATGGGCCAAAATATGGATGAGGTCGTCCTGGACTGTGGCCCCAATTGTGTCAAAAGTGCGCCGTAACCGTTGGAACCGAAGTTCTGTTTTTGTCACCCGATTTTCCCGATACAATTTCCAATACTCCAAATTTATGGGGGCATAAACGCCCAAAAAATCTTCCAGTACCACTTCCACCGAATTCTGGGCAAGGATTTTCTGGAAGGTGAGGGCCGAGTTCTTTTCAAAATCCCACAGCGTGTGGTCCAAATCAAAAAAAATGTTGGTAACACCGTTCTCAAACATAGTATCGCTTTAAAAATGATTGATAAAGCTCCATCCAGTCCAACTTGTGCTTACTGCCCAAAAGTTCATTGGAGAATACGATGATAAAATCGCCGTTCACCTGTTTCACCAACCGGTACACGCGGTCCATTTTTTCAAAAATCTCATCCCTTTTCTTAAAGTTGACCAGCGCATAATCGTGCATGGCAAAGGGATGCACTTTTAAGGGCTGCCTTACCTCCATATTGATGTCATAAAAATGAAATGGCGTACAGGTCCCGGCCCTAAAACCGATTTCGTGCGTGTATCCCATGGAAAAGTCATCGGTAAATTCGGTTTCAACCAAATTCCGATAGGTGGTGGGCACACTCACCCTGTTGTACCTAAGTCGGGAGTAACTAATGGGCCTATTGATAAGATTGCTGAGCCGTTTCTTTTCTTCCAATAAAACGGATTTGTTGGTGGAAGATAAAAAAGAGGTGCTGAGCGAGACTACACTGTAGTCTGCCACGGATTTTATCAAATATCTGAACTTGTTGTTGTTTGGCGATATGTTCTTATCGTGTGCGGAATGCTTGGCAAACTGAAAAAAGAACATGGTCTTTATGGGGAACTTCTTATGAATTTCCACCAGTTCGTAGAAATTGTCGTAGGGATCTTTCTTAAGGCCAAGAAGCACCAAAAAACGATCGGCCAAACTCCTAAATTTAAAATTGCCCAAATCTAGAAAAAACCCCCCAAGACTTCTTGCCAAACCCCGCATGGCATAGGCGTGTGATGTGGTTACGTTGATAATGGAGGTAAAACTGTACATCCGTTGGGCATTTTCCATATCCGGGAAGCGCTCCTTGAGCAAATCCAATAATTTATAGGCCCAAAGGTCAACAACGGGAAGTTCCAAAAATTTGTTCTGGTAAGCTATGCTTTCCTTTACCGGGAACCGGCCCACGCTGTCCTTAACGTGGGGCAGATATTCTTCATATCGACTTAAAAGAAAGAAACTTGCCGAAAAAATATCGTAAGGAACGGTGCTCTTTTCCCCACAGGCAAAAAAACAGGGAATTCCTTCCCAATCGGATACTTTTATATCCAAATCGTTGATGCCCTGTTCAAACAAAAGATCATTGCTCCGGATAAAAAACTCGTTTTGCAGGGGTTGCTTGGAGTAGGTCATCTTGGGCCCGGAATGCTTGATGAAATCCTCCACCTTGGTGGTAAATGCCACTTCAATGCCCAATATTTTTTCAAAAATATGCCTTGCCGTATAGGTAAGTCTATTGGTAACCTTATGGGTAAAGAGTAATAGCATAAAATTGAATCAACTAAAGTATTCCTTGATCTGCAAAGCTAAAATAATGGTGTTGGGCCAAAATTAAATGATCTAATATTTTAATATCCAAAGCTTCTGAAGCCTTTTTCAACTTTTGGGTAATTTGTTTGTCGGCCGCACTTGGTTTCAATGTCCCTGAAGGATGATTGTGTGCCAAGATGATCCCCACTGCACCTAGATCCAGGGCTTGTTTCAGCACCAACCTCACATCTACCAATGTCCCGGTAATGCCTCCTTTGCTCAATTGTGATTTATGGATCACTTTATTGGAATTGTTGAGGTACACAATCCAAAATTCCTCGTGTTGTAATTCCCCGATCAGGGGATACAACAACTCAAACACATCATTGCTGGCTACAACCTTCGTTATTTTTTGGGTATCCTCCCCTCTTCTGCGCCGACCCATTTCCAAAGCTGCTGCAATGGTCACCGCTTTGGCCTCACCGATGCCTTTAAATTTTTTTAATTGATTTACGGTAAGCTTCCCCAATTCGTTCAAATTATGACCCACGGAGGCCAGAATTCGTTTGGACAGTTCCACTGCGCTTTCATCCCTGTTCCCTGAACCGATAAGAATGGCTATGAGTTCTGCATCGGAGAGCACAAAACTTCCTTTTTGCACCAATTTTTCCCTTGGTTTATCATCATCTGCCCAATTTTTGATGGAAAAGGAAACTACTTTTTCTTGCATGCTTTAAAGATAGGAGATTAAATTTATGTAATTTTCAAGGTAAAGAAATCAAGGTATATGAAATCCCTATTTGACTCCGAAACCCACACTGAAATTCTAAATAGAATTGATAATATTTCTGAATCCTCCACAGGGGAATGGGGCAAAATGGAGGTTGGACAAATGCTGCACCACTGTCAGTTTCCCTTGAAGGTAGCTTTAGGCAAACATACAATAAAAAAACCCAATTTTTTTATGCGATTGCTGTACAAAGGTTTTAAGAAAAGCATGTACAATGACAAACCGTGGAAACACAATCTACCCACTGCACCAGGTTTTAAGGTAGAGGACAAAAAAGATTTCAAACAGGAAAAAGATAAGCTGGTTGCCTTGATCAACAATTTTCATGCAGAGAGAACCGAAAAAACCAGAGATCCCCACCCTTCTTTTGGACATTTTACCTATGACCAGTGGGGACAGATGCAATACAAGCACCTAGACCATCATTTACGGCAATTTGGGGTTTAAAAATGAACCTCCTATTCAAATAGCGATTTTACTTGTTCAAAATCCAATCCTCCATAATTTCCGGAGCTCATCAACAACAATGCTGAATTCTCGAAATCTTGTCCAAAAAGATACTTCTGAAAGCTTTGAGGGTCGGTAAAAATCTTTACATCTCCCCTTTTAAAGGCTTGGGCTATCTGGTCAGCCGTAACTTCTTCCAGTCCTTTGATCTTTACCGCATCCGGAGAGTAAAAGACCACAGCCTCATCAGCAGCATCCAAAGCACCTTCATATTCCTCAAGAAATCCTGCATTTAAGCTACTGTAGGTATGCAGTTCCAAACAAGCGATCAATTTTCGTTGGGGATACTGTTCCTTTACAGCCTCTGAGGTTGCCTTTACCTTACTGGGCGAATGGGCAAAATCTTTATAAACGACCTTGTTCTTGCTTTCCGCAATTTTTTCCAATCGTTTGGAAGCCCCTTTGAAGGTAGCAATGGCTTCATAAAAATCATCCTCGTCCACCCCCATTTGCTGACAAATCCATTTGGCCCCGGCCAGATTGTTGAGGTTGTGCTTCCCAAAAATCTCGATGGGCATTTCACCTTCAGGGGTATGCAGCAAAGTAGTGCCTTCTTCAACGCGATACTCAGGCGTGTGGTAGGGAAACTTTCGAATGGTATTTTCGGTGGCCTCAATAACTTTTACAAGTTCAGGGTCTTCCTCATTGTAGGTAATACTTCCTCCCTTCACGATGCCATCCACAAAAATCTGGAACTGTTCCACATAGTTTTCAAAAGTGGGAAATACGTTGATATGGTCCCAAGCAATCCCACTCAATAGGGCAATGTTGGGTTGATACAAATGAAATTTAGGCCTTCTGTCAATAGGTGAGGACAAATATTCATCCCCTTCCAAAACGATGAAATCGTTTTCCTCAGTTAGATGCACCATTCGGTCAAAACCTTCCAATTGGGCTCCCACCATATAGTCCACTTCAATATCATGGTAATCCAAAACGTGCAAAATCATTGAAGTAATGGTGGTCTTGCCATGGCTCCCGCCAATCACCACACGGGTCTTGTATTTGGACTGCTCGTACAAAAACTCGGGGTACGAAAATATCTTCAGCCCCAATTCCTGGGCTCTGAGCAACTCGGGATTATCGGGTTTGGCATGCATCCCCAAGATAACGGCATCCAATTGGTCATGGATTTTTTCAGGAAACCAACCAAAACTTTCGGGCAACAGTCCTTTGGCGCCCAATCTGCTTTTGGAAGGTTCGTAAATCACATCATCGCTTCCGGTGATGCTGTACCCCTTGTGTTCCAAGGCCAAGGCCAAATTGTGCATGGCACTTCCCCCAATGGCTATAAAATGGATGTTCATCAATCGTGTTTATCGTTCAAAAATAGCCAATGGGAAAACCAATCCAAACAAAGAATCCATCTTATTAATCTTTATATTCGAATAAAATTAAACCCAATGAACCTATCAGAAATCGAACCCAAGGAGATCATGCCCGGCTATCATGGAAAATTGGTGCATGGAGAACGAATGAGTTGGGTGTTTTGGGATGTGGACCAAGACGCCGAAGTACCAGAGCACCAACACGACCATGAACAAATTATGCATGTAGTGGAGGGTACTTTTGAATTTACCCTGAACGGTGAAAAAGGTACTTATGGACCAGGGGACGTAGTAATCATCCCATCCAATGTTCCACATAGTGGAAAAGCAATAACACCCTGCAAACTAATGGACATTTTTAGCCCTGTCCGAGAAGAATATAAGTAACACATGAACATATCACTAAAAGGAAAAAAAGCCCTTGTGGGCGGAAGTAGTAAAGGAATTGGTGAAGCCATTGCACGGCAATTGGCCGAAAGTGGCGCCAGTGTCACCCTTATGGCACGAAATGAGGAACGCATGAAAACCATTATCGGTGAATTGAACACCCATGAAGGGCAGGAGCATCAATATCTGGTGGTTGATTTTTCCAATTTTGGTGCCTTCAAGAAGGTTATTACCTCTTTTTTTGAACACAACACCATTGATATTTTGGTAAACAACACCCAAGGACCCGAAGGTGGTGGTGCCTTGGAAAAAAGTGTGGATGACTACCAACAAGCCTTTGATTTGCTGTTCAAATCGGTGGTCTATACCACAGAACTGGCGTTAAAACACATGCAACAAAGCAAATGGGGGCGCATCATAAACGTGGCCTCCATTTCGGTAAAGGAGCCATTGAGCTATTTGGCACTGTCCAATACCATTCGGGCAGCTGTGGTCACTTGGGCCAAGAGCTTGGCCTTTGACGTGGCCCAAGATGGCATTACGGCAAACAGTGTTTTGACAGGCTATTTTGATACGGACCGAATTACCCAACTCAATACCAAAAAGGCAGAAAAAATGGGGGTTTCACCAGAGGAAGTCCTTTCCAGTATGGAGGAGAAAGTCCCTATGAAGCGAATAGGAAAACCGGAAGAATATGGATATTTGGTCGCATTTTTGGCTTCGGATAAAGCGGCCTACATTACGGGAACCAATATTCCCATTGATGGCGGATTGTTGAAATCCATGTGATTTTCCCT
>NZ_LXTT01000004.1 GCF_001683915.1 Allomuricauda sp. CP2A | reverse complement strand
TGTCAACAGTGGTTCCGTTGGCCAGGTCCCCGAAGTCCTCCAGCCATATCGTTCCCCCCGAAGGGATCGGGCCATAAGTGGCCGTAAGGCTCACCTCAGAGGATGGCATGGTAACGGTCGTGGAGGCACTGTTGATGTCCGTGACTGAGGCGATATCGCCCGTCCAGGCCTCGAACTGCTGGCCCGTGGGAGCCGCATCGGCCACGATGTTGACCACCTCTCCCGCTTCATACGTTCCATCGCCGCTTCCGTTGTTCACCGTGAGCGCATACGTTGTTCCGCCGATTGGGCTATACGTAGCGGTCAGGTTCACGTTGGAGGATGGCATGGTAACGGTCGTGGAGGCACTGTTGATGTCCGTGACTGAGGCAATATCCCCCGTCCAGGCCTCGAACTGCTCGCCCGTGGGTGCTGCATCGGCCACGATGTTGACCACCGTGCCAGGCTCATAGGCCCCGTCACCGCCCCCGTTGTTCACCGTGAGCGCATAGGTTGTGCCGCCCGTGGATTCACCGGTTACGGTTATATTGTCAATAAAATAAAATTCTGGGTTACCGCTGACGATCATCTCAATGACGATCTGTAACGTGGAGCCCGTAAGGCCATCGGCCGTAAAGGTCTGCGGGCCTATGTCGTCCGATACAAAACCGAACTCCACCGGGGTGCCACCGTCCAAAATGTACAGTGCCCTCACAAAATCATCACCCTCCTTGTTGTCCCTGTCATCATCAACATCCACCGAGACCGAGACGGTTCCGTTTATGGCAATTACCTCAGAGGTCCATGCCCCGGGGGTGTCACTGGCACCTCTGGCCATGAAACGGCCATCCAAGACCTCAAAGGTGCCACCGTCACGGACGGATGTCCACGCCGTGGAACCGTTGTCAACAGTGGTTCCGTTGGCCAGGTCCCCGAAGTCCTCCAGCCATATCGTTCCAGAGACACCACCTTGATTTCCTTCCAATCCAATTGTCAATGTTTCTCCAATACCATAATCAATTACTAAATCTGCTGTAGCGTTATTGGATGAACCTGAATAAATCAATACTAACTGATGTGTAGAGTTTGCTTTAATGAACCCAGGGTTTAGAGCCCCGGACACTATGGCAAAATCAGATGCATCTGGTCCAGTAATATCCATTGCTGTAACAAATACGCCTGTATTACCCCCTGAAGCATCCACTTCTACCGACACATTGTTTCCAGAACTCAGTTGTACTGTGGAAGGTGCATTTAAGGTGCTTGATGTTCCTGGCACTCCAACTGGAGCATCAGTGCCGAAATATTCCATGTTTTTTTGATTACCACCTCCTCGACTTGGAGATCCAGCAGTTACATACACCCCACTGCCCGATACAATAGCCTGAAAACCATGACGCTCAAAATTCATATCTTCCAATCTTGTCCATTCACCGGTGGATGGGTTATACGATTCTGTTATTCGCAGGGCATCGTCAACATTCTCGCCGTATACAATTTCATCACGAACCTCTCCACCCATAACAAGCAAATTCCCATTAAAGTTTGCTACAGCCGGAGCTGCTCTAGGGGTTGGGAGATCAGCTTCGAGGGTACTCCAAGAACCACTTGTGAAATTATAGACATCAACTTCTGGCAATACGGGCTTAAAACCACCTCCATCGCCACCAGATTGCCTTCCTCCTGCTGCGTATAAATTATCACCGATTACCACTGCATGGAAATGATCTCTTGCTCTTGGAGCATCTAGGTCTTCTAGTGCGGTCCAAACTCCAGTGGCTGGATCATACTCATCAAACCATGGCACATAACCCCCACTATGTCCTAATGTATTTCCTCCAATTATATAAAACTTATCGTTATAAACTACTAATCCTGCAGAGCCTCTTTTTCTGTTTTCCGGCACCTCTGGTCCCTGTATCCATTGCTCATTTACAGGGTCAAATGCCCATACAAAGTCAGCGGGAGTTTCTGGAAACGAATTATCCTTGAAAGCTCCAATGATCCATATAAGACCTTGATATTCTGTTGCTTGAAAGTGATTGAACTCAAATGGTGCTGAATCGACTAGCGAAGTCCACGAATCGTTTGTATAATCATATATGTCTATTGTTCTGGCACTTTCACGGCCACCCATAAGATAAAATTTATCGCCAGCCTGAACAAAGGAACATTCGTGTCTTCCTGTATAATTTTGGTCCTCATTTTTAAGGATCCATTCCGTACCAATTGGTCCATCCGTTACCGTAATGGTCACTGTATCGGTATCTGTCTGGTCATCTCCATCGGTAACCGTCAACATGGCATCATAGCTGCCGGCAACTGAATAGGTGTGAACTGGGTCGGCTTCGTTGGACACTGGGCTACCATCACCAAAATCCCACTGGTATTCTACGACTCCTACATCATCTGTGGAGTTACTTCCTGTGAAATTGACCTCAAGAGGGCTATTACCGCTAATGGGATCTGCCTCTGTAAGGGCAACGGGTGGAGAACTTGCCGCAGAACCACCACTGATCTGTATGGCCGACAACTTAGGCTGATCCACTCCTCCATCGGAGGCCAATGCGGATAGATATAAGTTCAGTATCCCATCATTTACCGTAACTGGATAGCTTTTGACTGTAGGTGTTTCAGGACCAACGTCCGCTGTTATGTCATAATCATCGAGCACCAAAGAGCCTTCGACAGTTACATCGAACACTCTGAGTCCTTCGCCGCCTTCGCCGCCACCAGTTGCACCCCAATATAGTTCTGCAATGTGTAACTGTACAATGTAGTCACCGTTGGGAACAGGAATCTCATAGCTATAGAACTGGTCAGAGGAACTACGTTCGGTCTGGTATAATGGTGGAAGTTGAGCATCAGAATTTTCATAAGTATTTCCACCAATAAAATACTCGTCTTGTTGGTAATCTACCCCATTATGTGTTAGGGCCGGACCACCTGCATTGATGTTCAGTTCAAATACACCTTCGGGCAGTATCACCCATTCAAAGGACATTGATTCAATGTCTTCAGTATCTCCGTCGTTGTCATCAACGATGATGGTCACATTATAGGGTGACCCAATGGCAGCACCCGTTTCAACGGTTCCTCCGATCTGGCCATTTGTAGGTTCAATGGTTATTCCTGGAGGAAGACCAATTGCAGAGTACTGAAGATTACCATCCCCCCCTGATGCTTGAACAAACAGACTGCCATTCAAAGCTTCCCCTTCTTGGTTGGTTTGATTTGCCAGTTGCTGTATATCTATGGGATTGCTGGCATCAAAAGATTCTATGATCTCTATACCGCTTATCACGGCATCTCCACTGTTGAAATTAATCAGGGAAATATTGATGAAATCATCCAGCACTTCAATAGTTTGTGAAAGAACTACACCGTTTCTAAAGCCATAATCCCCAGACAAATCAATATTGTCCATGTTGGGGTAAATATTCCCTTCAACTTCAACATCATATATCCGCTCCCCAGCTTCTGAAGTAGCGTTTACACCTTCTCCCATATAAAGTCGAATTTCGTAAAGTCCAGGAAGGCTCACTGGAAAGGAATAGGTGACATGGGGAATGGATTCAAAAGTGTCATATCTAGATGTGTCGAAAATATCGGTAGGGGTGGTTGACAAATCCACCGAAGCATCGAAAGATTGCATGGACTGTACATTTCCTACCGTATTGGTCTCAAGCTGAATAAGATATTCATTTGGGTTGCTGTTTGTATCCGCAGCCCAAGAAATACCTCCGTCCAATGCCGCTATTTGCGGACCACCGGCGTTCACCCTATAAATTACGGGGGAAGCGGCCACATTAACATTGAACGTGAATTCAGTGAAGTTTGTGTCTTGATCGGTTGCCCTGATGGTAATATTGCTATTTGACGCTGTTGATGGGTAATTAAGCGTTAAAATATTTCCATTGACCTGGGCGCCAATATTGGGGTCTGTATTGCCCGCTACCGAATAAACAAGATTTTGATTCCCATTATCATCATCAAAATAGTTATTTAAATTAAAGGTGTCGGATCCAGAGTTGATGTAGGTATGAATATCCGAGATGGTTCCCGTGATTGTTGGTGCACCTCCAATAACATTTAAATAATCCCATGTTCCTTCCAATTCAACACCTGTTGTGTTTGAAGTACCAATAAGTCCAACCGCCAATGGGTTTCCTGCTTGTTGGATTGATTCAAGGACCGCTCCTTGGGCTGAGATAGAACCTAAAGCTTGCCGCGGCCCACCGTCAAAGGCATACTCCAATCCTATTTCACCTGTGGAAGGATCTACCAAGAAATATAGGATGGCACTAGCTCCAGGGCGATTGTTGGGAGCAATGGCCAATTCCAGAGGGGTCTGTTCTGTATCATCTATTTCCTGACGTACCTGCAGTCCGGATTGGGTAATTACAAATTTAATGTAGTTGCTCTGGGTTCCATCACCCATAAAAATGCCCAATTCGCCATTGGCCGGACTGGATGCATGGTACAACTGTAGGTTATCTGTAAAGTTGATCAGTCTAGAGACAATGGTATAGGGAGTTGTTGTTATATCAGACTCCACCCCATATTGGAAAGCTTTCTCTTGATTATTGGCGTTTCCTAAAGCAGTTCCAGATGTCAGCTGCATTGTCATGGCCCCGATGGCCCCACCGAGAATATCATTGGGGTTGGGATCGTTTGGATCATCTCTACGATCTAACCATTGCAACCAATTTGGATTGGGATCCCCATTGTTCATTAAGCCAGTGAAGCCTAACCCTAAATAACCCTTTAGTTCGGTATTACTTGAAAACATTTGATTGATCACCGGTATGCTAAAGGCATCGGTCCCGGAATCTTTGGGATCTCCCAATTGAAATGGATCTTGGGCATCTGGAATCCCATCATTATCATCATCAAGGTCATTTAAGTCGGAAAGTAAAGTGCCCCCGGCAGATTTATCAAAATCATTGGGTTGGGATCCCCCATTACAAGGGTCCGACCCATTCTCATCTTCATCTTGATTTGTATACCCATCAAAATCGTAGTCATCTGTTGCATAGCCTGGCGTACTGGGCGGGTTGCAAACTATAAAATCTTGAGGTTCAAATACGTATATACCACCTTCAAGGGTCGCTATCCATATTGATCCTGGAAAGATATCCGTATCGGAATTACAGGTCACACCGAGTGCATTCCCTTCCAGCCCTGATAAAAAGTTAGTGGTCAGGTTTTGTAATGACCCATCTGGGTTTAATTGAACACGTCTCAATCTTCCAGTATTTACCCCGGCAATTAAATCGCCTTGCATGGCCCCACCAAAATTACTGGCTGTATATTCATCAATACCATTGGTGTTGGTGCCCCAAAGTGTAATAATTTCTGCATCATCCCCATCTGGGTTGTTTATGCCCGGCCCCCGCCAATCGCCTTCAACAGGATTTGCCAATGCTACTGGCACAGGAGGCCAGTTTGCGGGCAAGCCCAAATCTGGATTTGTGGTTGAACCTGGAGTGGAACCATCTGGATCATAAATCTGGGTTCTAAAAACCGCTCCATTGGTTGTTCCATCGCTGGAAGGGTTGGTATATAAGCCTGCTCCTACGGGATTGGCTCGTGTTGGGTTGGCATGTCCTCCATAAAAGCTTCCCGGAACATAGGTGTTAATGTTATTGGTCACCATTTTAAGGTTGTCCCGGTTGTTGACCGATTCACCTCCAGAATCTGAACTGCTACCAGGTTGTAAGGGGTCATAATCATTGGTTACATTGCCCGTTCCTTCTCCAAAAGGGAACCCTCCCCAACCTTGGTTAGCTCCATTATCAGTAATGTAAACGGCACCGCTTTCGGTAACAACAAAATCATATATGTTTCTGTGTCCAGGGGAAAAAATCTGTACAGGACCTCCAGGTACTATTACCGCTTGATTTAAACCATCGTTGCCCCCAAAGGGATCACCAACATCCACACCGTCATAACCGGGTGCGTTTGGATCAACAACACCATTCACATTTGGGCGGCTGGGGTCATCCAAAGTGGGCAAGTCATAAATGTATTGACGCCCATTATCCAATTGGATTGGCATGCTTTCCAGGGTTTCCAAGTTAACGGTTAGCAGGGCCGCAGTAAGGGCATATTCTCCTGTGTACGCAAAATTTCTTGAAGGTGACCCTGCATTTGTATGGCCACCCTGTGCTGCGAGTAAATACCTCACTCCATTAATCTCTGCCAATTCCAAACCGTTGGTCGCATGATTTTCTTCTGATCTTGGCAGCCCACGAACAATATCTACAACGTCCCAATCGGAACCTGTCCATGTAATGCGGGTTATTATTCCCGAGTTGGTGTCGAGACCACTATCTCCATTTCCTCCACTACCAAAACCTCCAATCCTAAAATCGCTGGAAGCTACATAGATTACAGGATTCTCTGCGGTGCCCCCAACTTCTATTCCCAAGGTCTCCCTTGAGGAACTAAAGAATAGGCTTCCATCATCATTATGGTCTTGAATAGTGGTTATGGCATCCAATTCCTCTGTGGCCGTAACCATATAATTTCCCGGGCCGTTTCTTTCTATGGTAAAAATCTTGATCAGTCCGCGGTAATCCGCAACATATAATTTTCCATCCGGGCCAAACTTCAAGGATGTTCCATTTGTAATGGATGTAAACCCATTCAAATTGAGCTCATTCAATGAAAAACTGACCTGCGCAAAGGTCGAGCTGCTTAAAAAAAATAAAAAAGTTATACATAGAAGTCGGATACACCTATGTATTGTGGGGTAAAGTTGTATCATATTTGTTCTTTATGTGGACAAAAAAGTAATTAGGTAAAATGCGGGGAAATCCCGTAAACGTTTATTTTCTCATAATTGATTGTAATTTGTAACGATGGGGGGCTATACGAATATAAATCACAAGTTTCAACTTGTGCCGCTGCACTATGTCAATTAAGACCAATTGCCATAAAATTCGATGAACGAAAGAATTGGACGTCCATCCAACTTCCAACGCTTTACTCTTAAGGCCGAGATTTTACTATCTTATGGTATACCTTCTGTTTTTAAGAGTGTTGTACAGTTTTTGCTTTTAAGGGAGAGAAACAATTTTTCGGCCTATTTTTGCACCAAACGTTTTGTATGTTAAGCTTTTTTTCCAGGAAAGAATTTCTTGTGGATCATTTAGGGGGACTGGTGGATATCCACAATCATATCCTCCCCGGTATTGACGATGGTGCAAAGACTGTTGAAGATTCAATCGCTTTGATCAAAGGTTTTGGTGAGTTTGGCGTTACAAGGTTTGTATGTACGCCACATATTATGCACAATTACTATCCCAATACCCCAGAAACCATACAGCAATCTTTTGAAAAATTGAAAAATGCATTGAATCGTGAAGGCATGGATGGAGTGTCATTGGATAAGGCTGCAGAACACATGATCGATGATAATTTTGAACAATTGCTACGCAACGATCAGATCATGTTGCTTAGGAAATACCATTTGTTGGTTGAAATGTCTTTTTTGCAACCTCCCATAAATATGAATTCGGCTCTTGACAAAGTTATTTCTGGAGGACTTTTCCCAGTACTTGCCCACCCAGAGCGGTATCTTTTTTTGAGCAGTACATCCAAGCGTCTTAGGGCTTATAAGGAAAAAGGGGCTCTTTTTCAGGTTAACCTTTTGTCTTTGGCCAATTATTACGGTAGCGATGTAAAATCAAAGGCTCTTAAACTCATGGAGAACAATCTTATAGACTTCGTGGGGAGTGATGTTCATAATATGCAACAATTGAAATCCCTGAAAGAGGCAACCATTACCAAAAAGATGGGCAAAATGCTTGATACCATAGTCAATGATACCATTGAACAGTTCTATTGATATATTCAATGAATATTTGAAATGAAAAGAGGGCGATTAAATCGCCCTCTTTTTTATTTGAAAAACACTTTAAATTTAATTCCTGACCAATAGTTCAATCCCTATTGGGTCGCCTTCGCTCAGTTCTATTGTAATATAATACAACCCATCCCTGAGCATATAAGTTGGAATACTATACGCTCCTCCATCAACCTGCACTGGGTCAATCGACTCCATGAGCCTTCCAATGGAATCGTGCAGGTTGATCTTGGTAATCACCACTCCATCCGGCAAATTCGTTACTTGAAGGTTAGCATAATCCCTGGCTGGGTTGGGAGCTACAATGGCTGACATTTCCAATCCAGTAGGAGCGTTATCCGACACCTCGATTGTTATGGACGTGGAGTTAGTCAACCCTTCGATATCAGTAACAGTCAATGTGACTTCATAGGATTCAGCGGTTTCAAACGTATGGGTTGGATCGGCTTCCGTAGAGGTACCTCCATCACCAAAATCCCAAGCATAGCTCACTACGCCAACATCATCTGTAGAGGCCGAGCCTGTAAATTCCACCTCCAAAGGTGCATCTCCAAATTCCGGAGTGGCTGTTACCACTGCAACAGGAGCCTCATTACCTGTCACTTCAATTGTTAAGGTTGCAGAATCCATCAATCCTTCTGCATCCGTGACCGTCAATGTGACTTGATAGGTCCCTACGGCATCAAAGGTATAAGTTGGATCGGCCTCAGCAGAACTGGCCCCATCATTGAAATCCCATGCATAGCCCACTACGCCAACATCATCTGTGGAGTTACTTCCTGTAAAGGAAACTTCCAGCGGGGCGTCACCATTCATGGGAGTTGCTGAAGCAATTGCTATTGGAGCTTCGTTGCCACTAGGTTCCGTAACTTCGATGGTAACCATGTTCGTATCAATCAATCCTTCTTCATCAGTCACTGTAAGTTCTACATTGTAAATTCCTGCTGTTTCAAATGTAGTTACAGGATTAATCTCATTGGAGGTAGTACCATCTTTGAAATCCCAGAAGTACGTAACAATACCGACATCGTCTGTTGAACCAGCACCATTAAAGATAACTGGAAGCGGAGCTTGACCCATTGTTGGGTTTGCAGATATGACTGCTACTGGAGCTTCGTTACTGCCTGGTTCAGTAACCTGAATGGTCACCGTATCCATGCTTGTTAATCCGCCTGCGTCAGTAACCGTTAAGGTAACTTCATAGGTTCCCGGTGTTGTGAATGTGTATGTTGGGTCCGTCTCTGTTGATGTTCCACCATCTATAAAATCCCAAGCATAGCTTACAACGCCCACATCATCTGTTGAACCGCTTCCGGTGAAAGCAACCTGTAAAGGTGCCGTTCCTGTATCTGGATCAGCTGTTGCCATGGCCACCGGGGCCTCATTTGGTAAAACGGTAATAGTCACTATATCCGTATCGGTCAATCCACCGCCATCGGTAACCGTAAGTTCAACATCATAGGTTCCCGGTGCGTTGAATGTGTATGTTGGGTTTGCCTCCGCAGCCATTCCTCCATCAATAAAGTTCCAAGCATAGCTTACAATGCCCACGTCATCCGTAGAGCCACTACCTATGAAAGAAACTTCCAAAGGCGCAATTCCAGATTCTGGAGAAGCAGTTGCCACTGCCACAGGTGGCAGATTGGGTTGGTTTACCGTTATGGTTATTATATCGGTATCTGTAAGGCCTTCTACATCTGTAACGGTAAGCTCTACATTATAAATCCCAGGTGTATCAAAAGAATAGGTGGGGGCTACTTCTGTTGATGGTGTCCCATCTCCAAAGTCCCAAGAATAGCTGGCAATAGCCAAATCATCGGTTGAACCACTGCCATCAAAAGCAACTTGTAAGGGAGCATCCCCTTCAGTAACATCAGCAGATGCCACGGCCGTAGGAGCTACTCCTGTTCCAATAACGTCAATGGTTATGCTCTTTGTGTCTGTATTTAGATCGTCATCCGTAACGGTTAAATCAACCACATAGGTTCCAATTGTTGTGAAGGTGTGTGTAGGATCAGCCTCATTTGAGATTGGCGTACCATCTTTAAAGTCCCATGAATAGCTGGTCACACCAACATCATCCAAAGAATTACTTCCTGTAAAGTTGACGGTCAAGGGTACAAAACCACTGGTAACATCAGCTTGTGGAACGGCAATCAAGTCGCCAGGTTCACCGATGTACCACAAGAAGTCGATGGTTTCATTGCCTGCAGGATCACCATCATCAGTCACCGTAACAGTAACATTATATGGACTATCAACTGCTGCACCCGGGCCACTTACACCACCACCTTGTTGGGATTCGGGTGCGTTAAGTACCGCATTGGTGTTGTTATTATAGCCCCATTCGTCCACTTTATACAAAACCATTCGATCTATGGCATGGCCTGCAGAACGCTCTGAAACTTCCATGGTATAGGTGCCTGGATTTACAAACCATACAAAAATTTCATGGTTATCGTTATCATAAGTTCTAGCCTGCCAATCATAGGTTTCAGGACTCCCCCCACTTCGATATACTTTGAAGAACCCATCAGCCCCTGCACCCTCTGGCGTTGTTGAAGGGGTTATCCTTGAACTACCTATCGGGAAAACAATTTCTGATTGTGCCCCTTGAAGGTTGGCAATAATATCCGCTTCGGTTCCCGGGTTGCCCACAGAACCATCAATTCCGAAAAACCAAACATCATCATTATTTGGGAAACGCAGCCAGTTATCATTCTCTTCCGTTGGATCAGGACCTGAAAATAAACTTCTCCAATTAAAACGATAGACACCAGTTTCACTGATGGTAATCTCATAAGATAGTGTACTTCCGTTTATATTATTAAAATTATTGTTGTTGGCAACAATACCAGTTGCTCCATCCAAGTTGGTAATATCCCAGCCTGAGGTATCAGTGGATTCCGCTTCAATGACCACCAATCCGTTTTCTTCAATAAAATTGTCACCACTGCCACCTATAAAGCCATCATCAATGGTCCCTGTTATGATACCTGTGGTCTCATTTATGGTCAAATCTGGCGGCAATCCGGTGGCACTAAACGTAGTGTTGTTCGGACTGGTTGCCTCAATTTGTAATGATACCGCATCTCCCTCATAGTTGTACTGATCTCCGGGATTTGTTACTCCGAAGGTAGCATCTGGGTTATTGGTGAGTACGATGTTATAGGTACTCGAATCGTTATAGTTAACGGTCAAGATAGCCGTTCTATCTGCTCCTGTACCCGTTAATGAAACACTCAATGTATGTGTGCTGTTTGGGTTGATCAGGGCATTTGTCAATTCACCTGAATCTATGCTGAAATCAGCAGCATTGGCTCCAGTGATTTCCATAGAGCTTACAAAAATTCCAACATTACCGTCAATGACATCCAAATCTATATCAACCGTTTCTTCATCATTAATAACTACTGTAGTGGCCGAAGAGAGCACACTGACCACGCTCGGGGATCCCACAGGGCTATCTTCTCCTAGAAACTCCATGTTCTTTTGGTTTCCACCTGCTCTGTTCGGAGAACCACCCAAAATATGAACCCCAGGTCCAGAAACAATGGCCTGCGTTCCGTGGCGCTTAAAATTCATGTCAGGCAATCGGTCCCATGACTGCGTCACTGGGTCGTATTCTTCTGTAATGGCCAGGGCATCGTCTGTATTGACCCCATAGACCAACTCATCTTGTACCTCTCCACCAATCACCACCAACCTGTTGTTAAAGTTTACCGCAGCTGCGCCTCCACGAGGTGTTGGGATATTCTGTCCACTCGGTAGGGTACTCCATGTACCAGCAGTAAAATCGTATACATCAACCTCTGGGATAACAGGCTTGAAAACATCATTAGGGAAAGGACCGGAAAGTCTACCCCCCGCAGCATATAATTTATCCCCAATCACTACTGCGGCAAAGTGGTCCCTTGCCCTTGGTGCATCGGCCAAAGGTGTCCAAGTGCCCGTGGCGGGATCGTATTCATCAAACCAAGGTTGAAAACCTCCATCATGCCCGTCCTCATTTCCGCCTACTAAGTAAAACTTATCATCATAGACCACCAAGCCTGCGGAACCTCTTCGTCTACCCACAGGTATTTCAGGACCTTGAATCCACTCTTGAGTGGCTGGGTTGAACATCCAAATGTATTCAGCTGGCACTTCATTGGGATAGAGGTTGTCTTGGAATGCACCGATGACCCAAATAAGACCCTGATATTCGGTTGCTTGGAAGTGATTGAATTCCTTAGGCGCTGAATCAATCAATGAAGTCCATGAATCTGTTGTATAATCATAAATGTCGATTGTTTGTGCCTCTTCACGACCACCCATCAAATAAAACTTGTCGCCAGCTTGTACAAAAGAATTTTCGTGTCTGGCGGTATAATTTTCATTTTCATCCTTGTCGTTCCATAACAATTGTGTGTCAACTGTCCAGATAAATGATTGACTGGATGGAGCTGATAATGGCTTCACTGCGGTGACCACTACGGAGTGGGTACCATTACTATTTGGGCCACCTGTTGCTGCGGCCGCATTGATAGTACCGGATATTTGACCTGTTGAAGGATTAATGGTTATTCCTTGAGGCTGACCGGAAATATAATAGGTAATCTGCTCACCAGCATCTCCACCCGTTGCCGAAGCATTGAAATCGACGGCATCCAAAATGCCGTTGTCTTGATCTGGTATGCTTGCCAACGTCAATGTGGGGTTACCTGTATCCACTGCATATACCTCAATGGCATTAACCAAAGGATTCTCGGTCACATGGCCAAAAGAGATGTTCAATTCGCCATCATTAACCGTTATCGGATGGGAAACCATTCCTCCAATTTGGTGGCCAAATCTTTCAACAAGATCTATATCATTTTCAACCAATGCTCCCTCAAACAATATATCAAAAACACGGTCTCCTATATTACTGGTACCATCAAAGCTGTTGCCCATATAGAGATTGACCACATAGTCGCCATTTTCAACGGTCAAGACATATTCCATTTCAGGTGCTGTGGCCAGGTCATAACGCTCCGCATTAAAAATGCCCAAATATGTGCTATTGTCTATGTATGCTGGTATAGAATTATGCTTATTATTGAAGGACATCACTTCATAATCTTCGGTACGTCCTGTGTTCACTGTATAATTATTTCCTGACTGGGCTCCATTTCCTAGATCATCTTCCCAATTGGCCCCTAGGTCGGAAGCTGCAACTTGTGGGCCACCTGCATTGATACGGTACATATAGGGTTCAACAATCTCCCATACAAAATTTACCTCTACCTTATCGCTGGTCAGTCCATCGCTGTCATCAACTGTTATGGTGACGTTGTAGGGGCTGCCCGCAAAGGCCCCCTCTTCAATGGTACCATAAATATGTCCGTTGGTGGGTTCAATATCCACTCCTGGGGGCAAACCTGTAGCTGAAAAACTGAGATTACCGTCACCGCCTGCTGCATAGAGCGCGAAACTTCCATCAACATCATCACCAGCAAAACTTAACTGATCGGCAATGGGGTTTACATAAATTGGTGTGTCCGAATCCGAAGCATCCAATATCTCAATACCATTGATCAATGGGTTTTCCTCCAGTCCATGTAGGAATTCAATATTTATAACCCCATCACTAACTTTTACAACATGGCTGATCACGGCACCTACATCATGCCCATAGGTTGCAGACAAGTCTACATTGTTGAGCAAAGGCAAAATGGTTCCTTCTATGGCCACATCAAAAATTCGTTGTCCTGGTTGTGAAGTTCCATCAAAGCCATTGCCCATGTACAAGCGGACCTCATAATTGGCCGGTTGCGCAGCAACTGGAAAGGAATAAACTACGTTGGGACTTCCTGGTGTATTATCATATCGCTCTGTAGCAAAAATTTCTATAGGCGTTGTGGTTGTGTTTACCGAACCATCGGTAGTTGTAATTGATCCACTGAAAGAACTATTGCTTCCTGCTGTTGCCAAATACACTGAATTATTGGCTTTTGTGTCTTCTTCCCAATCAATATCGCCATCAATACTGGACAACAGAGGTCCTCCGGCATTTACCCGATATAAAATGGGTGGTGTTTCGGTTACCGTTACGGTAAAGGTATCATCCACAGAATTAAGGTCTTGATCGGTTGCCCTGATCGTAATGTTCGACACCTCTGCTGTGGAAGGGAATGAAAGTGTCAAGATATTGTCCGTAACACTTGCACCTATCTCATTGTTGGTATTGCTTAAAACCTCATAAGTAAGATTGGCTGCTCCATTGTCGTCATCAAAATAAACATCCAGGTTGATATTCTCATCCACGGAGTCTATCAGTTTTTCAATATCTGGAATGCTTTGGACCACTGTAGGGGTTTCTGCCTTTACATGCAAAAATTCCCATGTACCTTCCAATTCAAAACCAGAAGCATTGGATGTACCAATAACCCCAACTGCCAAATCGGTGTTTGTTTGTTGAATGGCATCCAAAATGGTGCCTTCTGCTGTTATAGTACCCAACGTAATTCTTGAACCTTCATCCAATTGATATTGTAGCGAGACATCTCCTGAAACCGCATCGACCACAAAGTAAAAGTCAATGCTTGAACTGGGTCTGTTGGGCTCTAGAATATTAAAAGTTAAAGGAGTTTGGGCAGTATCCCCTATTTCTTGTTGTGCAACAAGTCCCGAAGGCGTTGCCACAAACTTAATGTAGTTGCTCTGCGTACCATCACCAATCTGAATACCAATTTCTCCGTTTGGTGTGTTCGCATTGGTGTACAACTGGTTTTGGGTCAAATCAAAACCTCTAATTTGACTGTGTACTGTGAAGCCTCCCGTGGATTGGTCCACTTGAACACCGTATTGGAATGCTTTTTCTTGATCATTGTTGGATTCAAAAGCCGTTCCGTCCGGCATTTGCATGGTCAATGCACCAATGGCTCCACCCAGTAAGTCATCTGGATTTGGACCAGGTTTATCCAACCAGTCCAACCAGTTGTTGCCCGTATCGCCATTGTTCATCATCCCTGTCAATCCCAGACCTAAATACCCACCAAGGCCCGTATCTGAAAACAGGTCGTTGGTGATGGGCAGTTCAAAGGCATCGCTCCCTCCTACATTGGGATTGCCCAATTGGAAAGGATCATTGGCATCCAAGATGCCATCTGCATCATCGTCATCGTCATTTAGGTCAGAAATTGAATCATCATCAAAGTCACTGGGCTGTGACCCCCCATTACAGGGATCGGTGCCATTATCTTCTTCATCCTGATTGGTAAACCCATCAAAATCGTAATCGGCATTGGCATCATACTCAGGGTCACTGGGATCTAGGCATTCCACAAAATCTTGGGGTTCCAAAATGACAATTCCCCCACTGGAGGTATTAAAAAGACCCACCCAAATGGTTCCTGGATAAGGGTCTAAATCACCATTACAGCTTATCCCCAAAGCATTGCCGGCTCCACCGGCACTTAGACCGGAAGCCCAAGATGCTTCCAACGTATTCAAACTGCCATCAGGGTTTAAGGCCACCCTGTGCAATATCCCGTTGTTCTTCCCTACAAAAAGGTTGCCCTTGTAGTAATCATCCCCATTGCTGGCGGTATACTCATCAATACCGTTGGAGTTTCTTGGAAAAATTGCGATGGGGGCATCATTTGGCCCATCAGGATTGTCCACAGTTGGTCCACGCCAGTCACCTTCAACCGGGTTTGCCACCTCAACCGGCGGCCAATCCGCAGGAAGCGCAATGGAGGGATCATCTGTATATCCAGCCTGTGGATTTGATGGATCATAGATCAACGTTCGAAACGTAGCATTATTAGGGTTGGAATCTGGAGAGGTCAACAGTCCCGCACCTGTGGGGTTTGCCCGAGTTGGATTGGGGTGTCCTCCATAAAATGTATTAAATGTATAATTCTGAATATCCGTGGTAATGAGCTCCAGATGATCTTCGTTGTCCATACCTTCACCATTCTCCGTGTTGGTATTTATATCTCCGCCAGGTTCTCCGGGGCGATAGGCATTGGTTACATTGGCTGTTCCTTGATTTTCAGGTAGCCCTCCCCAACCTTCATTGGCACCATTGTCCGTAACATAGAGTGCACCGCTTTCCGTAACGACCAAATCGTAGGCATTTCTGTAACCGGGCGATAAAATTTTCACTGGGCCATCGGGGATGACCTTGGCTTGGTTCAATCCGTCATTGCCCCCAAATGGGTCATTTACATCAATACCGTTATAGCCAGGGGCACTTGGATCGTTGACTCCGTTTGCATTTGGGCGTGTTGGGTCATCCAATGTTGGTAGATTATATTTGTATATTCTTCCATTATCAAACTTGTTGGGCATTCCTTCAATAGCATCCAAATCTATTGCCAATATAGCCGCAGAAAGGGCATATTCGCCCAATAAGGCAAAATTGACTGAAGGAGATCCTCCATTGGCATTCCCCCCTTGGGCCACAATCAAGTAATTTGTACCTCCAATGTTTACAAACTCCAAACCGTTGGTGGCATGATTTTCTTCAGAGCGCGGTAGCCCCCGCACCAAATCCACAACATCCCAAGAAGTTCCATTCCAATAGAAGCCAGTAATGGTTCCTGAATTGGTATCCAAGCCTGTGTCTCCGTCGCCTGTGGTAGCCCCACCTACCCTAATGTCACTGGAAGCCACATAGATAATGGGATTTGTCGCTGTTCCAGCTACGGCCAATCCCGTGGTTTCCCTTAGAGTACTGGAATTGGTGGTGCCATCATCATTGTGGTTTTGTATTCCTTGGACACCGGTTAGGGTTTCCATGTCAGTTACCTTATAGTCATTGGGGCCGTCACGTTGAACGGTCATTACATGGACCAATCCTGTATATTCGGTGGCATAGAGTCTCCCATCCGGTCCATAGGTCAACGATGTAATCCCTGAAGTAAACGTTCCCTGGCCATTTAAATCTAAATCACTATCCAGAAAGCTTAGTTGTGCTTGAACTTTAACTGAGAATATTGTTGCAAAAAGCACAAACAACAATAGGAATTTGGGGTAATTTTTTTTCATAACGGTAAAAGTGTTTTCAACCATTTTTTTGTTAGCTAAAAAATAGGCAATACTAAGGTCTAAAGATACTTTAATGCCTATGAAGCTTAGGGAAAGAGCATGTTATATTCGTTCAATCCTATTTCTTTATCGATAAAATACAATGACCTGAGTTCAATGGTTTGGAAGAAAAAAAAACGCAGGATTTACCTGCGCTTTTTTTCGATGAAAATCATATGTAATGAGTATATTTTTAAACTATGGGGGTTTTAGAACTTCCACCATTTTTTGGCCACCTTTCCGTAGCCGTAGCCATACTTGCCGCCGTACCCTAAGTTGTTCAATTTTACATCATTGACCACAAAAGAAAGTCCTTTTATCTTGCCTTCCTTCTGCAATTTTAAAGGAAAATCGAGTGCCTTGGTCTCAGTGACATCGGCCCGGGTAACATAGATCAATTGGTCTGCATGTTCACTGATCAATAACGTGTCTGAAACCAGCATCATGGGCGCCGTGTCAACAATTACATAATCATAGCGTTGAGATACTTCATCAAAAAGCTCTTTCAACCTACCACTCATAAGGAGCTCTGAAGGGTTTGGGGGTATCCTACCCGAGTAAATTACATCAAAATTGTTATCATGCACCAGCATTGTATTGACAATTTCCTTGTAGGAAGATATACTACGATCATGTAGATATTCGGTCAACCCGTAATCTGATTTGTTCTGACCCACTGAAAGTTTATCAACGTTCTTTCCGGTAAAAAAACTTTTGAATTTCGGGTTACGCACATCGGCCCCAATCAACAAGACCTTCTTGTGGGTATTGGCCAAAATCATGGAGAGGTTCACGGACAAAAAGGTTTTTCCCTCACCGGGCACACTAGATGTTATGTAAATAATATTGTTGGACTTCCCATTGGGTTTGGATTTTATCAAATAGTCCAAATTGGCTCGGATAATACGCAATGCCTCGGCCAGTACCGAACGATCATCCTTGGTAACAATTTTTTGTTCTTTTTTGGAAAGTCGTGGCAATTCTCCCAAAATAGGTATGCTGCTATGAACCCTTTTCTCCAAATTGTGCATGTTGTGCACTTTATTGTCCAGCATATCCTTGGCATAGATTGTGCCGAATGGTATTAAAAGTCCCAAAACCCCTAAGGCCAAATAAATTATTTTTTTTCTGGGGGATACCGGAAGTTCTTCAAAATACGCACTGTCAATCACTTTTGATTTTGGTGCTGTGGAAGCTACCGTTATTTGGGCTTCCTCCCTTTTTTGTAGGAGATAGAGGTACAATGACTCGGTGGTCTGCTGGCGTCTTGTGATATCACGTAGTGCCCTTTCGTTCTTTGGCGCAGAATAAATCTTTGAATTGATGATGGCCTGTTGCCCGCTCAAGGTATTGACCTGCAGCCCCAAATTGTTCACGGTACTGTTCAAACTTGCCTGCATGGTCCTTTTTAAGCTACTCAATTGCTGATCCAGATTAACAATAACGGGGTTCTTCTCATTGGAACTTTCCAACAGGCGGTTTCTTTCTTGAACCAATTGGTTGTATTGCTGTGTTGTGTTGGCAATAGTAGGGTCAGACAACCCTAAATTGGCCGGAAGCACTTCAAACCCTTCTTGCTGATCCACCATGTCACGCATAGATGCAGCAATATTCAATTGCGTCTCGGCATTGGCCAGATCTTGGCGGTTGGCTGCCCCAACGTTGAGATTGAGATTAGCTTCAGAAGCAATATCCGTGACTCCCCTGCCCGTTTTAAAATCTTCTGCAGATTGATCTACGGACGAAAGGCTCGATGATATATCGGCTATCCGTCCTTCAATAAAGCTTGAAGTCCTATCCGCGATCTGTTGTTTATCTTCTATGGCATTCTTGTTATATATGGTAACCAATTCATTAATAATGTCCCTCGCTTTTTCCTTTACGGGATCTTGCAAGCTAATGTCCAGAATGTTCGAGAAATCATTTGGCTTGGAGATAATGATCTCGTTTTGGTATTCCGTAGCAATTGTTGAAAGGGGAACCACCTGTACCTTGAGTCTTTTCCCCAAATGCTTGCTAATATAATCTGTGTTTGGGGTTATAACTATATCACCAATGGGCGTTGTAATATTCTTACCGAATGCATAATTCTTGGGGGCGTCATCTTCTTCAAATGAATAGCCAAAACTCGTGGTGGAAGAATTCAATTCCAAATAAAACTCAAAATCCGCCTTGTAAATGGTAGAATCTGGCGCGATGATGTTCAAGGTTATCGGTGAGTTATTGTAAAGTTCCGTGTTTCGGATGCTGCCCAGGGAATATACCTTGGTGTTGAGGCCCAATTTCTTGGCCACTTCAATCAGGTTGGATCGGGATGTGATTATTTCAACCTCATCCTCAACATTGTTCTCCATATCGGAAAAAACATCGATGTCCTGTAAAAGGTTGGCCCCGGGGCTTGCCGATTTTTCTTGTATAATCTGTATTTTTCCTTTTGCCAGATATTTTGGCGTAGCATATCGAACAAAAAGATGGGCAACTATAAGTCCAATGATAAAAGACAGAACAAACCACTTCCAGTTTTTGGTGTACTTTCTTATTTCATCACTAAAATTAAAGTCATTAATATTGTTTTGACTCATTACCAAATGGTGTAAATAGGATTATAACTTAGTTTCTAGTTATAAGGATGATTGCTGATGTAATTAGAGTTGATATTATTGATACATATAGACCGGCCCTATTGTCAAGACTTGAGGCCGTAACCGCAGACTTGTTGGGCTCTATATATACCACATCGTTCTGTGTCAAGTAATATACCGGAGAGCTCAAAACTTCCTTGTCGGTCAAATCAACCTTGGTATAGACTTTGGTGCCATCAAAATCTCGGATGACCATTACATTATCACGCCTACCCTTTATGGTTAAATCCCCAGCAAGCCCTATAGCCTCCAAAATTGTAATTCGCTCTCCTTGGACTGAATAAGTACCGGGGTTATTGACATCTCCCAATATCGTTACAGTAAAGTTTCTTAATCTAATGTTGATGATGGGGTCCTTTAGGTAATCACTCAACTTTTCCCGTAAAAGTACTCTGACCTCTTCTGGGGAAAGACCCGCTATCTTGATTTTTCCTATTACGGGAAAATCGATTTCACCATCTTGATCTACCAAGTAATCAACCTGTTCGGGACGCATACCGTCTTCCTGTGATCCCCTGAATAGGTTGAACGGCACACTTGCCTCCGGGTTAAGGGTGGATATATGGATACCGACCAAATCATCGACCTTAAATTTTGGTGAAAAGGTGTTCTTGTCCACCAAAGTTTCAAAATTGTTTGAGTTCTGAAAATAAACTACGTCTTTTCTTGATGCACATGAAGTAATCAACAAGACCATGGTAGCCAACAATACAAGATGAAGACTTTCTTT